>NC_020300.1:1252500-1352500 GCF_000341355.1 Bartonella australis AUST/NH1
TCCGTCTACTTCTTATCATTCTTGCGCTTTTAGTGCTTTGGTTCGGCTATAAGTGGCTGACACACTGGCGCTATATGCTTACCACCGACGACGCTTACGTGCAGGGAGATATAGCCGCTATAGCCCCTAAATTAAGCGGATATATCGAAGAAGTTTCCGTTAGAGCTAACCAACCTGTTAAAAAAGGTGATATTTTATTCCGCTTAGAAAGTGGTGATTACCAAATAGCCTTGGAGCAAACAACAGCTCACCTCGACACCCAGCAAAAAACTCTTCTGCGCATTGATGCGCAAATTACAGCAGCCCACAGTGTTTTAGACGAAGCTCAAACTCAGAAATCCGCTGCCGCTGCCGTAGCAACCAAGACGCAATTAACTCTAAAACGCGTCACAGAGCTTAAAGCTAACCGTTATGTTTCTCAATCCGATGTTGATGACGCCCAATTAGCCTATGAGCAAGCTATTGCCAATGTCGCTCGTGTAAACGCACAAATAGCCACAGCACGCGCTAATATTCAAGTGCTGGAAGCGCAACGAGACGAAATAAAAAGCCAGACTCAGAGCCTCGAGCTCACGCGTGATAAAGCAAAACGTGATCTTGATGCGACTATCCTACATGCTCCGTTTGACGGAACTATTGGGAATTTAACAGCAAAAATCGGCGATTTTGTTGTTAATGGCCAACGCCTCGCAGCATTAGTACCTATCCACGCGCTCTACGTCGAAGCAAACTATAAAGAAACACAGTTGCAAGATATTTACAGCGGGCAAACAGCTTATATTTCCCTCGATACCTTTAAAAAGGATATTTTGAAGGGAACAGTGCTTTCCATCGCGCCCGCAACAGGGGCCGTTTTCTCTCTCTTGCCACCACAAAATGCCACAGGTAATTTCACTAAAATCGTCCAACGCGTACCGGTACGCATTTCTATTCCTGAAGACGCGCTAAAAAGTGGGCGCATCAGAGCCGGAATGAGTGTTTCCGTAGAAATAGATACACGCCAAAAATCCACACAATAAAAGTCTTTAACAATAACGGCCCTATCATGCCCCCTCCTACACATCCACCTTCCTCTCCCCAAGAACGCGTAACAATGCGCAAAATCATAGTTTTTATCGCTATGACCTTCGGCATGTTCATGGCTATTTTAGATATCCAAATTGTTTCATCATCTTTGGCTGAAATTCAAGCTGGCCTATCAGCCAGTTCCACCGAAATTTCACAGGTCCAAACCTCTTACCTTATAGCCGAAGTTATCATGTTACCACTTTCCGGCTTTTTGGGGCGTATGCTCTCAACACGAGTCTTCTTCAGCTTATCTGCTGCCGGATTTACCATTACATCCGTTCTTTGTGCAACGGCAACATCCCTTGGAGAAATGACTTTTTACCGAGCTCTTCAAGGTTTTATAGGAGGTGGCATCATTCCCAGCGTCTTCGTCGTCTCTTACACGATTTTTCCCCCTTCTAAACAGTCAATTGTTTCTCCTGTCGTTGGGCTAGTAGCAACGTTAGCACCTACTATCGGCCCAACAGTGGGAGGCTATCTTAGTCACGCTTTATCATGGCACTGGCTCTTTCTCATCAATGTACCATTCGGGATCATTATCTCGATCATCACTTGGAAATTGATTGATTTCGACAAAGCTGATCGATCCCTAATGGCCAAATTTGACTGGTTTGGCTTTATCTCTATGGCAGTCTTTTTGGGATCTTTAGAATATGTTCTAGAAGAGGGCGCCCAGCATGATTGGTTACAAGATAATCTGATATTTAGCTTTTTTATTATTACAATTCTATCTGCCAGTCTGTTTTTTTGGCGCGTCTTTACTGCAAAAGAGCCAATTGTTGACCTCTCTACTTTTTCCGATGGCAATTTTTCAATTTCATCAATTTTTTCTTTTATGCTTGGAATAGGTCTGTACGGCCTCACCTACCTTTATCCTTTTTATCTTAGCCAAATCCGTCATTATGATGCACTCATGATTGGAGAAACGCTCTTTATTTCAGGGTTAGCTATGTTTGTTGCTGCTCCTCTCGCCGGATTTCTTTCAACACGAATTGACCTACGTCTCATGATCGCGATAGGATTTATCGGTTTTGCATGGGGCACTTGGCTAGCTACCGGTATTACAGACGATTGGGGTTTTCGGGAGCTTTTGTGGCCTCAGATTTTCCGTGGCGTTTCTATTATGTTATGTATGGTTCCTATTAATAATATTGCCTTAGGATCATTACCACCAGAACGAATAAAAAACGCCTCTGGGCTTTTTAATCTAACACGTAATCTTGGAGGCGCAGTAGGACTCGCTATTATAAGCACTCTTATGACGCAGCGTGCAGACCTCCATTATGGACGAATAGCTGAGACCGTCCAGGAAGGAAATGCCCAAGCGACTGAATTTCTTTCGAACCTTACCGCATATTTCAGCTCCGTTACTTCTGATCCTTCCGCTCTCGCTTTGTTTCAACTTTTTAATATGGTTCGCGCGCAAGCAATGGTTATGGCTTTCAGCGATATATTCTTTATGATAACCACCCTCTTCAGTGCCTTAACTTTCTTAGCCATTTTTCTTAAAAAATCGGCGCCATCTACCGGTGTCCTTCATAATCACTAAGCCCAACGCCCCGAATTATGCAGAATTTTTTTCCTCCGTTTAAGTAAAAAAGTGACCTCTTTTGGTGTTATTTCGGTTGCTAACAGTACAAATATTAAAATTCAATTCGTGTATTACCTTTTATTATCATGGGCAAAAACGGTAATATCGTGCCCTCCGGAAGGGAACGACCAAATAGATAAAAGAGCGGTCTTTATTCGGGCCAAAGAAACTAATATCGGCAAACTTTTGTCTCCTCCCCCCCAATTTTCTTCCCCTCCTTATTGCTATTCTGGTGCAAGCTAGAAATAATGCGGAAATTTCTGAGAGCGCTCATCTGCCTAAGTTCAACAACAAAATTGATTAGCGCGTCGTTGATCAATGCTCATACCTAATCCTCACTATACTGGCTCTACAACTTTAACTAAAGTTATTGCTTTCCCACACTAACAGCACGTGCCATATCCATACGTGCATCCAAACTGCTGATAGCCGATGTTTCTCCCTTAGTTAACCTGTCAAAAACATCTTAGTAAAAACATAAAAAGAAGGAGATAAATTCCTTAAGCTACTTTATGAGGCTGTAAACAGCCTGAATCTCGTAGCTCTCCGCTCGGTGTCACAACACCGTGGCATGAAGTAAGGTATCTAGGGATTAGTTCCAATGCTTGAAAACGGTGTTTTTCATAAGGGCCGGGCATTGCCAAATTTTCTGTTAAACGGCTTGAAAAACCAAAACGTGCATAAAACTCAGAATCGCCCACGAGTAAAATAGCACCATGACCCAATCTCTTAGCACTTTCAATCGCGTGCCACATGAGGACCGATCCTATACCTATGCCAGAATATTGGCTTGAAATAGCGAGAGGTCCTAGGAGTAAAGCATTTTGAGTTCCATTTTTCCCTTTATGAAAAGTAACGTGCCAAAGACGCACACTACCTACAAGCTCGCCAGACGCATTTTTGACAATGAAGGAAAGCCCGTCGGCTGCAAATCGGCCACAACGTAAAAATTCTGATGATTTACGCTTCCGCCCCTTTCCTAAAACCGAATCAAGCAAATTTTCCCGGTGAAACCCGTCGGCTTCTTGCTCAGATGCGAGTGTAAAAAATGTACCATTTTTTGCCTGAAAACGAACCATATTCATCACTGTCAAAAATCCCATTGTAAGCCCGTCATTAAAGGGGAAAAAAAGATGTAGATACCGCCGCATTTAAAAGGAAAAACTCAGATCACATAAGACCGTAAAGGCTCAAAGCCATTAAATGCAACAGACGCATAACTCATTGTGTAGGCGCCGGTCCCGTGAATCAGCAACTCGTCACCCACCGTTAAAGATAACGGTAAAAGATAAGGCATTTTTTCGTACATAATATCTGCTGAATCACATGTCGGCCCCGCCAAAATACAAGGCTCCATCGTCTTATCATCATGAGTTGTCTCAATAGGGTAACGGATGGCTTCATCCATAGTTTCGACAAGACCATTAAACTTTCCCACATCAAGATAAACCCATCGCACGTTATCGTTATTTGCCTTTTTCGAAATAAGGACAACTTCTGTGCGAATGACACCAGCATTACCGACCATCGCGCGCCCTGGCTCAATGATCGTTTCAGGAATATGATTACCAAAGTGCTTTTTTAATGAATCAAAGATTGCCGTACCATAAGCTTGCGTCGTAGGAACGTCCTTCAAATAACGCGTCGGAAAACCGCCCCCCATATTAACTAATTTTAACTGAATCCCCTCTTTGCCCAAACATTCAAAAATTTTTGCGGCATCCGACAAAGCGCGGTCCCAGGCATTCAAATCTGTCTGCTGAGATCCTACGTGGAAAGAAACGCCGTGTGCCTGCAAGCCTAATTGATGTGCCCGACGCAACACATCAACGGCCATAGCGGGAACACAACCAAATTTGCGCGATAATGGCCACTCCGCGCCTCTTCCATCAGTCAAAATCCGGCAAAAAACACGAGATCCTGGCGCAGAACGGGCAATTTTTTCTACTTCTTCGATGCAATCGACCGCGTAAAGCGAAACGCCGAGCGCATACGCACGCATAATGTCACGTTCTTTCTTGATAGTATTTCCAAAAGAAATACACTCAGATATTGCCCCTGCTTTCAGAGCCATCTCAATTTCTGCTACAGAAGCTGCGTCAAAAGACGACCCTAAAGAAACAAGTAAACGCAAAATTTCAGGAGCCGGATTCGCCTTTATCGCGTAAAAAATACGCGACTGAAGAAAAGTCTTCTCAAAATTTAAATAATTTTCACGGACAACATCAAGATCCACGACTAAACATGGACTTTCAGAACAATGCGTCGCAAGAAAATTGCGAATACGTTGCGTTGCCATCTGCAATTCTCCTCGGAAAATAAAATCTTCCTGACTTTATGCCGGCAAATAGAACAAAGCTGCCAACAACTCAAGAACAGAATACATACAACCACTACCGGTAACCCGATCCTCCGATGATTAAGGAGAAATCAGCGTTGCATGCAGCGAAAGAACACCGCGGAAACCGCGTGCTCTGCTTGTCTGCCTTTTTGATTGGAGTCGAAAAACATTCCGCACTGAAGGCAATGAGGTGTGCCTCTATAGTTACTCCGGCATTTGGAGAGCCCGGAGACACCAGAAAGGCCCGCACCGTCGTTGCTTCAAGATGCCCTCACTCTTTCGGTTGGCCGTAAGAATGACTGGAGTGGTTAGTTCCAGGTACCATACCGGTTAATCTCACCATTCGAGAACCGGCGGACACCCACAGGCACGTGCGACTTTGGGCAGTACCGCATATAAGACCAATTCTTGGCTATTTCAATCATTTTTTTAATTTTAAACATAAAATGGTGAGAAAGAGGCGCGCGCAAATATATGGACCGTTTTATGCTTCCGCTTCTATAAACAAAACAACAAGAAAATACTGCCCAGCCTCTCAAAGGCAAAAAAACAGCGCCTCACTGCTCTTGATAAGAGTGAGCCGTGCACGATCTTAATAATTGAAATTGCTTATGGCGCTCCCGGAAACGCTCCCTGTCAGCTTCACTACGCGTGCTATAACAAGAATCGCAAGAGACACCCTCTTCATAATAAGGCGATAATTTACTTCCAGCGCCAAGAGGGTAACGACACGCCCGACATAATTCACGCCCAAATTCTTCAAGACCATGGCCTACAGAAACACGCTCATCAAAAACGAAGCACTCGCCCTGCCACAAACTTTCCTCTTTTGGAATTATTTCCAGATATTTAAGGATACCACCTTTTAAGTGATAAACCTCATTATAACCAAGCCCACGTACATAAGCTGTTGATTTTTCACACCGAATACCACCTGTGCAAAACATAGCGATTCTTTTTTTCTTTTTCAAATCGCCTTCACGCTCAGCCACCCATTTTGGAAATTCACGAAATGTTTTAATATGAGGATCAACTGCTCCCCGAAAACTGCCAAGTGCATATTCATAATCATTGCGCGTATCAATTAAAAGCGTGTCTTCATCTTGAATAAGCGCATTCCAATCCTCAGGAGCAACATAAGTACCGACAATTTTTAACGGATCGACCTCTTCAATCCCCATCGTCACGATTTCTTTTTTCAGCCGTACCTTCATACGACGAAAGGGCATTTTCGAGGCCCACGAATATTTGATCTCTGATTTTTCAAACGCCGATTCTGCGGTAATAAAGTGCACTAATGCCTCAATCGCTGCACAAGAGCCAGCAACGGTCCCGTTGATTCCCTCTTTCGCCAAAAGCAGGGTACCTTTAATTTCATTTGTCTGGCATAAATCCAGCAAAGGCTTCTGTAATTGGCGATAATGTTTCAAATCTGTGAAACAATAAAGAGCAACAATTTTAAACTTCTTTTCCATAATTTTGCCATAACGCGCGTTTCATTCAATTTCAAGACTTATTCACTTTATACGTCATATATCCGATGAATAACTATACACACCACAATGATCTTACAAAAAAGCGCCATGCGCCGCAATATAACGCTCTATTTAGCCTACAAAAGCACGTTCTACAACATAAGTGGACGGCGCGTTATTGGCCCCCTCGACGAGACCAAAGGCTTCGCACATTCTTGCACAATCCTTCAACATTTCCATTGAACCGCAAATCATCGCCCGATCTTCATCGGGATTGATCTTCGGTAAGCCAGTCGCTTCAAAAAAAGCACCGCTCTCCATAGCAGTCGTAATACGGCCCACATGCTCTGAAGGTTCGCGCGTAGTCATAGGATAAAATTTTAACTGCTCTGCATACTCGCCAATTAGTGGATCTTGTCGTAAAGAAGCCACAATATCTTTTGCGTACGCAAGTTCCTTCCGTTCGCGTACCGTCTGAATAAGCACCACTTGAGAAAATTTTTCATACGTCTCAGGATCACGAATGAGGCTCACAAAAGGAGCAACACCTGTACCTGTTGAAAGAAGATAAAGGCGTTTTCCAGGGATGAGAGCATCAAGAACTAACGTTCCAGTGGACTTTTTGCGCATTAAGACTGTATCACCAATTTTGATCTTTTGGAGATGTTGAGTCAGCGGCCCTCCCGGAACCTTTATTGAAAAAAACTCGAGTCGTTCGTCCCAAAATGGACTAGCAATTGAATAAGCACGATAAATCGGTTTTTCTGCGTTTGGCAAACCGATCATAACAAATTCACCTGAACGAAAACGAAAACTCTCTGGACGGTTAAGACTAAATTTGAACAAACGGTCCGTATAATGGAAAACTTCCCGGACAGTAAGCGCAAAAACATTTTCAGGAATCAGAAAATTTGACGCGACGCCGCTGATGTTTTGTTTAACATTGGTGGCAGGTACGCTCATAAAACTCTTCCTAGTATCTTTATCAAAAATTAAATGCAGAATTTGTAAGCAATGTAACGCCTCTTCACTTACCTGCCAATATCTTTCTTAAAATATCAGGTGCTCAATGAGCACTTCTTGTGCCTAAAGTGACTGAATAGAAAAATAAGACAGGCACACACCGCACCGCAGATGCAATAGCACTTCATGATGAATCAGTCTACCCACATTGCCATCTTCAACGCACACTCAATGAGGAGGTTCCCCCTATCTCAAATAATAATCCCAATCGCAGAACGCACGTCAATAATGACTTTAAAATAAAAATATTCATTCATTTTTCACGATACGAGAATTTTATTATTTTATCGCAGCTTAAATAAATTTTTGCAAAAATAGCACGCCATCAACATTATATGAGGACAAAAACAACACAATATTTATACTAAATTTTCTCCATTATCAACTACGCAGTATGGAGAATATTTGTCCCCCAAGCATATCCCTACCGCGAGCAAATAGGCAGTAAAAAGCACCGCTTCCGCCGATTATAAATTGGCCATATATTCATCATAATACACGCGGAGAATGCGGGTTTTTATTAAAGATTAGGTTTGAGCATTTTCGTTTTATTGCAAAAACCGGCTTTGGCCCGTAATGCAGCGTAAACCGCCAATGATTAAAAAAATTAAAACATTCTTCAAATCTCTGTAGTGTACTACAGTTCTATATTATAGAGAGGCGCGCAACGAAGACAAAGTCAGAGGGGGGGCTCTGCGTTCTACCGACACAGATAGGATTTTAAAATGGATAAACCCGACAATTATGAGAAAAACGCGCTATTTTTCTACACAGCTGTAGCAACCATTGATCTTGGTGCTATCGCTGAAAATTACACGATTTTATCTCAACGCACCGCCCCAATAGAATGTTCAGCCGTCGTAAAAGCCAACGCTTATGGAATGGGTGTTGAAAAAATTGCTCCCACGCTTTATCACGCTGGTTGCCGCACTTTTTTTATCGCCCAAATTACAGAAGCGCTTCAGTTAAAAGCTATTTTACCGCCTGATGCTACCCTCGCGCTCCTTAATGATATTCCGCCCACCGCAGAAGAATTTATAGCTCAATCCGGTATCGTGCCCGTTCTCAATTCGTGGCAAACGATTGAAAGCTGGCGAACACTTTGCCAAAAAACAGGGAAAAAATTTCCGGCAATCGTTCAAATTGACACCGGTATGAACCGGTCAGGACTTAATCAAAAAGAATTACAACAGCTGATCAATGACCCCTCTCTTTTTGCAAAAGCAGATATAAAATATGTCATGAGCCATCTTGCCAATGCAGATGATGCTACACATCCCTTCAACCGCGTTCAATTAGCGGCTACAAAAACAGCACTTGCACAACTGCCCGCTTGTAAAGCTTCCCTTGCCAATTCTGGAGGCATCTTTCTGGGTCCAGATTTTTATTTTGATCTTGTCCGTCCGGGTATCGCACTTTACGGGATTGATCCTCACAAAAAATATCCTACGTCCCTCAAACCTGTTTTAAAACTTGAGGCCCAAGTCATGCAAAGCCAAAATATCGATGCAGGAATGCCAGTTGGCTACGGAGGCAGTTTCATTACCCGCCGATCAAGTGTCCTGGCAACCATTTCTGTCGGTTATGCAGATGGCTGGCTACGCGCCCTTTCCAACAAAGGAGCTGTTTATTTTAACGGACACAAACTGCCTATTACTGGACGAGTCTCTATGGACTCCATAATCGTTGACGCAACCGACCTCAAAGATAAAAAACCTGAAAGAGGCGACTGGGTGGAGCTCATTGGAACACACCAGACCATTGAAAATATTTCTGCGGATGCAAACAGCATTCCTCATGAAATTCTAGCTTCCCTTGGTTCTCGTTGTAAACGTATTTACATTGAAGCTATCCAAAAACGATCAAAGCTATAATCATCGTCCCTTCAGAAAATGGTCTTATGGGTGCCCTCTTCACAGGCATCCTAAAACGGCCAAAGAGCATCGTGAATATCTTGTTTAACCTACCCATCAATGCCGGACATAGGACATTCGATCGAAATAATGATAAGAGGAGGAATAATTGGCGCCCCCTTCATCAATGATGTTTACACATTAAAAATAGATAAAAAGCCTAACAAATTTAGCGTCATGCATCATCAACAAATAACTCCCAAAGACAAAATAAGATCTCGAATGAGCTTTTCTGATAAAATATGAGCGAATAGCTTAATAGTCGTTCACTAACGGTGGGCAAGAACAAATTAATGTTCTATCACCGGAGACATTATCAATGCGCGAAACAGGCGGCCAGTATTTATTCGCTGGATCAAGATTGCGATTAGGAAACGCAGCTTCTTGCCGCGAATAAGCATGATTCCAGTTGTCGCTCAAAGTATCTGCCAGTGTATGCGGGGCATTCACCAATGGATTATCCTCCTTCGGCCAGATACCCATACCGACTTTTTCTGCCTCTTCAGCAATAGACAATAAAGCATCACAAAAACGATCAATCTCTATCTTTGGCTCTGATTCAGTTGGCTCAATCATTAAAGTTCCAGGAACTGGAAACGACATAGTTGGCGCATGAAATCCGTAGTCAATCAAACGCTTTGCAATGTCATCGACACTCACTCCATATTGCTCCTTTAGCAAACGCGTATCTACGATGCATTCATGGGCAACACGACCATATTTACCTCTATAAAGAATAGAATAAGCTTGTGAAAGACGTACTGCGATATAGTTAGCGTTTAATATTGCCGTTTGCGTCGCATATTTTAAGCCATCAGCCCCCATCATCCGAATATACATCCACGTAACAACCAGAATAGAAGCGCTTCCGTATGGAGATGCTGAAACTGCATGTGTCGTCTTATAGTGCGCATGACCAGGCAAAAACGGCTTTAAATGCGCCTTTACCCCAATTGGACCAACGCCAGGACCGCCACCACCGTGAGGAATTGCGAATGTTTTATGCAAATTCATATGACAAACATCTGCCCCCATATCCGCTGGACGCGCGAGACCTACAAGCGCATTAAGGTTAGCCCCATCAAAATACACCTGCCCACCATTTTCGTGGACAATAGAGCAAATATCCTCAATACTTTCTTCATAAACACCGTGTGTTGAAGGATAAGTAATCATTAAAGCCGCTAAATTATCCTTATATAATTGAGCTTTTATTTTAAGATCATCCACATCAACATCGCCATCGCTTAAACATTTAACCACAACGACTTCCATACCTGCCATATGAGCTGAAGCTGGATTGGTGCCGTGCGCAGATGCAGGAATAAGACAAATATTACGTTGATGATCGCCGCGTGATTGATGATATTGGCGAATAGCTAAAAGCCCGGCATATTCACCCTGAGCACCAGAATTTGGCTGAAAAGAAACTTGCGAAAATCCTGTTATTTCACACAACCACTGGTTTAATTGCTCGATCATTTCCTTATAACCCGATACATCTTCTTCGGGAGCAAAAGGATGTACATTAGCTACCATAGGCCAACTGATGGGCATTAACTCAGCTGCTGCATTAAGTTTCATTGTACAAGATCCAAGAGGAATCATCGCGCGATCGAGTGCCAGGTCTTTGTCCGATAACCGGCGTAAAAAACGCATCATATCTGTTTCTGAATGAACCGCATGAAAAAATGGCTGCGAAAGAAAAGCCGCATCACGTTCTTTACCCAAAAATCGCACAGCTGTCGTCTGATCGTCTAATTGCGCACCAAAAAGCTGCGCTAAAGCGCAAGCATCTTCTTCCGTCGACAACTCATCAAAATTAACTGCGACTCTATCATTATCGAGGACGCGAACAAGACGCCCACTCGTTTTTGCTCGTGCGGCAATTTCTTGAGCTCTACCCTCAACTAAAACGCTAACACAATCAAAAAAGTCCTCACCTTCGAGACGCACACCTGCTGCCTCTAACCCACCGGCAAAACGGCACGCTAGATGGTGAATCCGCTTAGCAATTGCCTGTAAACCTTGCGGGCCGTGCCAAATAGCGTAAGCTGCAGCCATATTAGCCAACAAAACCTGCGCCGTACATATATTTGATGTCGCCTTATCGCGCCGAATATGCTGTTCGCGAGTTTGCAACGCTAAACGGAAACCAACGCGCCTTTTTGTGTCCATCGACTGACCAACAACACGCCCTGGAATTAAGCGCGTTAAAACAGAACTTACTGCAAGATAGCCTGCATGAGGACCGCCAAAGCCCATCGGAACACCATAACGTTGCATAGAACCCACAACAATATCAGCGCCCCATTTTGCCGGTGGTTCCATAAGGGTAAGGGCTAGAGGATCAGCAACGACAATCACCAGCGCTCCTTTTTCCTTCGCCTCTTTGATAATTTCACTATAATCGTTGAAACAGCCCCTCGTATCTGGCCAAGACAAAACAACAGCAGCCGTATCAGCGCCGATTTCATCATTTTCAGCGATACGAATGCCTTGTGTTTCAGCACGCGTTTGCGCAACATCCAAAATCTGTGGATGTAAGAGACTCTGCACCGAAATTTTTGTTTTTTTCCCACGTGAAAATCGTACTGCTACCGCATTAGCTTCAGCCAAAGCTGTCGCTTCATCAAGAAGAGAAGCAGCAGAAACAGGCAAACCAGTAAGTTCGCTCACCAATGTCTGAAAATAAAATAAAAGCTCTAAACGGCCTTGGCTAATCTCTGCCTGATAAGGCGTATAAGCGGTGTACCAAGCTGGATTTTCAAAAAGATTACGCAAAATAACAGGAGGCACATATGTTCCATAATAGCCCTGCCCGATAAAACTCTTACGCACATGATTGCGCCCCATCATCTCAGAAAGCTCTTCCAAAGCCTGTCCTTCATTCACCGCTTCCGGTAAATCGAGCGAACGCTCTAAATAAATGGACTTTGGAACAGCCTGCGAAACCAGTGTTTCAATTGAATCAAGTGCTAAAACATTCAACATTTTTTGCACTTCATCAGGGCGAGGTCCAATATGCCGAGAAAAAAAACGACGTTCTTGCATCACTCTCACCCAATCAATGCTTTATAAGCGACCCCATCCAGCAACGCGTCGAGCTGCGTCTCATCTCGCAGTTTCATTTTCCATAACCAACCTTCAGTTTCGGCTTTTTGGTTCACTAATGCGGGGTCAGCCGCCAACGCTTCATTAATTTCGACAACTTCGCCGTCGATAGGCGCATATACATCCGAAGCGGCCTTAACCGATTCTACAACGGCGGCGGAGTCCCCTTTGGAAAAAGATGTCCCCTTCTGCGGTAAATCAACAAAAACTAAATCGCCTAACTGCTCTTGAGCATAATGAGTAATACCAATAGTAGCTATATTTCCTTCAACGCTGAGCCATTCGTGATCGTGTGTAAAATAAATTTTAGGCATGAAAAATTATCCTTTAAAATAATGCTGTTCAACGAAAGGAAGTAAATGGACAGATAACGCGATTTTTTTGCCACGCACTTCAGTAAAAACTTCTGTCCCCTCACTCGTCCAATCAATAGGAACATAGCCCATAGCCACGGGTCCATCGAATGAAGGACCAAAGCCACCTGATGTCACCACCCCGATCTGATGACCTTCATCATCTAAAATCACCGAACCCGCGCGCACAGGCTGGCGAGTTTGCGGCTTTAAACCAACGCGGCGACGAGACGGCCCTTTTTCATAGGCTTCAAGAAAAGCCTTTGCTCCATAAAACTTAGCTGCTTCTCGAACATTTTTGGAGACAGCCCATGTTAACGCAGCCTCAATGGGAGTAATATCCGGTGTGATATCATTCCCATGTAGGCACAAACCTGCTTCCAGACGGAGGCTATCGCGCGCTGCGAGGCCGACCCACGCAACACGAGAATCACGGAGCAATTTTTCAGCTAAGAAAGAGGCCTGATTTTCAGGGAGCGCAATTTCAAAACCATCTTCTCCCGTATAACCGGAGCGTGTTACAAACCAGCCTTGCTGTGTCTCAAGGCCGTTCATAAACAACAGTTTATTAACGGGTAAATCTACATCAGCTGCAACAGCTGCTGCTTCCGGACCCTGGAGAGCAAGCAGCACCCTCTCAAGCGCGACCACTTGGCAATTAAAACCAGCGGCACGTCTTTTAAGTTCAGCGAGATCAGCTTGTGCATTGCCTGCATTGGCAACTAACGTAAAACGATATTCTTCTAAACGGGTAAGAATAAGATCATCAAGAATACCAGCCTTCTCATTAAGCAAGTAACTATATCGCGACTGGCCTTTTTTCAACAATGCGGCATCAACGGGCAGAGCGTAGGATAAAAATTCAACCGCTTGCGGACCCTCAATAGCGATCAATTTCATATGGGAAATATCAAAAAGACCAGCGTGAGCACGGGTATGAAGATGTTCTTTCAAAACGCCAAGAGGGTAGGTCAAAGGCATCTTCCAGCCAGAAAAGGCACCAAACTTTGCACCCGCTTTTTCATGTAATTCATGTAAGGGTAGTGTTTTTAAAGGAGATGTTTCAAGATCCTGCGGCATTACGCTCATAATTCCTCCAAAAAGCTGTGTCAACCACCGCAAGATGCGGCAGCCCCACACCTCTCTGTCATAACTCTGAGAGATTACGAGCCATCCCCCCTTCGGTAGCAGGCGCTAAAATTGGCAGTCTGCCCCCTCACGCTAAAAAAAGAGGCGACGACGCTCCTTCTTATATGTCCCAGTCTATAACTCATCTTCTTCACACTGTCATCAGTAAATTAATCATAATGTCACAAATATTGTGGACTTATACAGACTATAGTCAAAGGACGCACTGTTCCTACCTTTCAAACACCATAAAAACCGAAAATAACCCCGTACGACAAAAACAAAACAAGAAAAACTACAATGATTACAAAAATCCCGTTTTAAGGGTAATTCAAAATCTCACTAATTCAAAAATCAGAAAATGACGCTCTGTCTTATACAATTTGACCATAATGACAAAAAGAGTGAATCTTTTTGTCTAGCCAATATAGCGATCACATCAAGCAATGACTCTTAAGAGATTCCCGTAATAATTTTGGCTCAAAAACCTTGTAATCAACATTCAAAATAGCCGGTGTAACCCCAAGCTCCTTTTTGATGCAACCTACACTGTTGCGATCATTCTCATTTGTCCCTATAATAAATGTGGTGTACTTTTGTAATTTTTCTTACTTATCGGATAAATCAGAAATATCTTACAACGGCGACCCGGCCCGTGATAATATAATCTTCCCTGCGGCCGAACAATGTCGTAAACTGCAGCTGTTTTATGTGCGAAACTGCATCGGATAGAGGTTACGGAGTACTCATGAAAGCCGGCAATGTTTGCTATAATTGTGAAAACGATCTCCCTGAGAAAATCGCTCTATTTCCCTTAGAAGGTGCGTTATTACTACCGGGGGGTATTTTATCGCTTAATATTTTTGAACAAACCATACTCGAAATGATTGAAGATGCTATGGTATCCAATCGTCTGTTAGGGATTATTCAACCACTTTCGTCAAGTGTGGAAGACGACCTACCTATACAGCTTCACAAAATAGGTTGCATAGGGCGCATTACTGCCTACAGCGAAATAGGAAGTGGACGGCTTCTCATAGTATTACAAGGCGTTTGTCGTTTCACTGTAAAACAAGAATTAACACGTACAAAATCTTACCGGATTGCCGTCATCCAATCAAACATAGAGGACTTGCAAGAGCATAATATTTCGGAAAATATTAATCGAGAAAATTTATTAAATGTCATTGAGGACTATCTTAGCATACATGATGTAGAACATAACTGGAACAGCATTTTGCAAACACCTACACACGTGCTCGTTAACACCCTATCAGCTCTTATCCCTTTTACACCGGCAGAGAAGCAAGCGCTGCTGGAAGCTCCGGATACTGCGAGCCGTGCCCAGACTCTTCTCGCTTTAACTGAACGCTCACTCATGAAACAAACGGGAGCACACTACCGCTTGAATTAATGGATTTCAAAATATGGAAAAAATGAACACTGATCCTAAAATGCTCGAATTGCTCGTCTGCCCAATCACAAAAGAAACACTCTCTTTAAACCGGGAAACGCAAGAATTAATCTCACTCAAAGCGAAACTTGCTTACCCTATCCGCAGCGGTATTCCCATCATGCTAGCCTCAGAAGCCCGCCCTCTGCAGCATAATGAAACATGAACCAACTTTTCCACTTCGCCGCAAATCAATCTTAAATCGCCTAGGCAGACGCTTCCCAAAAACGGACAACACGCCACGAGGACGCGCAGCGGTAAAATTTATATGAGAGAACCCACGACAAGCTGCTTTTAAATTCCTCCCATATACATGGACGATAAAATTACCTCAGCGAAAAATACCATCTAACTATTCTGATGCAACCGAATCTCTGAATGAAATTAGATAATCAATACACCCCACCCTAATGCTAGAATTAAAAATGCGCACAAAAGATAACAGCCAATCTTAGAAGAACCTAATCCACCAAGCTTCTAAAAATTCAAATTACGCCGATCAACAATCACTTGAGCAATTTTTGTCCCAAATACCGCGATAATCTCACTGGACTGCCCGGGGAGAATCGCTTGGCACACTGCTCTCTTTACCTACCAACAAAAAACGAAATCCCATAAAACCGTATACGGCCCCTGTAGTCCAAATCCCCTGTTTTTAAAGACTCCAATAACACCACCACTCGAATCACGCCTTTAGGCATATGCGTGTGCTTTTCTCGCTGCCCCCTCATTAACAAGCCAAAAGGTGAAAAAGTGTTTTAGCAGCCCTCTATAATATCTTCCACAAGAACTAACGTGAGTAACGATAAAACGTAAAATTCGTCGGCGTGATGAATAATTCAATCACCGCGGAACTTAAAAATCTCAAAGCGTGATAATTAACAGAAGATAATGCATTCACGAGGCTAAAACCTCACCGGGAAAACGCTTATACGGCTTGACGTAAGATATTCAAGCTTTTATCAGCTCTCAAAGGCACAAGAAAACCGTGCATTGCGCGACAAGCTAATGTAGTAGTGTAATCCGCGGCCGCTGTGCGTGTGAAATCCAGTCCAAGAAAACGGCGATATTGTTTAATATTCCTTGGCCAACTTATTTTTTCCTAGATTTCGCTCGGAAAAAGCTAGGGGCGTGTGTTAGTTTTTAAGGTTGCGTATTAATTTTTTAAGTGAAGAAAGACGGGAGTGTCAAAAATGAGTTTTAAAGTTGCCGTTGTCGGTGCTACCGGGAATGTTGGTCGTGAAATGCTGACAATTCTGGAAGAGCGTGGTTTTCCCGCCAGTGAAGTAATTCCTTTAGCTTCACGGCGCTCATTAGGGCAAACTATTGCCTACGGTGACAAAACCTTAAAAGTAAGAGCGCTTGATACATATGATTTTTCCAACACAGACCTGTGCCTTATGTCTGCCGGAGGAAAAATTTCCAAAGAATACGCTCCCAAAATCAGTTCTTCTGGTTGTGTGCTAATTGATAACTCATCCACTTGGCGTTACGATGCTGACATCCCCTTGATTGTTCCTGAAGTTAACGCAGAAGCTATTAACGGCTTTTCCAAGCGCAATATTATTGCCAACCCTAATTGCTCGACAATCCAACTCGTCATGGCCTTAAAACCCCTCCACGATGCAGCAATCATCAAGCGCGTTATTGTATCTACCTATCAATCAGTTTCCGGAGCCGGTAAAGAAGGAATGGACGAGTTATTTGAACAATCACGAGCGGTTTTTGTCGCTGATCCAATTTCGTTAAAAAAATTCACCAAACGCATCGCCTTTAATATCATTCCCCACATCGACGTTTTTATGGAAGATGGCTATACAAAAGAAGAATGGAAAATAATGGCTGAGACGAAAAAAATTCTCGATCCCAAGATCAAATTAACGGCTACTGCTGTCCGCGTTCCTGTTTTTATCGGCCACGCTGAAGCCGTGAATGTTGAATTTGAAGAACCAATAAGCGCTGATGAAGCGCGTACTCTCCTACGCAATACGCCCGGCTGCCAACTGATCGATAAACATGAAGATGGCGGTTATATTACCCCTTATGAATGCACCGGAGAAGACGACACTTTTATCAGCCGTATTCGCGAGGATATTACCGTTGAAAATGGTTTAGCTTTCTGGATTGTCGCCGACAATTTAAGAAAGGGAGCGGCGTTGAATGCAGTTCAAATCGCTGAACTTCTCATTTCTAATGCTCTGATTAGACCTAAGTCATCAGCATAAATAAAATCAGCAATGAAGCGATAAACGCCTTGTCCCGTGGCATTTTCTGCTTCCTCTTAAAGCAGCGGCACGCTTCTTTTACCTCCGTGGAGCAGGATAGGTTACAACACGGTAACGCGTCTCGTTGCGCTCGGCATTTCTGAAATTAACATCATTTGGAAATAGAGGATTATAAGCAGCTACCCGATGTACAGATACAGTGCTCTCACCCAATAACGGATTCAAAATTGTTCGTTCATCGGTTTTTTTGACTCCTGTTGGCGTAATAATCACGTCTGTTCTGAAGTGTTTTTGCATCTTCGTCTTTGCAACGCCAGAAGCAATCTGATTCATTTTTCTCTTTGCTCCTGTCATTGAAGAGCTTAGCCGCGCCGGCGTAAGCGAGAGAGAAACTACGGGAACATTGCCGACGGCAAAATAATCCGCAGCTGCCCAACCAGCTATTCCATTATAGCGAAGCGAACACCAAGCTTTACCGGGTAAGCAGCCGTCAATTTGCACTTTTTCTCCGGTAGGAACTCTTGCTATAGCTTGGTAAGTCATAGCCGGTCCCTTTCGTAAAATGACATCACCGGTTTCTATACGAGCAACAACCCCAGAAATAGCACCAGAAACAGTCATTCCAAGCCCCAATCCCATCAAAGATATCCGGGTTATTGTTGTTGATAAAAAATTCTTTTTAAACATTATTTCTTTTTCCTATCCGTAATATCAGGAGCAAAATATTTGTCTTTACAAAGGTTGACAGTGTTGTACTAAAACGGCAGTCGGTTTCTCATCGTTTTAAATATCGACGACATTTCAAGAGAATGTTTCCTTATTTTCTCCCCACCGTTACGCACATAGCCTTCCCATACACACAGGCCGCTGCGCAGCCTGTTTGTCTCGACAACAGTGCTCGTCCTATAGATCATAGATTAGCGCTTCGGAGTGTAATCTGCTTCCCCACTCTCTCAGCGAATAGTCATCTAAAAAAGTTTTAAGAGCGCCATTGGTTCCACAAAAATATTCCACCACAGGATCTACAGTCTAAATTCTGTGTAAAAATTCTTAGTCAACAGAGTGTAACCATTAAAAAATAAACGCCCGTGGCATAAGATAAATTGTTTTTATTGCTTGAAGAAAAACAATTGAATATTCCGCCAAGCTTTTATATCTTTCGACCATATCAAAAATAGTGCTCGATGCATTGTCTCCTCAAAAAACTTTTTGATGTAAAGGAATATAAACGATATGGTATTAAATAAATTCTTCCAATCTATTGTCTTTGGATTGCTCTTTTCTCTCTTAGCACTTTTTTTTCATTCTTCCTTTGCAATGGCAGCAGATAAGACAAAAATCAGACTTGGTATTATGGAAGGAGAAGAAGCAACTATTTGGGGAGTTGCCGCCGAACAAGCTAAAAAAACTGGTTTAGACATCGAGCTTGTTTATTTTTCCGATTACTCTCTGCCTAATGATGCTGTTAATGCAGGAGACATCGATGCAAACGCTTTTCAACACAAGCCTTATTTCAGTAATCAAATTCAGCAGAATGGCTATAAGCTTTCAATTTGTGGAAACACATTTATCTCCCCCATTGGTGTCTATTCACACAAAATTAAAGATATAAAAGACCTGCCTGACAGAGCGGTCATTGGTATTCCCAACGACCCATCAAATGGAGGAAGAGCTTTGCTGCTTCTTCATTCCTTAGGTCTCATCAAATTAAACGATCCTAATGATTTTCTAGCATCCCCGCTTGATATCGTTGAAAATCGCAAAAATCTTACGATACGCGAATTGGATGCGGGCATTTTGGGGCGTGCAATCGATGATTTTGATATTGCGATTATCAATACAAACTGGGCTTTAGTTACTGGATTAGACGTGCACAAAGACGTCATCGCTTGGGAAAAAGCAGAAAATAACCCTTATAACAATATTATTGTCGTTCGCACCGCAGATAAAGATGAGCCATGGGTCAAAAAATTAGTTGCTGCCTACAATAGTGGACCCGTTCGCGCCAAAATTAAAGAAATTTTTGGTGCAACCGTCCAAACGTCTTGGTAATTGAGAATGGAAGATCCCGCACTTATATCTTTAAAGAATGTCAGCCGCCATTTTTCTAAAACAGCTGGCATTCCGGCGGTCGACAATTTATCTCTTGATATCCATGCCGGTGAAATTCTCGGTATTATAGGGCGCAGTGGCGCGGGAAAATCCACACTTATCCGCTGTTTAAACGGCTTAGAAAAAATTGACGAAGGATCCATATTTTTCGACGGTATCAATGTTTCAAATCTTTCGGAGGCAGAATGGGCGCCTTATCGTCAACGTATCGGGATGATTTTTCAGCATTTCAATCTGTTATCATCGCAAAACGTCATTGATAACATCGCATTACCCCTTAAATTAGCGGGTATAAATAAAAAACAACGTTGTGAGCGTGCCCTTGAACTCATTGAATTAGTGGGATTATGTGGCAAAGAAGGTCGTTACCCCGCAGAACTCTCAGGAGGACAAAAGCAACGCGTCGGTATCGCGCGCGCTTTAGCAGCTAATCCTAAAATATTATTGTCAGACGAAGCGACCTCTGCTCTTGATCCTGAAACAACACAATCTATTCTGGAACTCCTTTCCGATATTAATAACCGTCTTAATCTTACCATTGTGCTTATCACCCATGAAATGGAAGTCGTGCGCGCCATTGCACACCGCGTTGTTGTACTCAATAAAGGTCGCATTGTGGAAAAAGGATGCGTAAAAGATATTTTTACTTCACCGCAAGAAGATACAACCATTGCCATGCTCAAACTTGTAACACCACAGCTGCCTGTAGAACTTATGCAAAACCTTAAACCCACAGGCCAAGAAGCCGTCATTGAAATTAATATCGCTGGCGAAATTACTCAGCAACCTTTCCTGAATCTGCTCGAAGACGAAACAGGCTTAAGAGCACGTATTCTGCGTGGCGGCATTGACGTAGTCCAAGGAGAAATCATCGGACGACTTTTTTTAGCTCTTCCCGGACAAGACAAAATAGCTTTAGAAAAAGCTGTCAAATGGTTAACGGAAAAAAGCCGGTATTGCGAGGTTTTAGGCTATGTTTAACATCCTTTATCACGAACTTCTCACCGCGGTTTTCGACACATTATTTATGACGATTAGCGCTTCTCTGATAGCTCTTATCGTGGGGCTTCCGCTTGGTCTTCTGCTTTACACAACAGCACGCAGCGCTTTTTTTTCGTCACGCCTCATTAATCGTTCTCTGAGTATCCTTATCGACAGTATTCGCGCTATCCCTTTTATTATTCTCGCTTTTTATCTTCTCCCTATTACCCGTTTAGTCATGGGGCGCGGTGTAGGAGTTCCTGCAGTAATCTTCGTTCTTACTATTTCAGCGATCCCTTTTTATGCACGTATGGCAGAATTATCTTTCAAGACGGTTGAATACAGCTTAGTAGAAGCTGTCCGCTCTATGGGCGCCAGCCATTCTCAAATCATCAGGTACGTCCTCATTCCTGAAGCACTTCCTAGCCTTATTACTAGTTTTACAGTCATGATCATCTCGCTGATCAGCGCCACTTCCCTTGCTGGATATCTCGGCGGTGGCGGCTTAGGAGACATGGCAATCCGCTACGGCTATCAACGCTATAATACCACCATTATGACGATGGTCATTATTCTCTTGATTATCCTCAATATCATCGTTCAATGGTCTGGTGATCGGATCGCTCAAAAATTCGACAAAACAAAGCGTTAGCCCAATTCAGTAACCTGATTTTTTTCTCCGATCATGGCAATAACAAGCCACTGAGCAGTAAGAGCTGGATTCCTCAATTGTTCAACTTCTATCGTAGCTCCATAATGAAAAATAACCCGGCCAGAAGGACGAATCTTAGCATCATTTAATATAAAGCGGGCACGCACCCTCGAGCCCGTTTTCACGGGACTCATAAAACGCACTTTATCAAAGCCATAATTAATCCCCATGGTCGCACCTTCCAACTCCGGGAGCGCTTCATAAGCTAATGTGGACAAAAGCGATAACGTTAAAAACCCATGAGCGATAGTGCCACCAAAAGGCGTTCCCTTTGCTCTTTCTTCGTCTACATGAATCCACTGATTATCATCCGTCGCGCACGCAAACTGATTAACAATATCTTGCGTGATAAGGCGCCACTGCGACAAACCAATTTCTTTCCCGATAAAATTTTCTATATCTTGTACTGCTATTTTTCGCCACATAACGTTATCCCTGTTTTATTCAACAAAAGCCTCAACGCCCTCTTGCTTTTATAAAACCCATTGATTAGAGCATCAATAATAAAAGGGCAAATACCCCGCAACCGAATGCGTCTTATGAAGAAAAAACGGCCTTCCTGGGAAGGTAATTTTGAAATTGGAAGAAATAATGGCGAGCAATGTGCAACTGACGGGTCTAGCATATGATTTAAAACGGCGTGCAGAAAACCATCCGCCTATCCGTATCGGGCTTATTGGTTGCGGCGAAATGGGGACAGATTTGCTGTCAAGCATTGCTCAGATAGATGGTATAACCGTTGCTGCCGTCGCCACCCGAACACCATCACGTATTTTCGATGCTGCAGCACTAGCTTACGGTGAAGAGGGCCACGTACGCGAAGTCGAAAATGCCAATGCCTTAACCGAAACCATTGAAAAAGGCTTGATCGCTGCCACAGACGACCTCGATATCGTTTTGCACAATGAACAAATTGATATCGTCGTTGATGCAACTGGCTACCCCGAAACCGGTGCAGAAATTGGTTTCAAAGCACTCAAAAACAACAAGCATCTCGTCATGATGAATGTTGAAGCAGACACGACGATTGGTGCTTATCTCAAGTACGAAGCGGATAAACAAGGCCTCATTTATACGCTTGGTGCCGGCGATGAACCCTCTTCCTGCATGGAACTCATCGAATTTGTATCAGCACTTGGTCATAAGATTGTTGCAGCTGGAAAAGGCAAAAATAATCCGCTAATTTTTGATGCCACACCCGACGCTTATGAAGAAGAAGCATCGCGACGTAATATGAATGTTCGCATGTTGGTTGAATTTATTGATGGTTCCAAAACAATGGTCGAAATGGCAGCCATCGCCAATGCAACGGGACTTCTTCCTGATTGCCCAGGGATGCATGGCCCACAAACTGCACTTCAAGATTTAAATAAAGTACTGATTCCAAAACAGGACGGCGGTATTTTAAATAGATATGGCGTCGTGGACTACTCAACAGGTCCCGGTATTTCTCCAGGTGTTTTCGTGATTGCGGAAATAGTGCACCCACGTTTACGTGAACGTATGGAAGATTTAAAAATTGGCCAGGGGCCTTATTTCACCTTTCATCGCCCGTATCATTTAACTGCAATGGAAGTTCCACTTACATGTGCGCGTATCATGCTTTACGGCAAAACAGATATGGCACCGCTCAATCGTCCAGTGGCCGAAGTCTGCGCTGTTGCTAAAAAAGATTTACATCCTGGTGACCAATTAGATTTCATCGGCCTTTACAGCTATCGCGCTTGGACAATGAGTGCCGCGGACGCTCGTTTATATCAAGCCATTCCTTGTGGCCTCCTTGAAAACGCGAGGGTCACAGCTGAAATTAAAAAAAACGAACTTATTACAATACATAATACTGCCATTCGTGAAGACCGATGGATCGCGCGCCTGCGCGCAGAACAAGATCTGTTGTTCAATAATTAAGGTCTCGTATCATCCGGGAATTCCAATCGCCCATTTTGATATTTTTCCACTTGTGTCACATAATTCACCAAATATAACGCATTCATAAAACAGGTTATAACGAATATTCGCGACAAAACCCCTATAGTGCGTAATCAAGGACTTCTTGCAAATTGTAATGTAAAAAATATCAACCTCTTGTCGGCGATCTCACTCTCTACAAAAGTTGAATATTTTACTCAGATAACCAAAAAAATAAGTCATTCTCATAACAACTACGACGATACCGCGATTAGCGTAGATCACGATTAAGCGTTCATTTAATGTGCTTTCTAACCATAAACAACACTGCAATAATAGATAGACCTTTCATTATTGTGCTGAGGACCAACAACATATAACACTGCCTTCATTTTCACCATTTTTGACAAAATCTTAAGTTTGTCGCATACATATTTTACGCAAAAGCGCCCTCATTTGCATTTTACTCGTGTATAGACTAAAGTCGGGAAAATAGCCCATTAATATCAAGTCAATCAGCGCTTATCAGCTTTTCTTTGCAGCAATAAACATGGTATCTGACGCACCTCTCCTTGCTCTTTTGCCCTTGGGCGCACATGAATATCACGGCAATCATCTCCCCTTCGAAACTGATTGGATTATTGCTGAAGCCTTCGCAAAGGCACTTACCTCACAAACAAAGGAGCGATTTCATATTGCGCTTTTGCCCGTCGAAAAAATTGGCTATTCGATAGAACATATGGATGTCGCTGGCACACAAACACTTACTTTTTCTGACGCTATAGAACGCTGGATAAGTATAGGAGAAAATTGCTATCGTAAAGGCATTAAGCGTTTTCTTCTCCTCAATGCACATGGGGGCAATTCGCCTTTAATGAGCGTTGTTATCACCGAATTACGAAAACGTTTTTCTATGCTTGCGGTGGCGACAAGCTGGAATCGTTTTGGTTTACCGGAAGGCTTAATGGATCCTTCTCAACACCACCTTGATATTCACGGAGGATTTATTGAAACTTCCCTGATGCTTTATTTAGCACCAGAAAAAGTGCGTATGGAACAAGCAGATAATTTTCATAATAAGCAAGCTGATATGATTAACGATTATCGATATTTACGCGCCTATGGACCTCACGCCTTTGGCTGGATCATGCGTGATCTCAATGTGCGTGGAGCAGCAGGTGACGCAAGTAAAGCAACATCTCAAGCAGGGGAAGCAATTTTCTCCCATGTTCTTTGCGGGCTCTGTCATTTACTTGATGATATCAATCGGTTCCAAATAAGGACGCTACGCTGAAAAATAAAGCTACAGAATATGCCAAAACTTCCTGTTACCATTCTCACTAGTCATCTTGGATCAGGAAAAATGATATTTCTCAATCGCATTTGAAGCAAACGTCACGCAATCATTCTCAATAAATTTGACGAGTCAGCATCAACAATTATCTTATCGTTAATCCGACGAGAAAATTTATGAAATGAATAATGGCCGTGTTTTACACTGTGCGTGGCGGTTTTATTCGCATTCTAGAAAGCCTGATGATACAGCGCCCTCATCGATTTTATGCCATCGTCGTAGAAACAACAGAGCTTGCTGACCTTATTCCAGCGGTATAAACTTTTTTACGGACAGCGCCGTACATGAAAAAGCTCCCTCGACAGTGTTATTGTAGTAGTTGATGCAAAACACTCTCCATTGTGACTTAAAAAGAACCATGAAGCAGGAAATCAAATTGCTTCCTCTGATATTATTTTGCCTGATAAAATAGATCCTGTCGGTACCATCTTATTCTACCCAGACAAAAAAATCGTGGTAATAAGTCTTAATGATGGCCTAATTTTATGTGGATATTTTAACGGCGCAAAAGGAAGTCTTCTCAAAGGCTGCAGCAAAAGTGCCATTTCGGCCCTAAGTTGAAGCCAAGCGGGCCGTGATTCAGCCTCCAGCGGAGAAAGTGATGTTATAAACATCGCTACTTAAGGGAAAGTATCCTTGACAAAGGACCGCCACAGCTAAAAATGGTAGCGCAAACCACCAGAGAAATTCATTCCAGAAAATCCTGCGCTAGTCAGCCTATGCTGATAGGAAAGATCGCCGTAAAGTGCAAGCTTCGAAGATAATTGCGCATGAACACCCGCGCCAGCTTCAAGCGATGAACCAAGCGCGCCTAACTGGAAATCATCCCCGAAAGACGCGAACTGCCTATCTTTAAAACTGTTCGAAAAATACGCTTTACCATATAAAGAAGCAGAACGCGCTTTTTCAGCGAATTTAAGCCTTTTACTCAAACGACCGCCGACACGCATCGTCCACTGTTCAGGTTGCCCTATATCAATATCAAAATTATCTATATCGCGCGCCTTATCAAAGAAAATCCGTTGATAAATAAGCTGGACCTGGGGATCAAATACAAGACCTCCGGACTCTACCGCAAAAGCCTTACCACTGGTAAGCGAAGCGCTCAGAGGTTTGCCCTTTATGCTGGCAGTTTTACCTCGCGCATCAGTAGAAACATCACCCTCAAACAGACCATAAGACAAAAGTCCATTTACGTAAAAGCCCGTATTATGCTGCAAACTTCCATACACCGCGGCCGACCATTTCTCAAACTTACTCTTCTTGCTCTCTTCGACGTCTTTAGGCTGGAGGGAGAATTTTCCGTAAGTTCCCGTCGCTCCAAAGAACAATGAGGCATGCTCGCTTTCTACCGCTTTCAATGAAATACCTGCCTCTAAGGCATTATAACTGAGATTCGCACCATACCCGTATTCCATATTTGATAAATTTGAAGCATAGCCGTATTGTCCGCCGTAAGCTCGAGCGAAGGGGGCTTGTCTTTTATCTAAAAATCCACGAAAAGCGGTGCCCATTGCTTCTATCTGCCTGTTTTGATTGCTTACGTCCATCAAGCCAACCTGGAACAAAGCATTTGGGAGAAGCAGATAAGTCGGAACTTGCGGGACAACAACCTTAACTTGTTGATCAGAAAGGAAATTGGGAGAGCCAGGAGCAGGCTCGACATACTCATGCTCAAGTCGAACATCCCAAAATTCGTCTTCATACAGATTCCGCGCGTTCGCAGATAATTGCTGATCTCCATCAGCTGCTTCAATATAGGCTTTTTCAATGTAGATTTTCAAACCATAAGCGTGAAGGCGGTACTGATAAGGTAAACCGTTCAGTGTAGTATAACCGCTACCTAATATAAAGGAATCCTCCTTTGCTTTTCCAAAAACCTGAATGATCGGAATACCTTCATTATTTTCGTCATCTTTCATATTGCGTTGAGATCCTTCTGGAGTAGCTCGCACGTAAATCGTAGTGGTCCCAGAAACGTCACCATTAATTAAAAGTTGATCGGATCTTTGATCCCCAAGTAAACCCCCAATATTGAAATAAAGTCGCGCATTATCATTCGTAGTATAAACCTCTCCAATTCCAGTCCCGACGGAGAGCGTCTGGTATCCTGCGGATGTTGGCTTTTCAAAAATAATAGAACTATCAGAAAGACTTACTAATGAAATAGATGACGATAAATCACTCAAATCTGGAGCGGAATCTTGAATTTGCGAACCTCTTCGCTTCTTTTGTGTCAAAGTCCATGTTGAACCATCGCTCAAATAAAGATGAACATCAGCTTCCTCAACAACGCGGCTGCCGCCTTTGAGCGAAGAAGCAGTGGCTTGGATGAATATAGAAGATCCCTCTTCAGCTTGTACTAATAAATTACCAGAGACGCTCGCTCCTTGTGACAAACCAATATAAGCGTCAGCACCATTACTATAAATAGCCACGTTATCTGGAACAATGAGACTTGCCCGTCGTCGCAAACTAATAACCTCCGCTCCGTGCGCAATCTCTTCCTGCTTTGACTCAGACGATGCCCCTGCTTCTTCCTGGAAAAGGTATATACCATGGGCTTCGTGGCCTTTCACAGTGATAATTGAATTCTCGATATTAACCCTATTAGAGCTAAAATCCACGCCACGAATCACCGGACTTTCAATCAATAAACCATGAGAATTGAAAGCATCCACGCTTCCATTCTCAAAATGGAGATCACCCCCGTTAGATACGTTAAAAACTGCGTAATTGTATTTTCCAGCGTTATTTTCTACCCTCTGAGTATTATTTAAAGTAACGGCAGTACCATCCAAAACAATCGCTCCCCCATAACTTGCGTGAAATACGTCGGCATTCACCACATCAACCGCTCCCCCCGTCATCTTCAAAGATGCTCCCTCGGTTACCCTAGCGGCCGCGGATAAATAGTCAGTCAGCTGCGGCTGGTGGTTATCTATCTTAATTTTCACGTCATTTAAAATAACAGACGCTTCTTCCTCACGTTCTCTTGCAAGTACGCCCACCTTGGCCTCAAGCGCCCCGCCATTCACCTCAACCGTTCCACCGTAAGCTATAAAACCCACAGCCATATCCTTAAAGGTCGAATTATTCAGAATAACCTTTCCATTCTCTGAGACAAATACACCATAATCCTTCGAGACTAATAGATCGTCATCTATGTACATGTACCTGGGGTCTTTGGATGCACTGGAATCTTCTGCAAGATTTACAGTACCTATCACTTCTATGTTAGTTGCATGAATAACCGTCCCCTCCCGCGCCGCCGCTATGGCAACGGGAGGATCTGCATCTTCGCTATTAGTGGATTTTAGCTGATAAGATCCGCTTTCTAACATATGCATTTTGCCATCATCACACATACAAGGAACCCCATGTCCATTACATTGAGATGGCCCATCATTTACGTTAGCACTTACATTTGGCAAAAAAGAAAAAAGGAACGTCGTAAAAGCACATAAATAAACATGACTTCTGACTATCGGAATCATAATCTTATTCTAAACTTTCTCCCCCTCCCTATTAAAATAAGAATATATCTACAAAAGAACACATCGATAAAAATATAATCCACTATAGACCCAGTGTAAACATCAAATGCGCAATAAAGACACAATTCGCACTCCTTAGCCTTATTCTGCATCCAACCGAGAAGCCAGGTTAAAATCTATAGCGCATACCACCAGAGAAACTGGTTCCCGAAAATCCTGCACTGGTCAGCTTATGCTGGTAGGAAAGATCGCCATAAAGTGCAAACTTCGAAGATAATTGCGCATGAACACCCGCGCCAGCTTCGAGCGATGAACCAAGCGCGCCTAACTGGAAATCATCCCCAAAAGATACAAACTGTTTATTATGAAGATCATTAGAAACATATAGCTTGCCATATAAAGAAACAGAATGTGACGCACTGTTCGTCATTAATCTCTTGCTCAAACGACCGCCAACGCGCATCGTCCACTGCTCAGGTTGCCCCATATCAATATCAAAATTATCTATATCGCGCGCCTTATCAAAGAAAATCCGTTGATAAATAAGCTGGACCTGGGGATCAAATACAAGACCTTCAGACTCTACCGCGAAAGCCTTACCACTGGTAAGCGAAGCGCTCAGAGGTTTGCCCTTTATGCTAGCAGTTTTACCTCGCGCATCAGTAGAAACGTCGCCCTCAAACAGACCATAAGACAAAAGCCCATTTACATAAAGGCCTGTATTATGCTGCAAACTTCCATACACCGCAGCCGACCATTTCTCAAACTTACTCTTCTTACTTCCTTCAACATCCTCGGGCTGAAGAGAAAATTTCCCATAAGTTCCCATCGCCCCAAAAAACCCTACAACAGACCCGCTCTCCACCGCTTTCAGCGAAATACCCGCCTCTGCGGCATCATAATGAATATCGCCTCCATACCCATATTCCACTTTTGATAAATCTGACGCATAGCGCTGTCTCCCTCCGTAAGCATTCGTAAAAAAGGACGTTCTTTTATTCAAAAATTCCTGAGGAGCAGCGCGCATCGCTTCTGCCTGTTTGTTTTGATTGCTCACATCCATCAAACCACTATGGAATACAGCATTTGGCAAAAGTAAATAAGTCGAGACTTGAGGGACGACGGCCCTGACCTTCGCTTCAGAATGGGAACCAGAAGAAGACTTAACATATTCATTTTCAAGACGGAAATCCCAAAACTCCTCTCCGTCTTGGTCTCCCACATCTACAAGCAACAGCTGCTGCTCGTCGATGTCCGCTGAGAGCGACCGTCTCTTCCTCTCCGCCCCTCTTTCTCCCTCTAAAGAAAATCTCGTACCATAAGCATGAAGGCGATACTGATAGGGCGAACCATTTAGCGTAGTATAGCCACCACCTAATATAAAGGAATCCTCCTTTGCTCTTCCAGCAACCTGAATGATCGAGGCACTTTCATCATTTTCACCATCATTCATATTACCTCTGGAATCTCCTGGAGCAGCTCGCACATAAACTTTAGTAGTTCCCCAAACATCGCCGTAAATTAAAAGCCGATCAGATCTCTGATCGCCGCGCAAACCACCAGCGTTAAGATAAAGTCGCGCATCCCCTTCCGCGATGTAAACACTTTTTTCATCTCCTTTTCCGATCGAGAGTATTTGATAACCGTTAGATGCCGGCAGCTCAAAAATAATAGAACTATCAGAAAGAGTTACAAGTGAAACAAATGATTCTGAACCGCTCAAATCTTGATCTCGTGAACCTGCATGTCTTCTTTGTGTCAAAGTCCACGTCGAATTATTACTTAAAGATAATTCAGCACGAGCACCATTATCAGAGTAAATGCCGCCTTTAAGCGAAGAAGCATCAGCACGAATTGACACAAAAGAATCACCAGAATTACCTACAAGCATTAATAACAAATCGCCCGAAATATCTGAGCCCTGTGATAACTCAACATAACCGCTGGTCCACTCATTATAAATAGCGATACCATCCGGTACAGCAAGACTTGCTCGTTTCAAAATAACAAGCCCCTTTTCATATTCATCGTTCCCGCCTTGAACACCGTAACTCCGCGACTCTAACAGTCCTTCTTCTTCACCGAGGAAAAAATGTATACCATGGGCTTCATCACCCTTTATAGTGAGAGTTGAATTTTCGATACTCACCTTATTAAAGTCAGAATATTCGTCCTTCATCATCAAGTTTTCGATCAATACGCCGTCAGAGTTGATGCCACCAGCATTCCCATTCTTAAAATCAATAGTACCACCACGAGCCACGCTAAAAACCGCGCAACCTCCTCCATAAGGACCATCTTCTGATTTACAATTTAAAGTGATGGCAACGCCATCTAAAGCGACTCTCCCTGCATAACTTGTGTAAAAGACGTCAGCATTCACTACATCAATCGCTCCCCCCATCATCTTAAAGGATGCTCCTTCAATTATCTTAGCGGCTGCAGATAAATAATCAGTCAGCTCCGGCTGGTAATTCTCTATCTTAATTTTGACATTATTTAAAATAACAGACGCTTTTCTATTTAAAATAACAGGCTTTTCTGGCTCATACTCGGTTGTCGCAAGTACACCCACCTTGGCCTCAAGCGCCCCGCCATTCATCTCGGCCGTTCCGCCATAAACCATAAAACCCACGACCATATCCCTAAGAGTCGAATTGCTTAGGACAACCTTTCCATTATTTTCCACAAATACGCCGTAATCTTTTGATACTAATACGCCATCGTCTAGATACAGGTGCCTGAAATTTCGGGACTCGCCGGGATCTGCTGGGGGTTTTGCGGTGCCTATCACTTCCATATTATTCGCGTAAACAATCGTCCCCTCCTGCGCTGCCGCTATAGCAAAGGGGGGCGTAGCGTCCTTATCATCCTCAGAACTTTCAGGTTTCAACCAATAAGATCCGCTTTCTAATATATGCGTTTTACCATCATCACATTTATAAGGGATTCCATGTCCATTGCACTGAGATGACCCATCATTTACGCTAGCACTTACATTTGGCAAAAAAGAAAAAAGAGACGTCGCAAGAGCACACAAACAAATATGACTTCTGACTACCGGAATCATAATCTTATTCTAAACTTTCTCCCCCTCCCTATTAAAATAAGAATATACCTACAAAAGAACACATTGGTAAAAATATAATCCACTATAGACCCAGTGTAAACATCAAATGCGCAATAAAGACACAATTCGCACTCCTTAGCCTTATTCTGCATCCAACCGAGAAGCCAGGTTAAAATCTATAGCGCATACCACCAGAGAAACTGGTTCCCGAAAATCCTGCACTGGTCAGCTTATGCTGGTAGGAAAGATCGCCATAAAGTGCAAACTTCGAAGATAATTGCGCATGAACACCCGCGCCAGCTTCGAGCGATGAACCAAGCGCGCCTAACTGGAAATCATCCCCAAAAGATACAAACTGTTTATTATGAAGATCATTAGAAACATATAGCTTGCCATATAAAGAAACAGAATGTGACGCACTGTTCGTCATTAATCTCTTGCTCAAACGACCGCCAACGCGCATCGTCCACTGCTCAGGTTGCCCCATATCAATATCAAAATTATCTATATCGCGCGCCTTATCAAAGAAAATCCGTTGATAAATAAGCTGGACCTGGGGATCAAATACAAGACCTTCAGACTCTACCGCGAAAGCCTTACCACTGGTAAGCGAAGCGCTCAGAGGTTTGCCCTTTATGCTAGCAGTTTTACCTCGCGCATCAGTAGAAACGTCGCCCTCAAACAGACCATAAGACAAAAGCCCATTTACATAAAGGCCTGTATTATGCTGCAAACTTCCATACACCGCAGCCGACCATTTCTCAAACTTACTCTTCTTACTTCCTTCAACATCCTCGGGCTGAAGAGAAAATTTCCCATAAGTTCCCATCGCCCCAAAAAACCCTACAACAGACCCGCTCTCCACCGCTTTCAGAAAAACACCCGCCTCTGCGGCATCATAATGAATATCGCCTCCATACCCATATTTCATCTGCGATAAATTTGAAGCGTAGCAGTGTCTTCCTCCGTAAGCATTCGTAAAAAAGGACGTTCTTTTATTCAAAAATTCCTGAGAAGCAGCGCGCATCGCTTCTGCCTGTTTGTTTTGATTGCTCACATCCATCAAACCACTATGAAATATGGCATTTGGCAAAAGTAAATAAGTCGAGACTTGAGGGACGACGGCCCTGACCTTCGCTTCAGAATGGGAACCAGAAGAAGACTTAACATATTCATTTTCAAGACGGAAATCCCAAAACTCCTCTCCGTCTTGATCTCCTACATCTACAAGCAACAGCTGCTGCTCGTCGATGTCCGCTGAGAGCGACCGTCTCTTCCTCTCCGCCCCTCTTTCTCCCTCTAAAGAAAATCTCGTACCATAAGCACGGAGGTGGTAAGGATAAGGTAGACCATTCAACGTTACATAACCAGAACCCAGCCTAAAAGAATCTTCCTGTGCTTTTCCTGAAACCTGAATAAGCGAAATGACCGGGCTATCTTCCTTATTTCTCATATTCCTCTCGGAACCTTCTGGAATAGAGCGCACATGAATAGTCGTCGTTCCAAAAACATCACCATGAATGAAAAGCTGATCAGATGCCTGATTTCCAGGTAAACCACCAGCGTTTAAATAAAGCCGCGCGTCACCATCTGCGACATAAACCTCTTTAACTCCGTTTCCGATAGAGAGTGTCTGGTACCCCGTGGATGTTGGTCTTTCAAAAATAATAGAACTATCAGAAAGACTTACGAATGAAATAGATGAAAATGAGTCCCCCACATTGGAGGCCGAATATCGAACTTGCGGACCTTTCCATTTCCTTTGCGTTACAATCCACGTCGAACCATTGCTCAAAGAAAGATGGGCGCTAGCTCCTTTACCGACGCGGCTACCACCTTTAAGCGAAGAATCATCGGCGAAAATCGATACAAAAGAACCACCATTAACATCCAACAATAGATCACCAGAAATTTCTGCTCCTTGCGATAAATGGATAGAATATTCAGCATCAGAAGCATAAAGAGCTACATTATCAGGGACTGAAAGAGATGCCCGTTCTAAACGAATAAGCCATTGATCAGACGACAGTTTCTTTTTATATTCATCACCTTCCTCATCATAGCCATTATCGTATTCTTCCACATCATCTTCCTCCTCCTCTTCGTAGTCGTCATCATCATCTTCTTCCCCCTCATCGTCGTCTTCCTCATCTTTCTGCATCTGATCATCATATTCATCTAAATAATATTTTTTAAATTTTCCCGCGGAGAAATAGATACCGTAAGACTTACCGCCCTTTACAGTGATAGCTGAATTTTCGATATTGACATCATGAAATTTAATAGTACCGCCAGCGCCATCCTCTGGTTCTCGGATTAATAAGCCAACAGCGTTCGTAGCGACGGCGCTTCCATTCTTGAAATTAATCCCACCGCCTCGAAAATCAAAAAGTGAATGGAAACCGCTTTTTTCTGTTACACGGTATTCTGGTTCCTCTTCGTCATTTTGCTGCCCCTCTGCATTACTTCTCCATACCGATGCATTATTTTTCCATACCAATGCATCATTGTGCGAAGTGACGGCAACGCCATTTAAATGTAAATATCCTCCAGCATTTACATGAAACCCACCAGTATTTTTTATATCAACCAGCCCATCTTCCATCTTAACATACGCATTATCGAGCGCTGTAACAGCCGCATAAGGAAAATTTGGTTCTGGATTATTTGCTTTAATTTTTGTGCCCGTTAAAACGGCAAATGCCCCTTCCCCGCTCGCAAACACGCCGAACTTAGCCTCAATCATCCCCCTGTTGACTATAACGGATCCCCCGTCAGTTGCAATGCCTACAACTACATCCTCAAAGGCCGAATCACTCAGGACGACTGATGCCCCATTTCCTATGAACAGGCCATAATTCTTGGGCACGATCGCCGTTTTACTTCGCATCTGAAAAGGTCCGGTAAACATATTAGAATCCGCTAAATCTGCAGTACCGATGATATTTATATTCTTAGCATTAACAGAAGTGCCACGCTCCTCTACAGTCATAGCAACAAGAGATTCCGGAGAATCCTGCTGTGCTCTCGAAGCTCCATCGATGTGGTAGGATTTATTTCCCAATATATGCTTTGCGCCATCATTGCAGAAATAAGACTGCCCTTTTTCGCCACATCCAGGCGGCTCAACAGGCTCAGCGCTCATCGCAATATTGATACCTAGTAAAAAAGAAAAAAGGGACGTTGTGAGAGTACATAAATACACATGACTTCTGACTATCGGAATCATAATCTTATTCTAAACTTTCTCCCCCTCCCTATTAAAATAAGAATATACCTACAAAAGAACACATTGGTAAAAATATAACCCACTATAGACCCAGTGTAAACATCAAATGCGTAATAAAGACACAATTCGCACTCCTTAGCCTTATTCTGCATCCAACCGAGAAGCCAGGTTAAAATCTATAGCGCATACCACCAGAGAAACTGGTTCCCGAAAATCCTGCACTGGTCAGCTTATGCTGGTAGGAAAGATCGCCATAAAGTGCAAACTTCGAAGATAATTGCGCATGAACACCCGCGCCAGCTTCGAGCGATGAACCAAGCGCACCCAACTGGAAATCATCCCCAAAAGATACAAACTGTTTATTATGAAGATCATTAGAAACATATAGCTTGCCATATAAAGAAACAGAATGTGACGCACTGTTCGTCATTAATCTCTTGCTCAAACGACCGCCAACGCGCATCGTCCACTGCTCAGGTTGCCCCATATCAATATCAAAATTATCTATATCGCGCGCCTTATCAAAGAAAATCCGTTGATAAATAAGCTGGACCTGGGGATCAAATACAAGACCTTCAGACTCTACCGCGAAAGCCTTACCACTGGTAAGCGAAGCGCTCAGAGGTTTGCCCTTTATGCTAGCAGTTTTACCTCGCGCATCAGTAGAAACGTCGCCCTCAAACAGACCATAAGACAAAAGCCCATTTACATAAAGGCCTGTATTATGCTGCAAACTTCCATACACCGCAGCCGACCATTTCTCAAACTTACTCTTCTTACTTCCTTCAACATCCTCGGGCTGAAGAGAAAATTTTCCATAAGTTCCCATCGCCCCAAAAAACCCTACAACAGACCCGCTCTCCACCGCTTTCAGCGAAATACCCGCCTCTGCGGCATCATAATGAATATCGCCTCCATACCCATATTCCACTTTTGATAAATCTGACGCATAGCGCTGTCTCCCTCCGTAAGCATTCGTAAAAAAGGACGTTCTTTTATTCAAAAATTCCTGAGGAGCAGCGCGCATCGCTTCTGCCTGTTTGTTTTGATTGCTCACATCCATCAAACCACTATGGAATACAGCATTTGGCAAAAGTAAATAAGTCGAGACTTGAGGGACGACAGTCCTGACCTTCGCTTCAGAATGGGAACCAGAAGAAGACTTAATATATTCATTTTCAAGACGGAAATCCCAGAACCCTTTGTAACCTTCTCGTCCCAATAAATTGCGATCAGCCTCTGCTGGCCCTAAAGAAGAATCTGGACCATAGGCACGAAGGCGATAAGGATAAGGTAGACCATTCAGCGTTACATAACCAGAACCCAGCCTAAAAGAATCTTCCTGTGCTTTTCCTGAAACCTGAATAAGTGAAATGGCCGGGCTATCTTCCTCATTTCTCATATACCTCTCAGAACTTTCTGGAACAGAGCGCACATGAATGGTCGTCGTCCCAGAAACATCACCACGAATGAAAAGCCGATCAGATGTCTGATTTCCAGGTAAACCACCAGCATTAAAATAAAGCCGCGCGTCGCCATCCGCGACATAGACCTTTTCAACTCCGTTTCCGATAGAGAGTGTCTGATACCCCATCGATGATAGTCTTTCAAAAATAACAGAACTATCAGAAAGATTCACGACTGAAATAGATGAAAATGAGTCCCCCACATTGGAGGCCGAATATCGAACTTGCGGACCTTTCCATTTCCTTTGCGTTACAGTCCATGTTGAACCATTGCTCAAAGAAAGATGGGCGCTAGCTCCTTCACCAACGCGGCTGCCGCCTTTAAGCGAAGAACCACTAGCAAAAATGGGTATAAAAGAACCACCCTGAACATCCAACAATAGATCACCAGAAATTTCTGCTCCTTGTTCTAAACTTATAGAATATTCAGCATCAGAAGCATAAAGAGCTACATTATCGGGGACCGAAAGAGATGACCGCGCCAGACGAATAAGCCACAGCTGGGACGGGAGGTCTCCTTCATAGCCCCCGCCTTCGCCGTTTCCGTTTTCATCTTCCTCGCCTTCGTCTTCCTCTTCATCCTCTTCGCCTTCCTCATCTCTCTGCATCTCGTAATTATTTTTCCCTTTTTCCCCAGAGAAATAGATACCGTAAGACTCACTACCCTTTATAGTGATAGACGAATTTTCGAAATCGACATCATTAAGCTCAACACCTTCTTTATTATCATTCACCGGTTCTCGAATTAATAAACCGACAGCATTCTTAGCAACAGCACTTCCATTCGTGAAATTAATCTCACCCCCTCGAAAATCAAAAAGTGAATAAAAATCGCTCGGGTCTACTATACTATATTCCTGTTTTTCGTTGCCATCTTGCGACTCTGCTGCATCACTTTGCCACTCCACTACATCATTTTGCCACCCTATTGCGCCATTTGACCGTCTCACTACATCATTTTTTAAACTAATAGTGGCACCATCTAAAATGAGATGTCCTCCAGTATTGATATGAAACCCGTCAGCATTTTCTACATCAATCAATCCGTCATTTACCTTAGCATATGCGTCATTGAGCACCATAATAGCCGCATAAGGAAAATCTTGTCCTCGGTCGCCCACTATTTTAATTTTCGTATCTGTTAAAACGGTAAACGCTTCTTCCTTCTTTACGAACGCGCCTATCGCGGCCTCAATTACCCCTCTCCTGACCTTAATTGCCCCACCATCGACCAAAACGCCCACCGCTACATTCTTAATAGTTGAATCGCTGATAATGACCGATCCCCCATCTTTTGCAAATACACCGTAACTTTTCGGCGCGATAAAAGTACCCTTCGAATCAGGAGACTCTTCATACATAGCAGAACCCAATAAATCCCTAGTACCAGCAATCTTTATATTTTTAGCATCAACAGCGGTATTACTCCCCTCTACTGTCATAGCGACGAAAAATTTTGAGCCTCCCTCCCCTTGAGGAGATTCACCGAGATAGTAGGATTGATTTTCCAATATATTCTCTTTACCATTATTGCACTGATAAAACTGCTCTTTTTCACCACATATAGCTTCTTTAGCAGGCTCAGCATCCGCAGCGGCACCCATATTTGGCAAAAAAGAAAAAAGGGCGGTTGTAAAAGCATATAAACGCATACGATTTTTAAACACTGGGGTCATAACTCTGCTCTAAACTTTCTCCCCCCTATTAAACAAAAAACGCCCACCGAAGGGCGTACACTCTATAATTCATAATGAATTATATGTAAAGATCAAACGCACAATAAAAACACAATTTGTAAAATATAGCCTTATTTTGCGTTTGATCGAAAATATCAATTAAAAGTGATAACGCAAACCACCAGAGAAACTGGCTCCAGAAAATCCTGCACTTGCCAGCTTATGCTGATAGGACAAATCAGTATAAAGCGTCATCCTCGAAGATAATTGAGCGTGAACACCCACCCCTGCTTCCAAAGAGGAACCAAGCGCACCCAACTGGAAACTATCTCCTAAAGACACAAACTGTTTGTCCTTAAAACTGCTGGTAAAGTGCAACTTCCCATAAAGAGAAATAAAACGCGTTCCTTCAGCGGCGGAAAATCTCTTATTTAAACGACCGCCAACACGCATTGTCCACTGACTGGGTTCCCCTATCTCAATATCGAAGCCGTCAACATCACGTGTCTTATCAAACAGGAGACGTTGATAAATAAGCTGAATCTGAGGATCAAATACAAGACCTCCACCTCCTATCACCGAAAGCTTACCGCAAACCAGTGAAGCACTTAAAGGTTTGCCCTTTAAATGAGCTGTTTTACCCCGTGCAACGGTAGAAATATCACCCTTAAATAAACCATATGATAAAAATCCATCTACGTAGAATCCCGTATCATGCTGTATATTACCATGTGCCGCGACCGACCACTTCTCAAACGTATTTTTTTGACTATCTTCGACATCCTGAGGCTTAAGAGAGAACTTGCCGTAAGTACCCATAACCCCAAAAGATGTAGCAAAATATCCACTCTCTAACGCTTTCAACGAAATGCCCGCCTCTACAGCATCGTAATTAAAATCAGCGTTATACCCATATCGAAGGACCGATAGGTTGGAAGTATAATGGTAACTTTCTCTATGAGCGCGTACAAAAATGGCCTCCTGTTTATTATTTAAAAACCCATTAGACGCACTTCGCATTATTTCCAATTGCTTACCTTGACCGCTGATATCTATTAAACCTGCGTGGAACAAAGCATTCGGCAAGAGTAAGTAGGTTGAAACTTGTGGAACAACAGCCCTAACTCTTTCCCCAAAATGAGAACGAGAAGGAGAAAGCTGTGTGTATTTTTTCGCGAACCTAAAATCCCAGAAATCTGCATCACCTCGGTCAATTTCTTCATAAATTTGACGATTTCCATCAATCAATGCCTTCATGCCGCTAGTTGCTTTTCCCAGAGAAGAACTAGGACCATAAGCATGAAGACGATGTTGATAAGGCAAAGCATCCAGCGTCATATAACCGCCATCTAATATAAAGGAATTTTCATCTGCTTTCCCAAAAACTTGGATGACTGAAACACCCCGGCTATTTTCGCTATCACTTACCTCATCAAAACTTTCTGAGATAGATTGTATATGGACTTTAGTCGTCCCAGAAACATCACCGTAAATTAACAACTGGTCGGCTTTTTTATTATCATTTGAACGACCCACATTGAGATAAAGTCGCGCATTACCATTTGCCTCCCAACTAAGACCACCCTCATCTTCTCCAACGTAAAGCACCTGATATTTCCCAGACATTGGTCGCTCAAAAACAACCGAGCTGTCAGAAAGGCGCAGATATGAAACAAGTGACGTCGAATAATCTGAGTCTCGGAATTCTGGGTCTTCTCGTTTACTCGGTGTCAAAGTCCATTTCGAGCCATTTGTTAGAAAAAGGTTGGCAGAAGACCGCTCATCAATATGAGTTCCGCCTTTAAGCGAAGAAGAATGAGCCTGAATTAATACAAAAGAGCCCTCCGTGGCCTTTAATAATAGATCACCGGAAATCTCCGCTCCCCGCGATAAGCCGACGGAATTGCGGGCTCCATTACTATAAATGGCCGTACTATCTGGAACCGTGAAAGTCGTCTGCACCAACCGAACAACTCCCCGTTCAAATACGGTACCCGGATCTTCCTCTGTATTCTCTTCCCCCCCTTCACTCAATATTGAGGCTTCATCTGCCTGCATTTGCCTATTTGGCTCTTCCTCTATATGATGCGAAAAGAAAAACATACCATAGGCCCCACCGCCGTTCACAGTGATGGTCGAATTTTCAATATCAATCCCGTTGATTTGCTCAAATTCTGCGTCGCCGACTACTCCATTCCCGATTAATAGGCCGTGAATATTCGTAGCATCAATCTTCCCATTCTTGAAGCCAATAAAACCAGTTTGAGAAACACTCAAAACTGCATAATTCTCCTCATTTAGCACCTGTTCACCATTTGGCACTTGCGCACCATTCAGAACATGGTTACCATTTAGCACCTGTTCACCATTTGCGGTAATGGTTACACCGTCTAAAGTAGCCTTTCCTTTTGCCGTCAAAAAAACCCCGTCGGCGTTTATTATATTGATTGATCCGCCGACCATTTGGACGTTCGCGCCCATCCCCATCCTAACAGCAGCACCCAAACGATTAATCACACTATATTCCCTCAAATTTAATATCTGATTCCTCGCCTGAATTTTTGTATCGGTCAAAATAACAGATGTTTCATGCTCTGCTGCTACCTCCCGCTCTCCTTCTGCTTCTACTTCTTGCCCAGCTACTACCTCTCGTCCCATTGCAAGAATACCCGTCTCGGCCACAATTGACCCACCATTCACCTCAACGCCCCCGCCGTTAACCGCAACACCTACCATCACGCCACTTAAACTCGGGTTATTTAAGATAATCTTTCCGCCTGATAACGCAACCGCACCATAATCCCCTGACCCTGACGGCACAAATATATCCTCAATATTCAAACTACCACCAATATCTATATCTGTTGCCTCGATAACCGTACCTGCATTGCTCGCGACCATAGCAGCAAGGGAGCCTGAAATAGAAGGAGGGAGGGGAGGAACAGGCTGTGAAGAACCTCCAGGTTCCCCAAGAAAATCGAATTTGTAGGATTTACCCTCCAATGTATGTATTTTGCCATCACTACAATCATAAGGGAGCTCTTGCTTTTCACATTGAGGCGACTTAGCCGCAGACGATTCAGCCCTCACATAAATACTCGTATTTGATATAAAAGAAAAAAGAGCCGTTGTAAGGGCATACAAACGCACATGATTTCTAAACACTGGGATCATAATTCCGTTCTGAACTTTCTCCCCTCCCCATCAAAACAAAAAACACCCATAAAAGGGCACATCTAGGGCTTAGGGTATAATCCATTACGGATTTTGTGTAAAGATAAAACGCAAAATAAAGACACAATTGGCAATATTTCACCTTATTTTGCACTTTGCGTTTAACCAAAAATATCGATTAAAAATGATAACGCAAACCACTGGCAAAACTCGTTCCAGAAAGCTCTGCGTCGGTAAGCTTATATTTGGTAAGCTGAATTACCGTAAAACGCTATCTTCGAAGATAACGGAACGTGAATACCCCCCTGCTTTAAGAAAGAATCAAGTGCACCCCACTAAAATCATCCCCAAAAGATGCAAACTACTCGTCCTTAAAACCGCTGCTAAAATGCAACTTCCTATAAATGGAGGAATAAAACTATTCCTTCGGCAGCAGAAAACTCCTCATTGAAGCGCCTACCAACGCGCATTGTCCATTGATTAGGGTCTCCTATCTCAATATCAAAGCCTTCAATATCATGTGCTTTATCAAATAAAATTTATTGATAAATAAACCAAACATGCAGATCAAAATAAGATCCCTGGGCCATACCGCAAAAGCCTTGCCACTGTCGCGTGAAGCGCTCAGAAGGCTGCTCTTTGTGTAAGCCGTTTTCCCCCTGTGTGAGTAAAAACATCACCCTCGAAAGACCATAAGATAAAAGCCCATTTACATAAAACCCCGCATTTTCTACTTTCTGGTTATCCAGCACCGTTTTTTTTACCACTGCCGGTAATATTAACGCCCCCCCTGAATTAACAACTCCTTCAAAAATTGAACTGGTCCTGCTCCACTGGAAAAACAAATAGCCACCCGTCCACCGCTATTGGATCATCATAACTCGCTGACCTCCCACGACTCTCACTCCCCCACCCCAATTTCTGTAGCGGTTAAATTAACACGCGCAGTTCTTAAAGAGATCTACCCCAATAGCTACATTAAAAGCTTTGATTGCCCCGCTAATCATCTCAATCATTCCCACCTGTTTTAACCATAAACCACACTGTACAGATTGAATGGCTGAATTTTTAGGCATCCCTTCCCTGTAATGCTGCAAAAACACCATTTACTTTTTTACCAGAAGCCACCGCGCCAACGACAGCCACATTCTTTGCTCCAATAATCATACACGCCTTCTGCAAAGTTATAGCATTCTCACCGTTCTGTATCATGAAAAGAATTTATTATCGATTTTACGTGCGTTATCGTCCTCGCATAAGTAAGAAACTGCTGAATGCAGACTACACAGCTGCACCGCGCGATAAAGATGAAGGAATTTCCTCATAAATACCCATATTTTGCAGAAAGCTAAAAAGGCTCACTGTAAGAACAGGCAGCTATATATAGTTATAAAAACCTTATGCATAATCAAGTTGCTTTCCTCCATAAAATAAAGCTTGCAAAAATACCTAAATAAACCTTAATCTACTGATTAATAGCGCATTATTGAAACAATTTACAACATAACGTATTCTGTAGCATTACACGTAGATAAAAGATCTTTGTTAAGGATTCTTTGCCTGTACATTGTAATGTTTTCGAAGCAAAAGGATAAAATGATGACTACCAAATGTATAAAATGGGTGGCTTTTGTTTTAGCTGCTATAATAAGCTTTGCAACCATTTCATGGGCAAATGTAAATATCGATCATGTTTCAGGCACCACCTCTATCACTACTACTCCCAAAAAGGTCGTGGTTTTTTGTCTTGCAACACTCGATAATATGAACCGCCTTGGTATCGAGGCAGTCGTTGGGGTTCCCGAAGGAAAAAAACCCGCGTATTTGGAACAATTTGACGATGATAAATATGAAAAAATCGGCACTCTCTTTGAACCAAATTACGAAAAAATCGCCAATCTTCGGCCTGATCTCATTATCGTCTCCGCGAGGACGCAATCTAAATATAAAGAATTGTCCAAAATTGCCCCAACTATTGACCTGACAGTGAGAAATGAAAGTGCCCTCCAAGACATTGAACATAATATTACCGTCCTCGGAAAAATTTTTAATAAGGAAAAAGAAGCTCTGCAGGAAATTGAAAAACTCCGCGAAAATTTAGAAGTAGTTCGTAAAAGTGCTGAAGGAAAAGGCAAAGGACTAATTTTGATGACCTCTGGCGGAAAAATAAGCGCTTTTGGTCCTGGGTCACGTTTCGACATTTTACATTCTGGGTTTGGAATTGCTCCTGCAACCCGTGAACTAACCGTACAAAAACACGGGCAACTCGTTTCACCTGAATTTATTCTCAAAACAAATCCTGATTGGTTATTGGTTATTGATCGGGATGCCGCAATTGGGCGGGAAGGACAATCTGCAGCCCAACTACTTGACAACGATCTTATCCAGAAGACAACAGCAGGGATGAAAGGCCAGACCATTTACTTGGATTCTTGGAGTTGGTACCGTGCTAGCGGTAGTTTAACCGGACTAAATGAAGCTGCCCAACAGCTCAATGAGGCCTTCATGAAGAGCAAATAATTCTGCGAATAGGTTATTCGTTAAAACATAAAATTTGATAGCGGAGATTATTGTAAAAGATCTCTGCTATTGTTTTGAAAGAATTCAGCGTGAAAAATTACTGGGTAGCTGTATCAATTGTCGCTCTGCTCTCTGTCCTTAGCATTTTCGTTGGTTATTCTGATATAACGCCTTCCGTCCTATTGTCAGGGGATCCAGATGCGTGGCTCCTTTTCTGGCAGACGCGCCTCCCGCGCACGATGGCAGCGCTTTTGGTAGGCATGGGGCTTGCGCTTTCAGGCCTGATTATGCAACTTCTTACAAATAATCGTTTTGTTGAGCCCGCAACAACTGGAACTGTTGAATCAGCGTCTCTTGGTATTTTATTTGTCATGATTTATGTTCCAGACGTACCCGTTCTGGGAAAAATGGCCGTTGCTGCAGCTTTTGCGATGGCTGGCTCATTGCTTTTTGTGTTTTTATTGCGCCAAATCCCTTTAAAATCTACCCTCATTATACCACTCACAGGCATTATTCTTGGATATGTCATCGGCTCCTTAACCAATGCCATTGCCGACCATGAGATGCTCCTTCCTTCTCTTCAAGCTTATTTATTTGGCAGTTTTTCGATGATTCTTGAGGGAAAATATGAACTCTTGTGGTTTGCTTTCCCCTTATGTATCCTTGCCTATTTTATTGCTGATCGCTTCACAATAGCCGGGCTCGGAGAAAATTTGGCACATAATCTTGGTCTTAATTACCGTGTCATTATGTTTTTGGGCCTTTTAATTATTGCGTTAATTACCGCTGTGGTGATCTGTACCGTTGGCCGTGTTCCTTTCGTTGGACTCATTGTCCCAAACCTTGTTGCAGTCTTCGTGGGCGATAACATGCGTCGCAGTGCTCCTTGGGTAGCAATCAGCGGCGCAGGATTAGTACTGAGCTGCGATCTTTTAGGGCGAACAATTTATCATTCTGCTGAAATCCCCATTAGTACCATAATGGGCGTTATTGGTAGTTTTATTTTCATTATACTCCTTTTACGCTGGAGAAAGCGTCTTGGATAAACAGAAATCGACTAAGCTTATACTGACAATACTCATCGTCATAGCATGTGCCGTAACCGGTCTCTATATGACATGGAATGTAAATGCTTATACGTGGACCTTTCGTTTAACAAAACTTGTTTCTCTTCTGCTCATTGCCTATACAATCGCCATTTCTGCCGTTCTATTCCAGACGATTGTCAATAATCGCCTCCTTACCCCTTCTATTATGGGGTTTGATCAGCTTTATATTTTAATTAAAACCGTTATGATCTATTTTCTTGGCTCACTTTCTTTGCCATTTTTGAACGAAGAAGCGCAGTTTATTCTCGAGTGCCTTATTTTGGTCGCTTTTTCAGTGAGCCTTTTTCTATGTTTTTTCTCAGGAAATCTTAAAGGACTTCACCTCACCCTATTGATTGGTGTTGTTTTTGGCGGATTTTTTTTCAGTTTACGTATGTTTATGCAATTGCAGTTAGATCCAGACAAAGTTATGAATTTAACAGATATCATGTTCGCCAATTTTAATAAATTCAACCCATCATTAATTAGTTTTTCCGTAGTTATTATCTTGATCTTTAGCCTGATTGGTTGGCGTCTACGCTATCTTTTTGATATTCTCGCTCTTGGACGCGACTCCGCCCTCAATCTTGGAGTTAATTATCAAAAAAGCGCCATGACTATCCTCATTTTTATTTCCGTTTTTGTATCTATCTCCACATCGCTTGTTGGACCAGTCACATTTTTCGGATTGCTGGTTTCTAACCTCGCTTATGGACTTTCACCTCAAGCAAAACACAGCGTTGTTGTACCAATTGCAGTATTATTGGCCGTCATTTGCCTAGTCGGCGGACAATTTATTTTAGAGCAAATTCTTAATATGGCAGGGCGCTTGAGCTTCATTGTTGAATTTTGTGGTGGAATCGTCTTCTTAATATTGTTGACGAAGGGAAAATTAAAATGATTGAAATCAATCATCTTTCCAAAATTTATGACGCACGATTAGTGATAAACGATCTATGCCTTCGTCTCCCTAAAGGGGGAATTATTTCCCTCATTGGCCCTAACGGTTCTGGAAAATCAACACTTTTGATGATGATAAGACGTCTATTGCCGAAAAATAAAGGCACCATAAACATCGATGGCATCGATATTTACACAACACCACACGATATCTTAGCGAAGAAATTATCACTATTGCGCCAAGACAATCCTCTCTCTGTTCGTCTTACCGTCTATGATTTAGTAAGCTTTGGGCGTTACCCCTATTCTAAAGGCCGATATAATAACGAAGATAAACAATTTATCGATAGTGCTATCCGATATTTTGGCTTACAAGATTTAAAAACACGGTTTTTAGATGAGCTTTCCGGCGGACAGCGCCAGCGCGCTTTTATCGCAATGGTCATCTGTCAAGATACTGATTATTTGCTATTAGACGAACCATTGAATAATCTTGATATGAAACATTCTATCGCCATGATGAAGCAATTACGCTGCACAGCTAATGAACTGAAAAAAACCGTCCTCATTGTCATGCACGATGTCAATTTCGCCTCCTCTTATTCAGATATAATCGTCGCTCTCAAAAACGGTAAAGCAGCCTATCACGGAAGCCCTCAAGAAATTATGCAGCCAGAAATTCTCAAAGATATTTATGATGTGGATATTCAAGTCAAAACAATCGATGGCGTGCCGATCGCTATTTATTATCAATAATTCTATGTACTTCTTTTGGGGCTTGCTCGCGCTTTAAAATCTGTTAAAAACAACATAATTCGCGTGCTGGGGAATAGTTTAATGGCAGAACAGCGGACTCTGACTCCGTTAATCTTGGTTCGAATCCAGGTTCCCCAGCCAAATTTTGATTGAAGCAGCAAACATATAAAATTTAGATATCTCCGATTTTTCGCTTCTATTAACTCAGTTTTATATTTACTCTTTTTATATTTTCCCTGAGCCTTTGCTCGGTTTATCTGTATCCTTAGTCCGTTGCTCACGAACTAATTTGGTGTAAGATGATGCTCTATGATCTACATCTAAGCTAAAATATCTACCCACAAAGCTGTAGCTTTTACGTAAATTGGTGTTTTGAGGTTTAAGCACCCTTTTAGATCTCTATTAACGCGCCTTTAGAAATTGCCAAATTACCGGATTCTTGTTTTCTCCTATTTCAGCTTGGTTTATATGAATGATATTTTTGCTGAGCCTCCAGCGTCTGGGCAATAGGCGAAAATATGTTTCAAAGTTAGTGAGTTTTACGGTCCTCCAACCCAAAACAACATAAACATTCATGATCATCATATTGCAATAGTCACAGATGGAATTTGGAAAAATCACAGTGCTCTTTAAAAGTCCCCTACTGTTTGATCGTCATAATGAAACGAGAAATTATAACTTTAGGTGGTGTAGCATTAGCCATCCCAAAAGACACAAACATCGATGATCAGCGCGATTAAATAGCTAGAGCTACATATGAGTGCCACAATAATAGAAAACTTAGTTGCCTGATCTCGACGCAGAGCGATTGATCTTAAAAATTCAAATAAGAACTGTCACAAATCAATTGGGTGCTGTTGCTCTTGCCTGCCCAAAAACCCGAAACGACCACCGGCGACGCAGCGCCTATCGGTTAAATTCCGTAAAAGACGGCACCTACATAAAAATTCCCGCAGCTCAAACACTATTTTTGGAGTTAATACGGGCTATGCTCATCGATAGTTAATGAGTTAATGCAGCTCGCCGAGTATTTAACAAAAAATTTTTCCTCATTCAAGAGGGCAAGAGATGCTCTCTACAGCGCAGTAAACTTTATCAGGGCTTTTGGCGATGGTGGAATAATAAAGATGCAGGAGATTTTCCTTTAGATTCGTCCCTCCCCTTGCATTTCACGAAGTCTCTAATTGAAGATGAAATTGCCGTAAATGCGCGAGCTTTCCACAAGATCGCCTTTCACAGTAATATCAATTATTAGCGCAAAATTCAGAAATGAAGTGCGTCTAGCACAGCTGCCTTTGGAGGAGGTACTACCATTTCATATGTTTATTTTGATCGAAAAACAGTGCAATATAATATGCTCACTTTAAGCGATCAAAACTACATATTTACACTTAAAAAGTTCTTTTTTATGAAAAAAATAAAACTTTTCCGCCATTTTAGTTAATTGAGTGAAAACACCTAACACATCATAATTTCCGTTCATTGAAAAACAAATTGTATAAAAATTTTTAACGGCAACGTAAAAAAGCAGCCGAGCAATGTGCTTTCCTCGATTTCGTGAAATCCCCAATTGTGAAAAATACTGTATTAATGCGTAATAATACGCTTCACAGTCATTAGCACAAATTTCGATGATGTTTTAAGCTGCTTTTTTAAGAATGCACACCCCGTTTTCTGAAGGCATTTTTCCGTATAGCTTTTGCAATTCATAAGCACAATATGTGCTAAATTTTAGCTTTACATAAAATACGTAATGAGTTAGTAATTCGCATCAAAATTTTATTATCAATAAAAAATAAAAACTAGGAGCACGTGCATGTGCAAAAGGGGCGTTTTGTTGCGTACAGTTGCTGGATTTTTATTTTTCTCTGATTGCAGTGTCAGCTATGCAAATGGGGGTCAGGTCGTACATCCTATGTTTGAGGTTAAAAATGATACTAAGATCGTGCGCAATTTTAGTATCCGAGACAGAAATGGCGGTGTATATGCAAACGGCCAGAATGCAGTGGCCACAATCATAAACGGAGCGATTACTTCGGAATTTTTTGCACTAAATGCGTCAAATGGAGGAACCATTGATGCCATGGCAATCGATGCAAAGACGACAATAACTGGTTTGCAAAGCGCAGGCGGTACGATTAACCTTGAAGATTCGACCGTAATTGTTAAAGGCGATCATAATGCCCGTGCTATTGCTTTCCAAACGCAGAGCCAGCCTTCTCCCGATGGGGTAGTCCCTAAGAATACAGTGATTCTTACGAATACAAAGCTTCTCGTCGAAGATGGTATCGGCATTATCGGATCCTCTGCAAACAACATAATCAACCTTAAAAATTCGGCGATCCACGCTGATGTTTTATTAAAACATAGAAAAAATGCGCCTGGGTCTAACCTCACACTCACTGCAGACCGTTCTTTTTTAGAAGGCAGGACGAGACCTGCGAGTGACAGTACAATAGTTTTTAATCTAAATAACGGTAGTCAGTGGCTTTTAAAAATCAGTAAAAATGAACCAGATAATGACAAAAACCCCCTGAATTTTGCGCTTTCTTCTATTAAAGAAAGGGCGCAGTCTAAGGTTTCTGTACTTAATCTCGATGATAGTGCTCTTATTTTCGAAGAACCAAAAGAAGGTTATTATCAAACATTGCATATACACCCTGAAGACCCCGGTGCCGCAACAGTCTACACTGCAACCGGTAACGCAGAGATTTATTTAAACACTGAATGGCGGGATGCAACCATTTTAGCCGATCAGAAAATTGATCGGCTTATGATTAATGGCAATGTTTCAGGTAGTACAACGATTAATGTAAGAGCCATTAAAAAAAGAGAAGAAATAGAAAAAAACGGCCCTGTTTTAGGCCAACAGAAAATACCTTTTCCACGGAACGCACAAGGTGTTTCGGTTGTCCAAGTTTCTGGGCAAGCAGACGGAAATTCTTTCAAATTAAAACATGGTTATACAACGTTTGATTATTTGCCTTATAAATATGAACTCAATGCTTACGGGCCAACATCGAGGCACGGTGCGGCTAATGCTGAAGAAAAAGGAGCGGAGCAAACTCTCTCTTTCCCTCTTAATGAAAGAGATAGGCCTTTTTGGGATTTCCGCTTGCAAAATGCCTATCTTGATTCCGATGCGAAGATAAAAGCTCTCGTGCCACAAGTCGCCAACTATTTACTCATGCCCAATGCTTTATTCTTCGCCGGTTTCACAGATTTTAGTAATCAGAGTGCCATTTTAGCGAATATGCAAGTAGCTGAACTAGAAGCAAAAAAAGATAAAAGAGGAAGATTTTTCTTATCTTCATATGGCAGTAAAGCGACTTTATCTTCTGATCGTATTCCATCGCAATACGCTTATGAGGCAGATGCTCTCTATGCTGCGGTACAAGCAGGCACTGTATTTTCCTTACTAGAAAATCAGGATATTACTGCGCAGCTAGGTTTTGTGGGCACCTATGGCCAACTTTCTTTCTCCCCGAAGAATGTGGGGGATTCTAATAAAACCACTCTGAATAAATGGTCATCTACGGTCTATAGCGGTGTAGGGCATAGAAGCGGTTTGTATATGGATGCGCTTCTTTCCTACGATGTTGTGAGAGGAAATATTTCTAACGCTCTCGCAGGAAATACGGCAAAGTTGGATGATGGGAAGATGTTGAGGGCCTCAACCACTATTGGCCAAAAATTGATAACCGATATTGGACGACTGGTATTTGTACCGCAAGCACAGCTCATTTATCAGCGTTTAATGTTGAAGCCTATTTCAGATGCCGACAATTTCGAAGTTGATATGGGTGATCCTCAACAATGGTTAGTGCGTGTTGGTGGATATGTAACAAAAGATTTTGTCCCTGTTGGAAACGGTCAAATCCTCTCCTTTTACAGTAAATTGAATTTTATTAAAGCTTTTGGTGATGGAGGAACGATGCGTATCGGTGACGTCTTTTCCTTTGATTCCACTGGATCTTCGATTGAAGCAGGGCTTGGTATTAATGCACAGCTGTCTCAGATCGCACTTTATGGTGATTTTAGCTATCGGCGCAAAATTCAAAAATTAGGCGTATCCGGAGCCGCTATCTCAGGGGGTATGCGCTATCGTTTTTAAAAATACTTTAATGTACAGCTTTTAGAGGGCGTAAAAACGGTTATGTAACGTTTTTCGCGTTTGCATAAAATACATAATGTATCAAACTACCCTCGAAATTTCATTGCAAAGAAAAGAAATGCAAATTAGGAGCATAGGTTATGTGTAGAAAAGACCTTTTATTATGTACGGCTGCAGGAGTTTTATTTTTCCCTTATTGTGAGTTAGTTTATGCAAATTCGTATAACTCCTCCTCCCCTACGTCACCCGCACCCGAACTTCCAGAATCTCAACACACTACGAGTGCACAAGCACACACTACGGGGATGCCGCCCTCTATATTATACCCACCCAGCGCTAGTGCTAAAACCCCGTATGCAATTACAGTTTCATCAATGCAACCCACAACTATAGATACGCAGCCATATGTGTCGCACATACCAAGTGCTAATCCTGAAAACTCATATCTAATTAAAGTCTCGCAAACAACAGGAGACGGAGTTACATATCATACTGGGTCCGGAACTTGGTATGGAACAAAATACGAAAGCCTGCAGGGAAGCAGACCTGGAGCCCGATATGCATCCGGGTATACGGATGGATATGGATCTGGATACAAAATTGGGTATAGAACTGGGTTTTTGGCCGGATATGGAGCCAGATACGGGGCTGTATATTGTCCTGCTCTTAGCTCTAAACATGGATCTGGACACAAAAACGTACATGTATATTGCCCCATATCCGGATCTAGATATGGGTCCAAACTTGGGTCTATGTCCGGGTCCAGTGCCGGTATGTCCGGAACTAGCTTCACGTCTGGGGCCGCATCTGGAGCCGAATCCGACCCATTATATGGGGCTGGACCTAGAGCTTATCACGGCCCCCACTCTGATCCCATACATGGATATGATGGATATAATGGATATAACGGATTCAATGGGCACAGAGTCAGAAACGGAACCCCATATAGAACTTCATCCATGGTTGGGCATGGAGCTGTGAAAGTTACGGCCGTTTCTGGGTATGGAGCTAAATATAAAAGGGAATCCGGGGATAGACTTAATACACAGTATGGACTACAGGGAACTATGTATGGGCCGTTTGGAACTAGGTCCGTGCGCTTAAGTGGGATAACTGGAGGCAAATCTAGACTCTCTGGTATGTCTGGGAGCGGATCTGATATTCTACCTGATCTATCTGGAAATGGGTCTGTGACTCTGACTGGAATATCAGCAGGTGGTTCTGTAACTTTATCAGGAGTATCTGGTGGTGGATCTGAGATCCCACCTGATCTACCTGAAAATGAATCTATAACTCTCCCTGATCTATCTGAGGAAGTGCCTGCGGCTTCGTCACAGGTGCCCGGGGCTGCACCTGTTTCCTCATCTGTGACCAAATTTGAACCCTCAAGGGCCAGGTCTAGAAGGAGCACCGAAGAATCTCTACCCCTTGAGCCTTCTGTGTCCCCTATATCCTTACCTGTAACTCTATCTGCGCGGTCCATGCAAAATCCGCAGACCCTATCTTCACGGGAAACTACAATTGTGATGATGCCCGGACAATATGAAGCCGGTGTTATACCCCGGCCTAGAACTATAGCTATATCTGGACATCCAGTGCTCAGCGTAAATGGACAGTCTCACTTACCTGTAGAAGCACGCTACATAGTTGGAACCCAAAATAATATTTCGAATTCACCTAATCCTTACATCCATAGCGAGCATAATCAGATAATTGCAGACGGGGAGCATGTGAATCTCATTATGCCAAAAGGCTCTATTATCTCAGGTTCCTTCGCATTATACGCCATAAACGATGGAAGCATTAATGGTAAGAATGTTAACGGAGTAGTGCAATTTTACGGCTTATTGGTTGAGAAGGGTCGGATTAATCTCACAGACGCAAACATAACTGTCACAGATGACACGGGCCCTGATTCTGCTGGTATTATCTTCCAGTGGCAAGAGGAACAAAACCTTGTTGGTGCAATAGCGCCTGTCAGGGACGTAATGCTGACCAACACAAAGGTCTTTGCTGAAAAGACCGCTGGTATCGCCGGCCCTTTTTCAAGTGGTAGTATCAATCTCAAAAATTCGCAAATTCGCGCCGACGTTTTATTAAGAGGCACAGGGTTTTACCCCCATGCAGCTCAAAATGAGAACCCTGCTCCTCTTCTTACTTTAAATGCGGATCACTCTATTTTAGAGGGCGGGTCAAGGCCTTTAGAGGGAAGTAGGACAATTCTCAACCTCAATAATGGTAGTCAATGGATCTTAAAGATCAGTAAGAACGAAAAAGTAATGAAAATGGCACCACGTAATAGCGAAGAACAACCTATTTACGAAGTGATTCCTATTGAAACAAGGGCAAAATCGGAGATTTCTGCTCTGATGCTCGATAATAGCAGCATCCTTTTCGAAGGTCCCGTAGAAGGTCATTATCAGACGCTATATATAGGAGAGAGCGTTCTAGATACTAAACAAGTCTACAAAGCGAACGGTGATGCAAAAATTTCTTTAAACACTGAATGGCGTGGCCCTACTGTAAAAGCTGATCAAAAAATTGACCAACTTCTCATTCACGGGGAAGTGTTAGGTAGCACAAAAATTCACGTGAAAGCCGTTAAAGAGAGTGAAAAAACAAGAAGAGATAATCCTGTTTTAAATGAATCTGGGGCTCCTCTCCCTCCAAATAATACGCGGGGAGTTTCGGTTGTTCAAGTTCTTGGACAAGCGAACGAAGACTCCTTTAAATTAGAAAATGCTTATACGACGTTTGATAATTTGCCTTATAAATATGAGCTTAATGCCTACGGCCCGACATCAAAACACGGCGCGGCTGATAAAAAGGGAAATAAATTTAATCAAGAAGGTTCTTCTAATCAAAAAGAAGAGCCATTTTGGGATTTCCGCTTGCAAAATGCATATGCTGATCCCAATGCAAAAATCAGAGCTCTCGTGCCGCAAGCTGCCAGCTATTTGACCTTGCCAAATGCTCTATTCTCATCTGGTCTTACAGATCTGAATCATCAGAGTTCAGTTTTGGCTAATATGCAAATAATGGCACCTGAAATGAGAGAGGGCGGAACAAAGGGATTCTTCCTATCCTCCTACGGTGATAAATTAACCATTTCTTCCAAGCGCACACCACTGCAATATGGTTACGATGCTGATGTGCGTTATGGAGCGGTACAAACAGGTCTCACCTTCACGGCTTCGGAAGATCAAAATACTACCGTGCATTTGGGTCTTTTGGGCTCTTATGGTCGAATCTTTTTACTCCAAAAGAGATGGAGGCATCTCGCGAAAGCATAATCGATAAATGGTCGCTCACAGCTTATAGCGGTGTACAGCATCAGAATGGTTTATATATCGATGCTCTCTTGTCCTACGGTTTGCTGAAGGGGAATATCGCCAATGACATCATCGGAGAAACAGCAAAAATCAATGATGGGAAAGTGTTCAGTGCTTCTGCTACCCTCGGCCAAAAACTGGGGACCTCTGCAGAAGGATTGATATTTGAGCCGCAAGCACAACTTGTTTATCAGCGCTTGATGTTAAAGACCATTTCGGATGCTGATAATTTTGAAGTTGATATGGGACAGCCTCGTCAATGGTTGATGCGGATTGGTGGGCGTTTAACGAAAGATTTTGCCACTATTAAAGAAGACAACACGCTCTCGTTCTACAGTAAAGTCAACTTTATCAGGGCCTTTGGCGATGGTGGGGTGATAAAGATGGGTGAGAACTTTCCTTCAGATTCTATGGGCTCTTCGATTGAAGGTGGAATTGGCGTCAATGCGCGGTTTTCTCACAAAATTTCCCTTCATGGGGATGTGAGCTATTGGCGCAAGATTCAGGAAACAGGCATATCTGGTGCAACTGTCTCAGGGGGTGTGCAATATCGTTTTTAAATTTTTCCGACTTATTCGCAAAAAAGCTAAATATATTAAATTTTTTGGCTTCGTCCCCCCTCCCCTTTAAGCTCCTCTCTTTAAGGCTCTATTGTAAGGAAAAAGAGATAAAACGGAGAGACCTTCTTGAGGGAGGAATTGTTTTCAATTTTTTTATTGCGTACCTTAAAAAAGACAAAGACGCAATGCATTTTGCCCCGCTTTTGGTGAAATATGTAACGGGCTCAATGTCCGCCCTTGAACTTCGCTGTGAAGGAAAAGGAAAAAATTAGGAGCGTGCATTATGCAAAGGAGAGATTTTTTATTATGTACGGCCGCGGGAGCTTTATTTTTCTATTTAGGCCCAGTTTGCGCGAGCACTGATGCGTCTTCCGTGCAAAGTTCGCAAGCCCCGTCTTCGCGGGAAGCCGCGGTTGTGATGGTGCCTGTACCACCAGAAGCTGGCGCTGTACCTGAAACGATGGGCAGATATGGGAGCCGGGCTCAGGGTCCTCGATCTGATTCTGTGAAAAAATACTCTAAGATCGAGGCCGGAAGGGAAGGTGATGTTTTGACTCTACGGAACGTTGATGTTTACGATAATTATGCCACTATAAGGGCGCAAGAAGGAAGATCTTTGGCTCTCACTATGATAGGGGGGACCGTTACTTCAGGAGCTATCGCCTTCTACGCCACTGACGGCGGAAGCATTAAGGGCACAGGGGTCACTGCGGTGGCCAAGTCAGTTGGTTTATTGATGCAGAATAGTCAAATCAGTCTCACAGATTCAAATATCACCATCACAGATGACGTAGGCTCTGGTTCTGTTGGTATTTCCTTCTTGCGACAACAACCACTAACATCTGCAAAAGAACCGGTGAAACCCACGCTTACCAATGAAGTGATGCTGATCAATACAAAGATCTTTGCTGAAAAGGCCGCTGGTATCGCCGGTCCTTTTTCGAGTGGTAGTATCAATCTCAAAAATTCGCAAATTCGCGCCGACGTTTTACTGAGAAGCACAGGTTTTTACCCCGAGGAAGCTCAAAATGAGAGCCCTGCTCCTCTTCTTACTTTAAATGCCGATCATTCTATTTTAGAGGGCGGGTCAAGGCCTTTAGAGGGAAGTCGGACAATTCTCAACCTCAATAATGGCAGTCAATGGATCTTGAAGATTAGTGAAAATGAAAAAATGGGAGAAATGGCACCGCGTAACAGCAGAAACCGGCGTATCTACAAGTTGATTCCTATTGAAACAAGGGCAAAATCGGAGATTTCTGCTCTGATGCTCGATAATAGCAGCATCCTTTTCGAAGGTCCCGTAGAAGGTCATTATCAGACGCTATATATAGGAGAGAGCGTTCTAGATACTAAACAAGTCTACAAAGCGAACGGTGATGCAAAAATTTCTTTAAACACTGAATGGCGTGGCCCTACTGTAAAAGCTGATCAAAAAATTGACCAACTTCTCATTCACGGGGAAGTGTTAGGTAGCACAAAAATTCACGTGAAAGCCGTTAAAGAGAGTGAAAAAACAAGAAGAGATAATCCTGTTTTAAATGAATCTGGGGCTCCTCTCCCTCCAAATAATACGCGGGGAGTTTCGGTTGTTCAAGTTCTTGGACAAGCGAACGAAGACTCCTTTAAATTAGAAAATGGTTATACAACGCTCGGTGATCTTCCTTATAAATATGAGCTTAATGCCTACGGCCCGACATCAAAACATGGCGCGGCTGATAAAAAGGAAAATAAATTTAATAAAGGAACTTCTGGTGATCAAAAAGAGGGGCCATTTTGGGATTTCCGCTTGCAAAATGCATATGCTGATCCCAATGCAAAAATCAGAGCTCTCGTGCCGCAAGCTGCCAGCTATTTGACCTTGCCAAATGCTCTATTCTCATCTGGTCTTACAGATCTGAATCATCAGAGTTCAGTTTTGGCTAATATGCAAATAATGGCACCTGAAATGAGAGAGGGCGGAACAAAGGGATTCTTCCTATCCTCCTACGGTGATAAATTAACCATTTCTTCCAAGCGCACACCACTGCAATATGGTTACGATGCTGATGTGCGTTATGGAGCGGTACAAACAGGTCTCACCTTCACGGCTTCGGAAGATCAAAATACTACCGTGCATTTGGGTCTTTTGGGCTCTTATGGTCGAATCTTTTTTACTCCAAAAGAGATGGAGGCATCTCGCGAAAGCATAATCGATAAATGGTCGCTCACAGCTTATAGCGGTGTACAGCATCAGAATGGTTTATATATCGATGCTCTCTTGTCCTACGGTTTGCTGAAGGGGAATATCGCCAATGACATCATCGGAGAAACAGCAAAAATCAATGATGGGAAAGTGTTCAGTGCTTCTGCTACCCTCGGCCAAAAACTGGGGACCTCTGCAGAAGGATTGATATTTGAGCCGCAAGCACAACTTGTTTATCAGCGCTTGATGTTAAAGACCATTTCGGATGCTGATAATTTTGAAGTTGATATGGGACAGCCTCGTCAATGGTTGATGCGGATTGGTGGGCGTTTAACGAAAGATTTTGCCACTATTAAAGAAGACAACACGCTCTCGTTCTACAGTAAAGTCAACTTTATCAGGGCCTTTGGCGATGGTGGGGTGATAAAGATGGGTGAGAACTTTCCTTCAGATTCTATGGGCTCTTCGATTGAAGGTGGAATTGGCGTCAATGCGCGGTTTTCTCACAAAATTTCCCTTCATGGGGATGTGAGCTATTGGCGCAAGATTCAGGAAACAGGCATATCTGGTGCAACTGTCTCAGGGGGTGTGCAATATCGTTTTTAAATTTCTAACGAGTGCTAAAAATAAATCCGTTATCTCTTGCGTTTCGCCTTTGGGCGGGGCGCGTATGTGTGAAACGGGCTCTCCTCCCCTCCGAAACTTCGCTGTAAAGATAAAGGGGTGAAAGCGAGGGGGGTGTTATACGTAAAAAATTTTATTGTAACTGTGTGGGGGGGTCTCATTTTTCTTTTATCGGGACTCAAGTTATGCAAAGTTGAGCGGATTTAAAAAAGAAGCGGCGCTATTGCCTGCACCTAGGCGAAGTTAAAAATAAAGAGGCGGCCGACCGTCCTATTCTCTGCGCAAAGCGAATTTAGGGTAAAAGCCCGCTGCTTTTTTAAAACGACAGTTCCCCCTTTATTAAAGACAAGAATTCACGGCTTTATTGAACGACAGAGCTAAAACCGGGTTTCGTAGAAGTAATTAAATCCACCACGAATAATCGTTTTGCCCATTAACTGAACGATTCAGGGCCGTTGCTACAATATAAAATTGCGCAATCCCGCGCGATTCGGCCGACTAAGGACGTGAACCGGCAAACTTTTTCTTTTCAAAATTAATTTTGTTTTACAATGAGAAGAAGCCCTGCCTAAGACATTGCACCGACATTTCTACGTCAAACAGTCGCGTCCAAAAGTCGCTCAACAAATCTGCACGCCTTATCAATCATAATGCTCAATATGGACCAAAATAAATTATGAGGCGCCATCTATTTTTTCGGTACTGTTTGCTGCCTCCATTACTTGCGAAAGATTCTTCACTGCGTCTAAGTGGATTTGAAGCAATTCACTATTACGGTGCAATTTTTCCTGCAAATCCGATAACAAGGCTTCTACTTCATTTTCAATATCTTGATCCATATAGCGTTTCATATCACTCATGGACTTATTAAGATCGCTTAAACCACGTGTTTTCCGCAAATTTATTTCTTCATAATCTGGAACACCGCGGCTTTCCAACATGTTACTCTCATAATCGACAACTTCAGCTAACCCTTTAACGGCAGCCACAAATTTCGTCATCGCCCAATCACGACCAATAAGATTATTGTTCAGAGTTTTTTCTTTCAATTCAACACTTTCATTTTTATGTTTTGCTGCAAACATTTTTCACCCCCCAGCAATAATAGCCTAATCCTCATCCTAAACGAGGACGTACCGAAATCAGTTCATTTTGCGAACAACAGCGCCAGCGATAACGCAGTGCAGCCCTCGACTGTTGAAGGTCTGTGTTGTTCTCAACCTGCCCTGTACATCCCCGTTCCTCTCATCCCTTTACAAACAAACACCCACTCAGCGTAAGTCCTGTCAAAAGTTACAAATCCCTTTGCCCATTATTCAATCACCATAAATTTTTAAGTTTATCCCACTCATATTTTACGAAAACCGATAATATTTTGACAATAGACATATTTTTAACAAAATCTTATAGCAGAAGCGCCCCGGAATTTTGGAAAACTTCAGTAATTTTAGTCCTCCGCGGTTCATGTTTTTGTGTGTAGAGCGCGTAATTCTGTCGGTTTGTCGGAGGTTGTTTTCGTTGTCTGGCGGAACCTTCCCCCTTGTACACGGCAGTCCGCGCTTGTGTAGTATTTTGCACAGAATGCGATTTGTCAACAGGAGAACAGTATTCGGACTTACCAACTGCGTAAAATACATGATAGTGGTATTTGAAAGTGGTCCGATAGTCGCTTATTTTACCTGTTTTGTAGCTGTATGCTCCGCGCGTCGTTCTTATTCACTGGACCGTCCGTGTATTTCGTGCCTGAAAGTGCTTTCCAAATATATCAGCTTCGCCGGAGGTTGGAATGCATCCTTTTTCGTGTAACAGGCAAATTCTGATAAAGAAAAAGCAAATTGTTACATTTTTCTTCATCAATCCGTGTCATCGGTATAGAACTCCTAAACTGCCCATTTTCGGGATCAACCTTATAGGCTGAGGACATTCGGTGAAAAAAACAGAAATATACGACTTTCCTTAGTAAATTTTCGCTATTTAGCATATCTTTAAATTTATATTAACCAGTCAGAAAGAAACAAGCGTTGAATTCCTCAGTGATAGAGAAAACCGTTAAAATTCACGCGAGGGGTAAAGGAAGAGGTAAAGGTTAAATCGGATCTCTAAATATTTGATTCCCCTGCCCATAAACGAAAACTTCACAACGTTTTGGGATATATCTTTGTGCTTATGGCCAGCTTGAGCGCCATAATGTCTGCTCTCTTATCCTTTTTAGACCATATTAAAATTTGTCTTTAAAAGTCAAAACTCTATCCAATAGTGAAAACGGCTGTGCTGTCGCTAAAATTGCTCGTGCTGCCTTTTCGTCGTGTTTCATTTGCGTTACCAAAGGTTCTAACCCGTCAAATTTTTGTTGTTCTCGCAAAAATTGTAAAAAAGAAACTGTGCAGTTTTCTCCGTAAAGATCATCGTCAAAATCAAATAAATAAGTTTCCAAAAGCGGTACTCCATCAACAACAACCGTTGGACGACAGCCGAAACTCGCGACTCCATCATGCAAAGTACCATGAGCACGACGTAGTCGTACTGCATATACACCGTGCGCCAAGCCAGTTTGACGAGGTAACATTTGATTAGCAGTGGGAAAGCCCAAAAGGCGGCCAAGTTTTTCGCCATGTATAACATTTGAGCGCACCCGATAATGGTATCCTAATAAACGGGTCGCTTTTTCCACTTTCCCTTGCGATAAAAGCTGACGAATAAAACTAGAAGAAATCATTTTCTTTTGTGCATCTTGGGAAATGCACAAAGAAGGAATTTGAACAACCTCAAAGCCATATTCCTTTCCTCTTTGGCGCAAGAGGTGCGAATTGCCGCCTTTTTGGCGACCAAAGTGAAAATTATCCCCCGTCACCACGATTGAAACGTCAAAGGCCTGTTTTAAAACCACGTCGATAAATTGATCCGCTGAGAAAGCAGAAAAATTTGTATCAAAAGATTGTTCAACGACACCATTAAAGCCAAGAATTTTAAAGATTTCAGCCTTTTCCTCTGCCTCTGTCAAACGATCAACTGGTGCTGAACAGTGAAAAAAACTTCTTGGATGTGGTTCAAAAGTCAAAACAAGCGCTGGTTTATTTCTCATATGCGCAAGGTCAAGAGCCTTTTGTAGGACCACTTGATGACCGCGGTGAACACCGTCAAAATTTCCGATAGCTAGCACTGCACCCCGCCAAGCCGAAGGGAGCATATCATACCCTTGAAGACGCAAAAAGTCGGACATTATTGAAGCGCCCACATTATCGCTTTTGGTCGATAACCATAATGATCAAGAAAAGCGTGCAAAGCTTGTTTATCCAGAACACCATTTTGCGTATAATCACGACGATGAATTCCCCCCATAATATAAAGGGTATCAAGGCCAAAATCGATAGCACCCTTGATATCAGTCAAAAGGCCATCACCAATAGCCAAGATACGATTTTTTTCCACCGACCCGCGTATCTTCTGCAATTTTTCGAAGGCAGAATTATAAATAAATGCGTGTGGTTTACCAGCGATACGTACCTCACCCCCCAATTGTTGGTAAAGGCGCGCTAAGGCGCCAGCACACCAAAATTCTTGATTTCCGCGATGAGCAACAATATCAGGATTAGCACAAATAAAAGGAAAATTCCGCGCCCGTATACGATAAAACATTTCTTTGTAAGAAGACGGTGTTTCGTGTAAACCCTCAAAAAAGCCGCTACAAACGACCACAGAAGCTTCCCATTCTTCAACCAATTCGCATTCCAACTCATCAAACAAAGCCAAATCACGCTGCGGACCGATGAAAAAAATTTTACGTGGAGCTTCGCGAATGAGTTCACGCGTTACATCACCCGAAGTAATAATCTCATCATAGTAACGTGCACCAACTTTCATTCTTTTCAATTGAGCAACAACACCTCCTCGTGGCCGAGGTGAATTAGTGAGCAAAATGACATTTTTTCCCGTTTGTCGAATTTTTTGTAACACTTTCAATGCTGCTTCAAAAACGTGCACACCGTCATGTATGACTCCCCAAATGTCACAAAATACAGCGTCATAACGTGCTATAAAAGTATCGATATGGGTGAGTTCTTCCATTCTGCACCTATTTATATATTTTCTATTGATCAGATTGCTCTTTATTTAAGAAATACTTATCGAAAGATAATTCCCCTGTCACCTACTTTCTCAAAGCGGCGTTTTCGACTCTGCAAGTTGTTAAACCTCTATACAGACTTTCTAATTATTTTAAGCAAATAAAGCCCCCTCAGTGATATACCGCGACAGCTAGCAAACGACATAACACTACCCTTTTAACGTATCCGAGAAAACTCATAGCACCTGCACTAGGCAAAATCCGGCACAAAGACCGCTTTTGCCCCGGGCAGCTTCCCGTTGTAAAAAATAATCTCAAAGACATAAATCGCCGAAATTGGCTTTCAGAAAGCTCCATAATATGGCCATAAAGTGGAGATTTTTTGAATATCGAAAAAAATTTCACAGGAATGTTAATCTATGAGATACAGATACACTGCGGTCATTATAAGTTCTTTTGCTTTTTTTGTCGGTATAAATCTTCATTCTGGAAATAAAAAAAAACAGCTTTTTATACGCAGCCGTGTGAGGCTCACACAAAGACGTCTAGTTCTCATTCAATGTCTGCGGCAACCGGTGGTCAGTTCATAGATCACCCCCCTGGCGTCAATGATGAAAAAAGGAGGAAAAATGAGCTCAGCCCTGTTATGAAGTCTGGCCAAACAGGGAACGCGGTTATATCACCCGCCGGCGCATCTAATAAAACGGGAAGACGGATCAAATATAAAAAAAAACCTAGCACAGCCGCCCAAAAACCTCGACGGTACGGTTCATATATAAAAAGAAGGAGTGGCTTTGCTAAAAAAACTAACAAAAATCCCTCTTTTGCGGCAAAAAACAATAGTGTTGAAAGTAATGAGATTGATGGCCACGCAGAGCAGAAAAAGAACGAACCTTTCTCCGTTATGGAGTCTGGCCAAATAAAAAACATGGCTACAATCTCCACAGACATGTCGGTTAAAGGCAGATGGGTTAAATATAAAACACGAACCGGCGGGACTGTTACAAAATTTCAGCAGTACGACTCCCGCGTAAAAAGAAATAAAGGTCATCCCTTTATGTCAAAGGAAGACGGCGTCGGTGATCAGGCGGAACGAAAAAAAGACTCGCCTCCTCCCAAAAGCTATAGCGTTGCGATCATGGCTGATCCACAGCCGTGGCGTACAGACTCAGGCGATCCTAACTCAGAAGCGAACAGGGCATCATGGAAAGAAACCAATAAGAAAGTTGCACAGGCGATACAATCACAGCAAGCTACATTCCATATCGTTAACGGTGACTTAACTGAATTTGGTCGAAAAAAAACTTATAGTGATTATAGGGAGGTGTACGGACAATCTCTTTCTCCTCTGTACGAGGGACTGGGCAATCATGATTACGCCAATAATGTCGGCGATTGCGCTGAGCCCTGGGAGTGGAATTTTTCTGGAGATGCATGTGCCATCAGCGCAGTCTCCAGAATGGTATCGGAAATAAAAAAATATAAAACTTATTTACTTCATTTTAGTGCAGACTTGCATGAAGCTTCTGATATCAGTACTCCAGGTTGGCGTACTCGCTTAATAAAGGGAAGTTTAAGCTATTCATGGGATTATGAAGATATTCACTACGTACAGCTCCACAATTACCCCACTTATGTTGCCCATTTACAGGAAGCCTACACCGACGTGAAAATAACAAAATCTTTAGATTGGCTCAAAAATGATTTACATCAAGCTGACGTCAGAGGAAAAACCACTATTATCAATTTCCATGATGCTCATGCCCCCCGTTATCGTGGCGACAAAAACTCACATTTTCTTGATCCAAAAAACGCCGCAGATTTAAAAATCTTTAAATCAATAATTACGCGTCATAACGTAAAAGCCATCTTTGTTGGACATGCACATCGGCCGAGTTATTGTCGTGCAGAAGATGATAAAGTGTTCGGCAATATCCCCGTATACACAGCAGGCGCGCTATTTTATGGGGACTACTATCTCATTGATGTGAAGGGAAAAGATATTTATGTTAAAGCTTATAATGGGAAAACAGGCAAACCCCGTTTAGTGAAAGATCTCGGTGCGGTCGGGGAAGACGCGGATTTTTCCGCCACGTGCAGTCGTATATAAAGAAGCACCTGTCTCTTTCCTTTCTGAAAGCAAAATATGTCGCGTGATCTTGATAATATAAGAGGACCCATTCATAGCCATCTTAGTGTCATACTTGGAGACGCTCCCTTTCTTTGGCTATAAGGGCGAATTTACTGAGAATCAACGAAGACCATTTACGCTGGCTCACAAATATTTGGTATACAGGATACCGCCTACACAAAAAACAAGCGCGCAGATCTTTCTGCCAAAGACCGGTGTTTTCGGTGATATTATCAAATGGAATGACACTTAGAATACATCACCCCACATCTTTGCCTTCAACCATTGAAGACACGACTAAGATGCATCAGCTTTTCTCAAACGTGAAAAGAAAGAGCAAAAAAACAAGCTACAAAAGCCCTCAACGTAATATTCAACATCATATAAAGCGCAACAAATAAAAATTTGCTAAGACAAGCCAGGATAAGCAAAATTTATAAAAAGCGCGGTGCAAATAGCCCCATTTTTTTCTTCAGTGACACTACCCAGAGCCCAGATTGCAAGCTTTCATCTCCAACTTTAGAGAAAAATGCTTAGCTATCTTATACGCGCCCTATAACCTCACCCTGCAGTGATGCAGCTTCTCATTAAATCACAGGATTGCCCTTATTATTAACAGAAAAATAAACATCATCGCAAAATATTTCACGAAATAACATTATATTAACGTACTGGTCGCATCTTTATAGTCTAAGGTGATTTTTGTTCACTGCGTTATTCTCTTTTCTTTGTTACAAACCCGATGCATCTTTATGGGCCTAATTAAAAAATTCGCAACTGTTGCTTCCGGAACTTTGATGAGTCGCTTTTTTGGCTTTTTGCGCGAGATGCTAATGGCAGCAGCCCTTGGCACGGGCCCTGTTTCCGACGCTTTTAACGCTGCTTTTCGTTTTCCAAACACATTCCGCCGTTTTTTTGCTGAAGGCGCCTTTAATGCAGCCTTTGTCCCCCTTTTTTCAAAAAAAATTACTAAAGATGGGACGGAAAATGCGTGCAAATTTGCAGAAGAAGTTTTTGGGGTTCTATTTTCAATTCTCTTAATCTTAACCATTGCCATGGAAGTGAGCATGCCTTTTTTGGTGCGGACTCTGATTGCTCCGGGATTTACAGAAGACGCAACAAAATTTAACGCAACAATTCGTTTTACCGCAATTATGTTTCCCTATTTAGCGTGCATGTCTTTAGCGGCGATGATGGGTGGAATGCTCAATGCCTTACAACGCTATTTCGCTGCCGCCATTGCGCCTGTCTTCTTAAATATTATTCTTATTGGTGTGCTCGCTTACGCTTGGCTGTATCAGCTTGACACTTGGCGTATTGGCCTCAATCTTTCTTGGGGCGTTATGGCTGCAGGCCTCCTCCAGCTCATTTTAGTTACAATAGCTTTGTACCGAAGTGGAATAAAAATCTTCCCGCGCCGCCCTCGTTTCAGCCCTGACATCCGCCGGCTTTTGACGTTAGCGCTCCCCGCAGCTATAACAGGGGGGATTACTCAAATCAATTTATTGATCAACACCAATATCGCCTCCGGCCAATCGGGGGCTGTTTCTTCCTTGGTTTATGCCGACCGCCTTTATCAATTACCGCTGGGAGTCGTCGCAATTGCGATCGCCACCGTTCTTTTACCTGAATTGACCAAAGCTCTACGCGACAAAGAAACTAAGGAAGCTCACGATTTGCAAAACCGTGCTATTGAGTTTACCCTCTTTTTGACTCTGCCCGCATCGATTGCTTTTTTACTTATCTCTGATCCCATTGTCAGCTTCCTTTTTGAGCGCGGTCAATTTACCGCCGAATCGACATATGCTGTCGCGCAATTGGTAAAACTTTATGGGCTAGGACTTCCAGCCTTTGTGCTTATAAAGGTCTTTATCCCGAATTTCTTTGCGCGTGAAGATACAAAAACACCGATGATTTTTGCGGGCATTTGTGTTTTCATCAATATTAGCTTGGCCTTAATATTATTCCCGCTTTTATCGGCACGAGGCATTGTTATCGCCGAGATCACCGCTGGGTGGGTCAATGCGCTACTGCTGTGCAGCATTCTTATCAAACGTGGTTATTGGAAATATGATGCGCAACTGATGAAGCAAATTATGCGCTTAATCCTTGCCACTTTTTTAATAGCTGTAGCCTTATATTACGCTCTTGGCTTCTTATCTTTTCCTTTATCCTCGCAAGCGCCGTTTTTTCTACGTGCTGGCACGCTAGCGGGGATCATGATCGTCATCATATCAGTTTATTTTACAGTGTGTTTTTTGCTCGGTACCGATTCCTTTTCCCTCTTGCGCAAAAATTTGAAACGGCATCCGTAATTTTATCTTGCTTTCAGAAATATGCTTTGTCACAACGCGTAAGCAGATGGTATCATTGAGAAAGGCTTATCCTATGGACACTTTCGCACCGCTTGTTTTTTCTGGTGTACAACCAAGTGGTCATTTACACCTTGGTAATTACCTTGGAGCCATTAAAAACTGGGTTGAATTACAAAGGTCTTATAACTGCCTTTATTGTGTTGTCGATATGCACGCGCTGACAGTCAACCCTGACCCGCTTATGTTGGCGGAATCCACACGCACAGCCACAGCTGCTTTTTTAGCGACTGGCATTGATCCAAAAAAACAGATTATTTTCAATCAATCACGCGTTTTTCAGCATGCCGAATTAGCATGGATCTTAAATTGTATTGCCCGCATTGGCTGGCTCCAACGCATGACGCAATTTAAAGATAAAGCAGGAAAAGATCGCGAGAAAGCATCCTTAGGGCTCTTTGCCTACCCCTGTCTCATGGCTGCCGATATTTTAGTCTATCGTGCGACGCATGTCCCCGTGGGTGAAGACCAAAAGCAGCACATTGAGTTAGCGCGTGATATTGCACAAAAATTCAATAATGATTACGCTGAACGCATTATGGAATCAAATTTTGGTATCCCCGTTCAGGTAAACGATAAAGAGGAGCGAGTTTTTTTTCCAGCACCGGAAGCCCTGATTGAAAAAACGGCTATGCGTGTTATGTCTTTGCGTGACGGCACAAAAAAAATGTCAAAATCAGATCCTTCAGATTTGTCGCGTATTAACTTAATTGATGACGCTGATCTTATTGCAAAAAAGATACGCAAAGCAAAAACTGACTCAGCTCCTCTCCCCGATACGCTCGCCGCCTTAGAAGGGCGCCCAGAAGTTGAGAACTTAATTAGTATTTACGCCGCCTTCGCAGAAATTAGTAAAGAAAAGGCTCTTTTAGAGTTCTCAGGTCGTCAATTTTCGATTTTTAAATCGGCCCTAGCTGATCTAGCCGTCCACAAGCTTGCCCCTATCACACAGGAGCTGCGCCGTCTTAATCAAGAGAGTGCTTATATCGACTCTGTTTTGCGTGATGGTGCAGAGCGTGCCAGTATATTAGCGGAAAAAAATATGAAACAAATTCGTGAAATCGTTGGATTTTTGCACAATATATAAAATAACGAAACTCTAACCGTAAAAAGTAAAAACAAAGGCCATATGACCCTTAAGCGGAAAAAACAAAAAACGGATCACAGACGAAAAATTTTGGTCGTCATTGACGGGACGCCGGAATGTCGGCGCGCTGTCGCTTTTGCCGCGCGACACGCCCAAAATACGAACGCTACTTTGGTATTGCTCTCTGTTATTGACAACTCAGAATTTCAACATTTTTTGGGTGTAGGCGACATTATGCGGGCAGAATCAACAGAGCGTGCCTCCACGATTTTGGAACAAATTGCTGATGAGGTGCAGGCCACCCGAGCTCTTGAAACAGAAATGATTGTGCGTGAAGGCAAAAAAATTGATGAAATTTGTGAACTAATTGACAAAGATAAAAAAATCGCACTCATAGTTTTAGCTGCGGGTGCCAGTGCAGAAGGGCCCGGACCGCTTGTCCAATCAATTGCCCACAGGGGGGAGGCGTTTCCCATCCCTGTTACCATCATTCCAAGCGGGCTTGCAGATGAAGATATTGAAACATTCGCTTAAAGCGGTCGTTTTCTGTGCTTTAGTAACGAAGGGACAACGATAGCACATGTTTATTCAAACTGAAACAACACCAAACCCTGCAACGCTCAAATTTCTACCGGGCCGTGTGGTTCTTTCTGAAGGCGTACTGGAATTTCGTGACCGCGAGGAAGCCGCTGAAAGTTCGCCTTTGGCCGTAAAGCTCTTTAATATCCCAAATGTCAGTGGTGTTTTTTTTGGCCACGATTTCATTACTGTGACCAAAAATAACGGTGAATGGCAACATCTTAAACCAGCAATTTTGGGGACAATTATGGAGCATTTTCTTTCTGGCGACCCTGTTATCACTACAAACGCGACGACACAAGCACAAACCCACGCGCTTAACGAAGAATTTTATAATGAAAAAGATGCTGATATTGTCGCAACAATCAAAGAACTTCTCGAAACGCGCGTGCGCCCAGCTGTTGCCAATGACGGTGGAGATATTACCTTCCGTGGCTTCGAGAATGGCATTGTTTACCTCAATATGCGAGGCGCTTGCTCTGGCTGCCCATCTTCAACAGCTACACTGAAATATGGCATTGAAAATCTTCTACGGCATTTTATTCCGGATGTTGTAGGTGTTGAAGCTATGCCGCAATAAGGATTTTCAAAAATAAGAGGTAATGAATAGCGAGAAGCTTTTGTCTTTTTGAGTCCTAATAGAAAATTGTAAATTTTCTTGTTTTTTGGGAAAAGAGTAGCAATAAGCGGGCTTAAATCTATCAAACCGGGGGAACGCTAAGAAGGAATATATGGGGTATGTGATTATAGCGGGGATCGCTTTGGGCATATTGTATTTCCTCGTGTCTAGGGGAAATGCTGCGCAATTCAAGAAGGTTTATCATGCTGCATAACGGGGGAATGCAGATGCACAGTGCAATTTAAGCTTGATGTATAATCAAGGGAAAAGTTTAGCATAAGATTATGCTGAAGCTTTCAAGTGGTATCAGCTTGCCGCAAAACAGGGTCAGGCAAACGCTCAATCTGCTTTGGGGCGATGTATGATTACGGCCAAGGTGCAGCACAGGATTATCCTGAGGCCGTCAAATGGTATCAGCTTGCTGCCCAACAAGGTCATGCGTTAGCACAACATAATTTAGGCATAATACATCGTGACGGTCTGGGCGCCGCACAAAATTATGAAGCAGCCTATATGTGGAGTATAGTAAGCCTGTCTCAGCAACAGAATTTCCGCACTTTAAGATTGAGAGATCATGTTGCCTCACAACTTTCGCAAAAACAAATTGCTCGTGCCCAAAAGGCCACGCAATTATGCATAAATTCTGATTACAAAAATTGCTAGATTTAGTAAGGAGGGGCATATTCATCGAGGGCCATTATATGTCTCATTGAGCCGTATATGGGGGCTTTTTTTGAATTATATCGGCAATAAATTTGAGGAAAATCAAAGAGAAAATATTGTCACTTATTTTTTGTCTGCTCGATGTATTTTTTCGGACAAATCGAGTCTGTTTGCGGTCAAATATTTGCAATAAAAAACAGGCAAGCGAGCGTATTTTTTTGAACCAATTCTCTTCGTGGAGAAGAGAGCCGTTAATAAACTACTATGCGCTATTTTTTTTGGAAAATCTCGATTTTAAGCTGATTTGTCCAATTTTTGCGCTCTTACGATCGATAGTATGGCAGCCCTCTGTCAAGCAGATATTTTTAATCTTAGTGCCACTCTTTAAAATAGATACCGCACCCTTCGCTTCAAAGATTTTTAATCTGCATAGCGTTGCCGCCGTCCATCAATCTACGACCGTTAGCATTGTAAACCGCACCCGAAAAAGTGAGATTCTCGCTCTTTTGTGGCCACTCATGAGCGCATTCAAAACAAAGAAAAATATCACTCTCTTCATAAGTATAAAGACCATCACATTAAAGGCACTTAGAGAGCTGATATATTTTTATTTCACTTTTTGCCTGTAAAAATCACCCATAACGGACGCGCAAAAGGGGGCCCCCCTTTTGCGTGCCATATATTCAAAATTTATTGTTCGCTAGGCTCTGTTTTAAGATTCTCTTCCGGAGCGCTTTCTGGAGAACTCTTCAGAGTATCTTCTGAAGCACTACCTGGAGCACTTTCTGTAGAATTCTTCAAGGCATCTTCTGGAGCAACACTACCTGGAGCGCTTTCTGGAGAATTCTTCGTAGCATCTTCTGGAATAACACTGCCCGGAGCACTTTCTGGAGAACTCTTCATAGCATCTTCTGGAGCAACACTATCTGGAGTGCTTTCCGCAGAATTCTTCAAGGCATCTTCTGGAATAACACTACCCGGAGCGCTTTCTGGGGAACTCTTCAAAGCATCTTCTGGAGCAGCACTACCTGGAGCGCTTTCTGGAGAACTCTTCAAGGCCTTTTCCAGAATATCGTTCACTGTGCTTTCTGGAATGCTCTTCAAGGTGTTTTCCGGAGTGCCTTCTGGAATATTTCCTGTGGTATCATTTTCCGGGGTATTTACCGACGGCTTTTTATCTAAAGAATTTTCATTTCCTTTTTCTTGTTGCGCTTTATGTTTGTCTTCCGCGCTGCCACAACTGACTACGGACAACGAAACGATCGAAATTATGCATAATAAAAGAAGTTTCTTCATCTTCCCCTCTTTCCAACATCCTGGATAAATTTCCCGAGATTGGGCTTTAAATTTAAACTCTCCCCACTTTGGAAAGTGAGGATTTTGCTATACTCGGGCATAAACTAAATTATTCTAGTACATTCCTACTTTAATGAAGTAGATATTAACAGGCTACGTCGTTAACTCAAAAAATGAATTTAAGCAACAGAAGAGACTCTATTTCTTTAAGTATTTCCCTATAAAATCTTTAATATCAGTTTATCTTCTCTCTGCTAAAAATTATCTCTATACCTCGCCCACTGCCGAGAGGGCGCCCTCTATTGCATAAAACGAAAATTCATCAGAGAAACAAATATCGAGGCATATTTCAGAATAGATCGAAAATATAAAAAAACGGGCCACTCGGCCCGCTTCTTTTTTTATTTGGTTTAAGAAGAGCTTAGAAATCCATTCCGCCCATTCCACCCATTCCGCCACCGGACATAGGAGGCATAGGAGTATCTTTTTTCGGAACTTCAGCAACCATTGCTTCTGTCGTAATGAGAAGGCTCGCAATTGACGCGGCATTCTGCAAAGCAGAACGTACAACTTTTACCGGATCAACAATTCCAAGAGCAATCAGATCACCAAACTCACCTTTTGCAGTGTTATAACCGAATGTGTCTGAATTATTCTCAAGTACTTTGCCAACGATAATCGCTGCTTCTTCACCTGCATTACTAGCAATTTGGCGTGCAGGCGCTTGCAAAGCACGACGCACGATGCTAATGCCCGCCTCTTGATCAGGATTGCTTCCTTTAACAGTAAGCATACTGGCCGCGCGTAAGAGTGCAGTTCCACCGCCGGCAACAATACCTTCTTCCACGGCAGCACGTGTTGCATTCAAAGCATCATCGACACGGTCTTTCTTTTCTTTCACCTCAACCTCTGTTGCACCGCCAACACGGATAACAGCAACACCACCAGCGAGTTTAGCAAGTCTTTCTTGCAGTTTTTCGCGATCATAGTCAGAAGTTGTTTCTTCGATCTGTACTTTGATCTGATTCACGCGAGCATCAATTTCGGCCTTTTTTCCAGCACCATCAATAATCGTTGTGTTTTCTTTGGAAATAGCGACTTTCTTTGCACGTCCGAGCATATCTAAAGTGACATTCTCGAGCTTAATACCAACATCTTCAGAAATAACCTGGCCTGATGTCAAAATCGCGATATCTTCCAACATAGCTTTACGGCGATCACCAAATCCTGGAGCTTTAACAGCCGCAATTTTCAAACCACCGCGCAACTTATTAACCACGAGCGTTGCCAGAGCTTCGCCTTCCACATCTTCAGCGATGATAAGAAGCGGTTTACCGGACTGAACAACAGCTTCAAGCACAGGAAGTAAAGACTGTAGATTAGACAATTTCTTTTCGTGAATAAGAATATAAGGATCATCGAGATCAGCCACCATTTTGTCGGCATTTGTAACAAAATAAGGCGAAAGATATCCACGGTCAAACTGCATCCCCTCAACAACTTCCAGTTCAGTTTCAGCAGTTTTCGCTTCTTCCACAGTAATGACACCTTCATTGCCGACCTTTTCCATGGCATCAGCAATCATTTTTCCGATTTCTGCAGCGCCATTAGCAGAGATCGTCCCTACTTGCGCAATTTCTGCTGAAGTTTGAATTTTCTTCGCTTTCTTGAAAAGATTTTCAACCACTTCTTCAACAGCAGCATCGATGCCGCGTTTAAGATCCATTGGGTTCATACCAGCAGCAACAGCTTTTACGCCTTCTTGTACGATAGCTTGTCCCAGAACGGTCGCGGTTGTTGTTCCGTCACCAGCGATATCGTTGGTTTTTGAAGCAACTTCGCGCAACATCTGCGCACCCATATTTTCGAACTTATCCTCTAGTTCAATTTCTTTCGCAACCGATACACCATCTTTCGTGATGCGAGGCGCACCAAATGATTTATCGATCACGACATTACGACCTTTAGGGCCGAGTGTAACCTTAACAGCATTAGCAAGGATATCAACGCCGCGCAACAGGCGCTCGCGCGCTTCACGGCTAAATTTGACTTCTTTAGCGGCCATTTAATTTCTCCTTGGAGTTATCTTAAGAATAGTACAAAATGAAATAATTGGGGAGCTAATTACCCCAAAATTCCCATAATATCGGACTCTTTCATAATTAAGAGTTCTTCACCATCAATCTTAACTTCAGTTCCAGACCATTTTCCAAACAGGATACGATCCCCTTCTTTAACTTCCGTAGGCACGCGCTTCCCGCTATCGTCGAGAGCACCATTGCCAACAGCGATCACTTCACCTTCTTGGGGTTTTTCTTTTGCTGTATCGGGGATAATGATCCCGCCAGCGGTCTTGTTTTCTGATTCAACCCGGCGAACGACAACACGATCGTGAAGCGGGCGGAATTTTATGTTAGCCATGTTCTAAATCCTTAAACTTAATATAATCGAATTAATCTTAAGTTCTTGTTAGCACTCCTCTATTAAGAGTGCTAACGCTGACCGGAATATAAAAATCTCGCTCTACAATGTCAAGGTTTCTTTCTGAAATAATTATTCTCGACGCGCTTCTTGCTCTTGCCTCTTTTTTCTATTTTGCGCTATCTATTTTTTGCTATCTACCTTTTGATTAATAAGTGAACATAAAAGGATTTTATTATGGTTGAAACACGTCAAGAAACTGATAGTTTCGGAACGATTTCGGTGCGTCAAGACCGTTATTGGGGAGCGCAAACTGAACGTTCTCTGCACAATTTTGATATTGGCACAGAAAAACAGCCTCTCGCTTTGATCTACGCTTTAAGCCTTGTTAAAAAGGCTGCCGCTCTTGTCAATATGGAAAAAGGGAAGCTTCCGCAGAATATAGGGCAAGCCATTATTACCGCTGCTGACGAAATATTGGCTGGCGCTTTTGATACGCATTTTCCACTCTCTGTTTGGCAAACAGGTTCTGGCACGCAAAGTAATATGAACGTCAATGAAGTGATTGCTAATCGTGCCAGCGTGCTTTTGGGGGGAACTCTTGGCAGTAAATCGCCCGTTCATCCTAATGATCATGTGAATATGAGCCAATCATCTAACGATTCCTTCCCCACAGCACTTCATATTGCAACGACGCTGCAAACACGCCAACATCTTTTACCGATCCTTGATGATCTTATCGCTGCTTTGCTGGAAAAAGAAAAAGAATTTGCAGACATTATTAAAATCGGACGCACCCACACCCAGGACGCAACACCTTTAACCCTCGGGCAAGAATTTTCAGGATATCGAGCCGCGCTAGAAGCCAACCGTCAACGAATTGAAAAAGCTCTCGATGATGTCCAAATGCTTGCCCAAGGAGGCACTGCTGTCGGAACGGGTCTCAATGCACCACACGGCTTTGATGTTGCATTCGCAAAAACAATGAGCACCCTCACGGGAATAACCTTCAAAACCGCCCACAATAAATTTGAAGCTCTCGCCCATCATGGAGCTCTTGCGCATTTTCACGGAAGCTTAAATGCATTAGCTGCAGATCTTTTCAAAATTGCCAATGACATTCGTTTTTTAGGATCAGGACCACGTTCAGGCTTAGGAGAACTGGCCTTACCAGAAAATGAACCAGGTTCTTCTATTATGCCAGGAAAAGTCAATCCTACTCAATGCGAAGCATTGACTATGGTCGCCTGCCAGGTTTTTGGTAACCATACCAGCGTAACATTTGCTGCCAGCCAAGGCCATTTTGAACTTAATGTCTATAAGCCCGTTATCGGTTATAATGTTCTACAGTCGCTCGGCCTTCTTGGTGATTGTATGCGCTCTTTTAACGTGCACTGCATCAAAGGGCTTCGTGCTAATCAAGATCATATTCATGCTCTTATGGAACGCTCCCTTATGTTAGTGACGGCCCTCGCACCAGAAATTGGCTACGAAAAAGCGGCTGAAATCGCCAAAGCTGCCCATAAAAATGGCACGACTTTGCGTACTGAAGCTTCAAAAGCTGGTGTTTCTGAGGCCGATTATAATCGCTTGGTTAATCCCGAAAAGATGACCCATCCACAATGAGAAATTTCTTATGTTATAATATCGGGTTGTTCACGGCCTAAGTATTTTTTTATATTCAACAATTCAAGTGCCGCGCGTTGTAAAGGCTGGATCACCTTTTGCGGCTCTTGGTCGTGCTTGCATGGATCATTTTCATATTGCTCAAAATAAAGCCGTACTGTCGTGCCTTTTGTTCCAGTCCCGGATAAACGCACGACTATCCGCGCGTCATGATCAAAAAAAATACGCACTCCTTGCTGCATAGTAATAGTTTGATCAATCGGATCATGATAGATAAAATCATCCGCCTTTTTGACCGTCAACCCACCGATTTTGGTCCCTGCCTCCGGCAATTGTGCGCGCAATTGGTCCATCATTGCGTGAGCTTTTGGCGTATCAACTTCTTCATAATCGCAGCGTAAATAATAAAAGCGCCCATAACGACGCCAATGCCGTTGGGCAATTTGTGCTACAGTTTCCCCCGTAGCAGCTAAAAGATTCAACCAAAATAATACGGCCCATAAACCATCTTTTTCGCGCACATGGTTAGATCCCGTTCCAAAACTTTCCTCGCCGCAAAAGGTCACTTTTCCAGCATCCAAAAGTGTCCCAAAGAATTTCCATCCTGTTGGGGTTTCAAAACAATTTAACCCCTCTTCTTCGGCAACCCGATCAACAGCACGCCCCGTAGGCATAGAGCGCGCAATACCCGCAATGCCTTGCCTATACCCTTTTATTAAAGGAGCATGAGCCGTCATAATAGCGAGGGAATCAGAAGGTGTAACAAATTGTTTGCGCCCAATAATAAGATTACGGTCACCGTCGCCATCAGAAGCCGCGCCAAGATCGGGCCCTCGGTCGGACATTAACAGACGGTAGAGATCTTTTGCATAAACTAAATTTGGATCTGGGTGACCTCCCCCAAAATCTGGTAATGGAACACTATTAATCACTGTTCCCTGAGGGAATCCCAAATGTTTTTCGAAAATTTCCTGCGCATAAGGTCCCGTCACTGCATGCATGGCATCAAATCGCAAGGTTAAGCCTTTTGAAACGGCCTGAGCGATGCAATCAAAATCAAAAATTTCTTGCATTAAAGAGACATAATCAACCACAGGATCAATAATTTCCACCTGCATGGACTCTATAACGGTTTTTGCCTCCACTTCTAAATCGATTTCTGGCGCCTCTACAATTTTATAAGAAGAAAGACGTTGCGACGTTGTAAAAATAGCATCGCACAGAGAATTGGGTGCTGGACCACCATTAGAAATGTTGTATTTTATACCGCAATCACCGTTCGGTCCGCCGGGATTATGGCTCGCCGAAAGGATAATACCACCATGAGCGTTATATTTGCGAATAAGATGCGAAACAGCAGGAGTAGACAAAATACCGCCTCGCCCCACTTTAACGTACCCCACACCATTGGCAGCCGCCATTTTCAGCACAGTCTGGATGAGCGTGCGGTTTAAGTAGCGGCCATCACCCCCAAGAATTAACAATTTTCCCTCAAAGGACCCAACATTATTGAAAATAGATTGAATGAAATTTTCTACATAGTGAGGTTGTTGAAAAACTGATACTTTTTTGCGCAAACCAGATGTTCCCGGTTTTTGATCATCAAAAGCCGTTGTCGAAACTGTCGTCACGGTCATTGTGGCCCCTTTATATCTTCTTTTTTAACCCTTAGAGTGAACATCTGCCAAAGTCGATGATTAATTCTGCTTGACGTAAGCATGAAATATTTGCAAATTTACCTTGGTATATGGCTATCCACGGTGCATGTTTGAGCGCACTCGGTATATAGAGTACGTACTTGAACACAGAAGTTGTTTTAACCCATAACTCCCAGAACATACAGGAGCATAATTATGATGAAAAAAAGAGTCCCCGACGTAACTTTCCGCACACGCGTGCGTGACGAATCAGTTGGCGGGAGTAACCCTTACCGGTGGCAGGATGTTGACAGCAATGCGTATTTTAAGGGAAAACGGGTTATTCTTTTTTCTCTTCCTGGCGCGTTTACCCCTACTTGCTCAACCTTTCAGCTCCCCGATTTTGAAAAACTCTATGATGAATTTAAGCAAGCCGGCATTGATGAAATCTATTGCCTTTCCGTCAATGATGCTTTCGTCATGAACGCATGGGGAAGACAGCAAGATATCAAAAATGTGAAACTAATCCCTGATGGTTCTGGTGAATTTACGCGCAAAATGGGAATGCTCGTCGCCAAAGATAATATCGGTTTTGGAATGCGGTCCTGGCGCTATGCTGCTGTGATTAATGACGGTGTCATCGAACAATGGTTTGAAGAAGAAGGCTTTTCAGATAACTGCACTGAAGACCCTTACGGCGTATCGTCACCACAAAATATTTTAAAAGCCCTTCGGGGATAAATTTAAAAAATGACCTGCTCAAATGGCACAGATTTTCCCAGAAGGGGGAGGTTGTGCCATTTTTCGTAGGCGTTTGCGCCGTTTGTCAACTGTTTGAGAGGTAGCTAAGTGGCTAAAATTTTTGTGATTTTTGAGCTGCCAAAATAGCCTGTACTGTTTCCACCAATTGATTTTCGTCAACAGTTACCTGGGCTGGTCGACTTTCGCGCCATGTTTGGTTATCTTTGATTTCACCTGCTAAGCGCGCACCTTCAACCAAATCTTTGATCTGAATTTTCCCTTCCTGGCGTTCTTGAGATCCCTGGATCACAACACAGGGTGCGTGGCGTCGATCCGCATATTTCATTTGTGCTTTCATACCCGACGCTCCTAAATATAATTCAGAACGAATGCCAGCGGAGCGCAATTGCATTACCATTTTTTGATAACGCGCAATAACCTCAAGCTCTTTATCCATCACCAATACCACAACGGGCCCTATTGTTTCCTTCACGGGCAATCTTCCGAGATTTTGCAAAGCCGCTATCAAGCGCGATACACCGATTGAAAACCCCGTCGCCGGAACATCTTCACCACGAAAGCGCGCGACTAACCCATCATAGCGCCCTCCCCCGCCAATTGATCCAAAAACAACTTTTTGTCCCTCGTCATTGAGAATATCAAAAAGCAACGCAGCTTCAAAAACAGGCCCTGTATAATATTCCAACCCTCGTACAACTGATGGATCGATCTTGACGCGATGTTGGTAACCATTTTCAGAAAAGATCGCTTGCATTTCCTCGAGTTCACGCACCCCTTCAAGCCCCTGAACATTGTGCCCTACTACTTTTTTAAGATTATCCAGTGTCTCTTCCGCCGTTTCTGCGCTTACAGAAATCAATGTGAGAATACGGTCAATATCTTGCTCGCCCAGCTCCGCTCCTTTGGTGAAATCACCGCTTTCATCCAAACGACCACGCCCCAAGAGCAAACGCACCCCTTCCGTCCCGAATTTATCCAGCTTATCAATTGCTCTCAGAACAGTTAAGCGTTTTTCAACCTGCCCGCTCCCTCCTAAACCAATGAGTTCTAGAACACCATCTAGAATTTTCCGGTTATTAAGGCGAATAACATAATCATGGAGCGGAATTCCTAATTTTTCTAAGCTATCCGCTGCCATCATGCAAATTTCTGCATCAGCTGCTACTGTTGGTGTCCCCACAATATCGGCATCAAATTGCGTAAACTGCCGAAAACGCCCTGGCCCCGGCTTTTCATTACGAAAAACAAAGCCAAGGCGATAACTACGGTAAGGTTTTGGCAAAATTTCGAAATTCTCCGCGAAATAACGCGCAAGAGGTGCTGTAAGGTCATAACGCAAAGACATCCATTGCTCATCATCATCGCGTAAAGAAAAAACGCCTGCGTTTGGCCGATCTGAATCGGGCAGAAACTTACCGAGAACATCAGTATATTCAAAAATCGGCGTCTCAAGCGCTTCAAAACCATAAAGCTCATAAACTTCACGAATCTGAGCAATCACTGTTTCAATTCCGTATAATTGTGCACTCGTTCGATCGACAAAACCGCGCGGTAAACGGGCTTTAGTTTTTTCTTGTTTTGTAACCATTATTTTTCTCTAACAGCAAATTTTCACGGATCATTGTGTCTATCTCATAGGAACGAGTGCTGCAATGACTTTATAACACAGCGGCCAAGTAGTAGCGCTGCAGCTGCATGGTAATGTCGCCGCGCTTTTGCCCTTCATAAGGCTCGATCTCCTTTTACCGATCGGAGCCCTAAACGCCGACATGCTCCCTCAAACTTCTCACTCTACATCATAATATAATAGGTTAGCAGTTTTCCTGGGAGAAAATTTAAAGGTGCAAGACCTATTGTCTAATCTCAATTAAGAAACTTCCCCTTCCACTCAGCAGTGAAGCACACGAGCGTGCAAACTGTATTGGGCAACATACCGCCGCTGGAAAAAATAGTCTGGCCCTATTTCCGGAAGGACGACCTAATCTATTTTGGAGGGATAGTCCTACCCGTAGGGGGGAATGACCTGTACCTATTTCTGGAAGAACGTTCCAGCCTAACTTTGCATAACTTTTCGCATCCTAAACCACTTATTGGAACATAATTTTCCTCTGCGCATTTTATCCCCAGCATCATTCAAGGAGATATACATATGGAAACGCGTATTCCAATAGACGCATCGTCAGACACTCATTTCGCAGGAAGCTTTGCACTGGAAACAGAGTATTCAACCGGCAACCAAAATATTTCATGGTCTGCTATTCTAGCCGGCTTCATTACCGCTGTCGCCATCTCAATCTGCTTTTCTTTTTTGGTCGCAGCTTTAGGCCTGGGGAAAATCGATCTCTCTTTTTCTGCTCCCTTCGAAGGGGCCCTAACATCAATGGGTATTGGTTCTATTGCTACCATTATTCTTAGTCTTGCAGGTGGGGGCTTCGTGGCTGGACGTTTCGCAAAAGGAGCAGGAGCAGCTCACGGCTTTTTAACTTGGGCCCTCTTAACTCTTGCGGTAACACTGCAAGCTGCCCTGTTTCTTTCAGGCGCTGCCAATCTAGGTGCTCAAACTGTATCAGGCGCTGCTTCTTCTCTTAAAACAGGAGGACAGGCCATCCTCTCCGCAACAAATTCTCAGTCTTTGGAGCGCTTGCTGGATGATCAAGTCAGCCCTGTGGCCGATTTTGATAAACTCCGTGGCGATTTACGCACACTTCTGAACAAAAACGAGATCTCTGCTTTGGACCCTGAACGCCTGAACCAGGCCTATGAAGGAGCTCTTGGAGATATTCGGTCAGCTCTAACAGCTTTCAAAGATGACCCTTCTCATTACCGTACATATCTCAGAGACCTCGGTTCCAACCTTTCTGAGCGTGCACAAACCTTAAAGGCGTCTATCAACCGTAATGATATTGTTCGTACTCTCGTGAACGATGGCATGACCCAAGCTGAGGCTGAGCAAACAGCAGACCGCGCCATTCGTACTTATCAGGCTGCAAGAGAAAAAATTGAACAGGCGATCGAAACACTAAGTGAGCAAACTGGCCATATTGAAACACTTGCCCAAAACGCTCAGACCGCCGCCAATAAAGCTATTGGGACAGCTTCAGCCATTGGATGGTTGAGCTTCTTAGGTAGCCTCATTGGAGCTATCATCGCCAGCGTCTGTGGCTATTATGGTTATCAAAGCCGCCAAAATTATTTCATTTTTTGAAAATAGTTTGACCACCATCTACCCTCCAAAAAGGCTGCACAAACTGTGTGGCCTTTTTGGTTTTAAGATTTTCTCTCTATCGATCATGAAAAATAAGCTCACAAGTCTTTCACTAAAGGATGTGAGCACAATTTCACTTCGCGACGGTCATTCTATCTCCTACAACCTTTGCGGCAGGCGTACAAAGCTCCGCACAGGTGCGCCCTTTTTAAGATCATATCTATCTTATTTTTGTAAATGCGAAACACGTGTCTTGATCAGTTCAATAATCTCACCAAAAATGTCTGACTTTAAACCACCAGCTTCTAATTCTTTTTTTAAAGTTTCTGCTGCGTAGACAATACGTTTAATATATAATTCAATATAATAATCTACCAACACTCGCGCCGTTTTTGTATCATCAACCAAGCGGTAAAAATGGCGCCGATAAATATTTTCTGGATCATATTCTCCACCAATTTTCATAGCCATTTCTGTCGCAAGATTAGGGTAAATAGCCGTACTCAAAAGGTCGTAAGGCGGCGCAAGAGACGGTTTCTTTTCTGAATATAAAAGAGAGAAATTTTTGCCGTGGGCGTCATTATTGCCAATCAAATAGTTGAAAAGAATTATTTTAAATAATTTAAGCTGAGCGAGCGCAGGGCTTTCCGCATTTTTTGTCATTATCTCTTGGCAACGTTTAATCGTCGGCCCTCCCTCGCGCTCATATTTCAACTCAGGTGGAATACCTAACGCTTGACAAAAATCTTCTTGATGAATGCGGATAACTTGTCCTTTGTCATCAATCGCACGGTCATATCGTGCTATAAGACAATAAGGAATTTCCCCTGCAAAATGAAGGGAAACCTTAGGCACACTCAACCACATATGGAACGCGAGTCTCATACAAAAGAATTCATTATGCGCGCTGTCCTTAATATGTTTAATCATTGGCTTTAAAATATGGGTAGTGGGTGCTCCTCCTTTCATGAGTTGAATCTGCCCATTTTTATAACCAACGGCCAGCTTGTCTTGGGCCCCTGCAAGGGATAAGCGGTAACCACCGTCCCCCGCCAACATGGGGCGACGGTTAATAAGCTTTAAAATGTCATACAAACGTTCAGGACTTAAATTTTCAACCTCTTCTGTTGCCTCTTCAGGTTTTTCTCCTTGCGGGTAAAAAGCTAAAGCCCCTGCGCAATCCCCTCCAACAGCTTCCAGCAAAGCAAAAGGATTTTTCTCTGAAAGACCTAAATTTTGGGCAAGACGTTTTCTCACCTCTTCATCGGGTAAAAGCCCGGAAAAAAACGCCTTCACCTGAGATGTATCATAAGGCTCTTTGCGCAAAGGCAGCGAAAGTGAAACGGGGAGCCGTTTTTCATCAACATAAGCGTGGTCATAAGCAAAACTCAATTGGCCACTCGTTTCTTGCGTGAGAGTGCCAACAAAATAACCTTTCAAATAAACATCTAAAACGCGGCTCATAATAGTTCACCACCGATTTCAACCGTGAGGCCCAGCATCTGAATAATCACTAAGGCTTTACCGATATGGCAAGATTCTTTCCCTTGTTCTAATTCGCGAATAAAACGCACCCCAACACCACTTACACCCGCCAGTTGCTTTTGCGTTAGCCCTTGCATTTTTCGTGTTTGCCGAATAAGGCTGCCTAATTTTTGAACTTGCGTATCCATTAGATTTCAACCCTCTCGGGATTATTTAAGCGTAAATAAGCGCTATATCAACAAAAAGAACCCGATCGGGTTTATTTTATCCCTACGGCGCATTATTTTGGCAATATAATCCCGATCGGGTTCTTTTTATGACATCAACATCTGTCTTATTCAGAATCATCTTCCCAATTGGGCACAATTTTTTACTTAAGAGCCCATTTCTTAAACAAATCGTTTACGCCCACTGCATAAAAGCATCTTCGCCCCGATCTGTTTTTGCAAAAATTTTTCAATTTTAGCCGCAAAGCTTTGATCATTTTCAATCTTTATGTGCATTATATCTTCGTTGATATGAAATATCGAAAATTATATAAATACTTCTCACGCCATATTGTTCAGCCAATTTTGATCAATTGGCAATATTTTCAACCAGTGGTGTTACTCCTGCCCGCAGCGGATATACACACAGCCTCACAACAATTAAGCCCTAATTATACCCCGCACTGATCGTGATTTTAATTGGCAGAAAAGCTGAGTAATATCTTTTCAGATAAAACAGCCATCCCTCTCGCACCGAATATCAATCAGAATATGCGCATATCCGGACAATCTTTTGTGGGTTTAAGCCACTCCTCAGCATAAGCACGGCGCGTTATAATCACCCATGGGGAAAACTCTTCACAAGCGAATTATAGAACTTTAATTGCCGACTATCAATCTGAAAATCAATTAGAAATTCCCTATAGAAGCCAATTTTTTACAGCCATTAAGTCACATAATTTCGAAGAAGACAAACGCAAAACAGACGATGAATCTCAGGAATCCTAATATTTAGGAAGCGCAGCAAATATTAACTTTATTATGTACAGTGCCCATTTGCGCTTGTTAGCAGCAACGAATAACCGGACCAAAAAACTTTAGGCAATCAAAAAGTTCTGCAATATTTGCCCTCAATCACGCCTAAAAGAGGCTATCCACCTGCAGCTTAAGATTTTTCAATAAAAGAACAACAATTTGATATTGAAAATTTTACGCCCTTCCAAATAGGTGGGCTTCTGTTCGAAAACTTTACCACCAAAATTCTTCGCATATTTCACTCCCAGAACAAAGAGAGATTAAAACTCCCATCATTTCTGAGAATTTGGTACTTATTGCGGATCAAGAGGATTATAATTGCCATATTGCCGTCGCCAGGCTTCAGGGCGATCAAATTCACTTGACCATATCCCCACCCCAGCAATTTTGGCCGAATACTCAGTCTGTTTATACTGCGAAGGTGAAGGAAAATCCTTCTGATCTAGTGACAAGATCATCATACCTTCGGAAAGACCGAGGCGAGCGATGTCTACACCACTAACCAGACACTGAGCATAGTGAATTTGATTTACGACTTTTGCTGTTTGACAAACAACATTTTGATTCAACGTCTTTGTGACAAGCCAAGCGGTTGCAACGGAACCGCAAGGCCACTTAATGCCATTATACACAGCAAATTGACGCGGTTCACAAGATTCTACACCATATAAACGTACACGCCGCATAATTCTTTTCCGCCATGGTTCATCAACGGGTGTTATCATCTTGAAACTGCTTCCACTTGTTACCTGGATAAATCCAGAATAGACGGGGAGAGTCTCGTCTAATTTTATTGAATTATATATCGCCGTATCGTCCTCAACTTTTTTCTTTGTAGTCGTAATTTGATCTTTCATTATATTTTTTGATTGATAATCAGTAAGCAATTTTTGAGCAAAATTAGAATTTTGACTCAGTGTATAAAGGCCGCCTGCTATAATATAAACTAATATAATTCGTCTAAATAATGATTTTGATTTATTTCGATAAATTAACCGCATAATAAAATTTTGAAACGTCTAGTTTTGGAATTAGTAAAAAAATGAATCATTTATTAAAATCAAATGTAGCATAAATTAAAAGATTAGTTTATGAGGCTGCCATCCATCAATTAATTCAGTAATAAAGGGGGGGTCAAATGACCGTCAGTGGAAAAACAGTTGCGTTAAACACAAAAAAGAAGTGGTTCACGACGATATTTTTTTTGTTATTGTCGTTGGCCGTATTTATTGAACCATCATTTGCTCAAGGCCTTGGCAAAGTACAAAGCGCGCTTGACAAAATTGTTGATGCAATGACCGGCGGTATTGCAAAATCGATTGCGATTATAGCGGTTGCAGGTACCGGTATTGCATGGATTGCAGGCTATATAGAACTGCGTAAAGCTTTCTTTGTTTGTGTAGGTATTGCCATTATTTTTGGCGCCCCACAAATCGTTAATATGTTAATCACTACATAATCGGTTTCAGAGAATGAAAAAGCGTGATCAGCTTACAGAAGATACGCTCTTTTTGGCTTGCACGCGTCCAGCTATGATTGCTGGTGTAACCGTGGAAGCCATGGGCTTAAATGTGATAGCAACGTCCATAATCTTCATCATGTCAAGCAATATATTTCTTATTAGCTTTGGTGTTGTGACGCATTTCATTATGAAGGAAATCACCAAGAATGACCATAATAAATTCCGTATTCTTATGGTGTGGTTAAATACTCGTGGTCGCTCAAAAAATAGCAACCGTTGGGGAGGAGCAAGTGTCGCGCCGCTTCGTCTTATTCGTAATTATAAGGATATGAAATGAATATGACGCAGCGCAAGCGCGATCTCCAACCCGAATCAGTCATCCCTTATATCCGTCATGTGAATGATCACATTATAGCATTATCGTCGCGCGCTCTTATGACGGTTATTTCTCTTGAAGGAATTAATTTTGAAACCGCTGATATACGCGGTCTCAATATATTGCATGAACAATTGAATAATCTCTTTAAGAATATAGCCGATGAGCGTGTTGCAATTTACACTCATATCATTAGGCGGCGTGAAACAATTTACCCGGGCGGAACATTTAAATCGCAATTCACAAAACAATTAGATGACCATTATCGCGAAAGAATGGTGTCACAAGAATTATACAGAAACGATCTTTATCTCTCTCTTTTGTGGAATCCCAGTGTCGATAAAGCCGATACGCTTACTAAGTTTTTTAACCGTTTGCAAAAAGCTAAGAAAGACGGCACGGAAGCTGATGAAAACTCAATTCGTAAGCTCGATGAAATCACCACGGATTTAACGCAAGGCCTTGAGCATTATGGCGCAAAGAAGCTTGGCCTTTATGAACATGAAGGCAATATTTTTTCAGAACCTAGTGAATTTCTGCACCAATTAGTTGGCGGACGCTATGAAAGAGTACCTCTTACATGGGGAACGATAGCTTCTACTATTTATTCAGACCGCGTTATTTTTGGCAAAGAAATTATAGAAATTAGACATGAGGCGGGTTGTAAATTTGCCGGTATGTTTGGTTGGAAGGAATATCCGGCTAAAACCCGGTTAGGTATGACGGACGGCCTATTAACGCTCCCATTTGAATTTATTTTTACTCAGTCCTTTGTGTTCAAAAGCAAAAATACTGCAAAGCAGATTATGGGACGAAAACAAAATCAAATGATTAATTCAGGTGATAGAGCGGGGTCACAAATCGCTGAATTAGATGATGGGCTGGATGATCTTGAGTCTAACCGCTTCGTTTTAGGTGAACACCATTTGTCACTAGCGGTTTTTTCTACTAGTCCCCAAAATTTGAGCGATAATTTAGCGAAAGCCCGTGCTACTCTCACAGAAGGAGGAGCCGTTGTTGCGCGTGAAGATCTAGGACTAGAGGCCGCATTCTGGGCACAACTGCCTGGTAATTATTCCTATCGCGCGCGTTCAGGCGCTATCACCAGCCGAAATTACACCGCACTCTCGCCATTTCATTCTTTCCCAATTGGCAAAATTGATGGAAATGCTTGGGGGCCTGCTGTTGCTCTTATGAAAACATCAGCAGGTTCTCCATATTATTTTAATTTTCATTTTGGTGATTTGGGCAACACATTTGTCTGTGGGCCTTCTGGTTCTGGTAAAACTGTTATTGTTAATTTTCTGTTGGCACAGCTTCAAAAACATAATCCTCACATGGTATTTTTTGATAAAGACCGTGGCGCGGAACTTTTTGTGAGAGCGGGCGGCGGAAATTATATGTCGCTGAAAAATGGCAAACCGACGGGTTTAGCGCCTTTAAAAGGGTTAGATTATGAAAACCCTGAAAATAGAGTTTTTTTGCGTCAATGGATTACAAAACTTGTCTCAATTGGCGGGCAGACTGTCACGGAATTAGAGCGTCAAGATATTGCAACGGCTGTTGACCAATTGGCCCTATTGCCTAAAGAACAACGTACAATTTCCGCCTTGCAGATGTTTTTTGATACGACCCACAGAGAAGGTATAGCTGGACGTTTAGAACGCTGGCGCAAAAGTAGTGCACTAGGTTGGGTGTTCGATAATGATGACGATAGCGTAGGCGTTGATTCGAAATTTATCGGTTACGATATGACCGATTTTTTAGACAATGATGAAATACGGCCACCTTTAATGATGTACCTCTTTCATCGGGTGCTAGATCTGATAGACGGACGCCGAATCATTATTGTCATAGATGAGTTTTGGAAAGCGCTTGAAGATGATTCGTTTAAGGCATTTGCACAAGACCGACTCAAAACAATCCGTAAGCAAAATGGCTTAATGTTATTTGCAACACAATCCCCTAAAGACGCTCTCAATTCGACCATTGCCCATACCATTATAGAGCAGTGCCCGACACAAATTTATTTCCCCAACCAAAAGGGTAACCATGCAGATTATGTGGAAGGCTTCAAATTATCAGAGCGCGAATTTGAACTTATACAAACGGAACTGACCCGTGAGTCGCGGCGCTTTGTTGTTAAACAGGGGCATAATTCCGTTGTTGCGGAACTGAATTTGCGCGGCTTTGACGATGAAATAGCCATTCTCAGCGGCACTACACAAAATATCGAATTACTTGACGAAATCATCGACGAACTAAAAGACGACAACCCAGATATATGGCTTCCAATCTTTCAGGAAAGGAGAAAAAGGTGAATAGAATTATTTTAGCGGGGATAATCTTTTTGTCCTTTATTGGGACGATGCCAAGCGCATATGCGCAGCTTGCTACCTTTGATGCAGTTGCTGTTTCTAAGATGCTTGAGCAAATTGAGCAAGGTAAGAAACAGCTTGACCAATTAAGATCTCAAATTGGCGAAATGAAAAAGCTCTATGGGTCTCTCAACGGCATTACTGATCTGTCTTCGCTCCGAGATATGTTGAATAATAAAAATATCCAGGCAGCACTCCCACCCAATTTTAGCGATTTTGAAAAATTATTGAACGGCGAAAGCGATAAAGCAGCGAAATGGGGTGATAAATTTTCCTATAAAGAGCCCCCAGGTGGCGCAGGCTCAAAAGCCGCTGTTGATGAGTTTTACAGAAATGAACTTGCCAAAACAAAAAAGCAAAATCAAGGAATGGCTGCAACTGCTGAGACCGCTTATGATGCCGCTATCGAGACAAAAAATACGATAGAATCTCTGGCTCAAAAACTTAAAAATGCAGAAACCACTGCAGCGAAACAAGATATTCAAGCACAGCTAGCCGCCGCGCAAGCAATGCTGCAAACACAGTTATTGACATTGCAAGCGGCTACAATTCTAAAGCAATCTCAAGTTGAAGCGGCGAAAGTGCGTCAAGACGAAGAACACAAAGCGCGTTATTTAGATTATGCAAGACAACTCCGGGGAGAGTAATTTATGAAAAAATATTTTTTAATGATAACTATTCTTTTAGCACCATTATTCACAACTGCTTGTGAAAAAACATACTCGAAAGAAGAATTTAAAAAAACGAAACACTGCTCAATGAATGGTTGGCAAAATGCGGAATGGGGGGAACCTCCGAAAACTGTCAAAACGCAAGACTTGCTATTCAAGAAATAGAGCATGATCGTCTTTTTGGACCAAGCGAAGACTAATGCAAAAACGCTAATAGTAATTCGTACATGATGTAGGAACAACTGCAATTCTTCAACGATCTCAAGTTAAAGTGGCGAATGTCCGCTGACAAGACCAAGAACGCAAAGTGCGTTATTCAAATTTTACAACAACAACTCCGCGGAGGGTAATTTATGAAAAAATATTTTTTAATGATAACTGTTCTTTTGGCACCATTATTCACAACTGCTTGTGAAAAAACATACTCAAAAGAAGAATTTAAAAAAAACGAAGCATTGCTTAATGAATGGTCGATAAGATGCGGATTGGGAGGAGAATCTAAAAACTGTCAAAATGTACGATTAGCAGAAATGGAATTAAGGCGAGAACATTATTCAAAGCTTGCGAGAGAATTACGCGGAGAGAGTGATGAAAGCGAAAACAAAAATACGAATGATAATAAGTGAATGAAGTAGGAATAACTGCAATGCCTCAAATGACTATGTTTGGCACAATCTATAAAGCTTTAATGAAAGCTGTCGTGACAATCATGGATCAAGGCATTGCAGGATTTTTCCACGCTCTATCTGCGCCCGTAATAGTTTGTCCAACAATATATAGATTTTAACCAAACAAGATATGCAAGAACAGCTAGCTGCTTCGCAAACAATCTTGCAAGCAGCTACAATCCTTCAACAATCTCAAGTTGAAGCGGCGAAAGTGCGTCAAGACGAAGAACACAAAGCGCGTTATTTAGATTATGCAACAACAACTCCGCGGAGGGTAATTTATGAAAAAATATTTTTTAATGATAACTGTTCTTTTGGCACCATTATTCATAACTGCTTGTGAAAAAACATACTCAAAAGAAGAGTTTAAACAAAATAAAACATTGCGCAACGAATGGATAGCAAGATGCGGATGGGGAGGAGAATCTAAAAACTGCCAAAATGCACGATTAGCGGCAGAGGAATTAAGGCAAGAACGTGCTGCAGAAGCTATAAAGCGATTGCGCGGAGAGAGTGATGAAAGCGAAAACAAAAATACGAATAATCAATAAGCGAGTAAAGTAGACATAACTGCAATGCCTCAAATGACTATGCTCGGCACAATCTATAAAGCTTTAATGAAAGCTGTCGTGGCAATCATGAATCAAGGCATTGTAGGACTGTTCCCCACTCTATCTGCGCCCGTAATAGTTTGTCCAACAATATATAGATTTTAACCAAACGAGATATTCAAGAACAGCTGGCCGCTTTGCAAGCAATATTGCAAGCGGCTACAATTCTTCAACAATCTCAAGTTGAAGCGGCGAATATTCGCCAATGAGAAGAAGAACGCAAAGTGCGTTATTCAAATTTTGCAACAACAACTCCGCGGAGGGTAATTTATGAAAAAATATTTTTTAATGATAACTATTCTTTTAGCACCATTATTCACAACTGCTTGTGAAAAAACATACTCAAAAGAAGAGTTTAAACAAAATAAAACACTGCTCAATGAATGGTTAGCAAAATGCGGAATGGGGGGAACCTCTGAAAACTGTCAAAATGCAAGACTTGCGATTCAAGAAATAGAGCGTGATCGTTTTTTTGGACCCAGCAAAAAATAATGCAAAGACGCTAATAGTAATTAGTATATGATGTAGGAATAACTGCAATGCCTCAAATAATTATATTTGGCACAATCAATCAAGCTTTAATGAAAGCCTGTCGTGACAATCATGGATCAAGGCATTGCAGGACTGTTCCCCACTCTATTTGCGCCCATGATAGCTTGTCCAACAATATATAGATTTTAACCAAACAAGATATTCAAGCACAGATAACTGCTGCGCAAACAGTACTGCAAACATAATGATTAGCATCGCAAGCGACTACAATTCTTCAACAATCTCAAGTTGAAGCGGCGAATATCCGCCAATGAGAAGAAGAACGCAAAACGCGTTATTCAAATTTTACAATAACAACTCCGCGGAGGGTGATTTATGAAAAAATATTTTTTAATGATAACTGTTCTTTTGGCACCATTATTCATAACTGCTTGTGAAAAAACATTCTCAAAAGAAGAGTTTAAACAAAATAGAGCGTTGCTCAGTGAATGGTTAGCAAAATGCGGACTGGGGGGAAGCTCTGAAAATTGTCAAAATGCAAGAATCGCGATTCAAGAAATAGGCTACGATTTTTTTTTGGGAGCTAGTAAACAATAACCCAAACATATAAATAATAATGAGTGAATGAGGTAGGAATAACCGCAATGTCTAGCGCAACTAAAATAACCACGTTTGACACAATCGATAAAGCTTTAATGAAACCTATTGAGGCAACTATGGACCACGGCGTCGCAGGGCTTTCCGCCGCTCTATCTGCGCCCGTAACAGCTTGCGCAACAATATATATAGCCTTTATTGGCTACAATGTCATATATGGTCACTCATCAATGCCATTACGGGACTTTATATCAACAACTGTGAAATTGGCGATTATCGTCATGCTGACAACAAAAGCAGGCGAATATAATGTCTGGGTAAAAAATATATTCTTTGTCGACCTTCCTAATGCCATTACAGGCGTCATGAAATCTTCAACACCAGACTCAAATACGTGGGATACAATGATAAATAACGCAACTTCTGATATCGTTGAACAAACGACCGAAGCATCTATGCCGTGGGCTATAGGGACATGGATTGGCGGTACACTATGTATTCTTATTGCTTCAATCTTTTGCGTCATTGGGTTCATCGTTGCCACATTCGCCCAAATTGGACTTTCACTCATCTTATCATTAGGTCCATTGTTCATTAGTCTCTCTATGTTTTCAACGACACGACGTTTCACTGAAGCATGGATCGGCCAAGTAGCTCACTTTGTTATTCTGCAGATTTTAGTCATTTTACTTGGCGGCATATATGTTGATATCGCTATGGCGCTATTTAAAGGAGGTCTCAAAGAGGTTGCCACAACGCTGATGCAATTTACGATTATCGGAATATGTGGGGCGTTCCTTTTCCTGAATTTGCCTGCCATAGCATCAGCATTAGCTGACGGCGGTGCCTCACTTTCGAGTGGCGGTTTAAGCCAGAAAATTGGCAATACAGCGCAAAGAGGAGCAGCAAAGGCCGTAAGCAAAGGCCTTAATTTTGTAAAACTATTGAGGGGGTAGGTAATGCTACTTAAAAACATTGGGACCGGCTTATTACTCACCATTTTCATGAGCGGATGTGCTTCTTGGGATAAAATGGCATATCCGCTACCCAAATGTAACGGATATGCGAGGCGGCCGTTGAATAAATCAATGTGGGATTGGGACACAAAAAATCCACCATCAACGCCAATGCTGATGAACAATGATGCTGAAGCCTACCAATCCGGACAAGACGGTAGATTGAGTTCAATCTTGTCCAAAGACCTGACGCCAGAAGAAATTGAGTCATATAAAAATTGCGGGGAATGGCACGGTGAAAAGAAACGAATTTGAACGATATAAAGCTGAAGCGCGCTCCTTTGATCAAGATAGAATGCTCACTTTACACCGCATTACCCGTGCATCGCTTTGCGTTGCGGGCGTTGCGGTCGTTGCCGCTATTGCTTCTTCTCTTGCGATAATAGCTTTAACTCCATTAAAAACAGTCGAACCATTTGTTATCCGTGTTGATAATTCAACTGGAATTGTTGAAGTTGTGTCAGCCTTAAAAGATGGCCCCCAAAATATTGATGAAGCAGTAACAAGGTACTTTGCAGCGCAATATGTTCGTTCTCGTGAAGGGTTTGTTAATAGTGAAGCGGAAGAAAATTTCAAAATAGTTTCTCTCTTATCATCCCCCGAAGAACAACAGAGGTTCGCTCAATGGTTTGGGGCAAACAATCCTCAAAGCCCTCAATTATTATATCAAAATGCTGTGGCTACTATTTCTATCAAATCCATTTCATTTGTGAGTAAAAACGTCGTACAGGTCCGTTATTTCAGGACAATACGCAATAATGATAACAATACAGAAACAATCACGCATTGGGTTGCGACCCTGACTTTTGAATATGTCAATGCTTCAATTTCAACTCAAGATCGCCTTGTAAATCCATTAGGCTTTGTTGTGCGCGAATATCACGCTGATCCAGAGGTAGTAAACTAATGCTGAAGAAAATTTTATTCCCTGTTTTTTTTGGCGTTATTGTTATTTGTTCTAATATAACAATAGGATATAGCGAAGTTTCCCCCATACGGGCTAAAGGAGATAATAGAGTTCGTTTTGTCAATTATGATGCTTATAATGTAACTGAAATTGTTGGTTCTATTAGGTCCTCTGTACAAATTGAATTTGCACAAGACGAAGAAATAGCACATGTAGCAATAGGCAATTCAATCGCCTGGGAAGTCGCCCCCGCGGGAAATATAGTTTTTTTAAAACCTCGTGAAGTTCAGCCAATAACAAATCTTCAAATTGTCACAACGAGACGCGATGGATCAAAAAGGTCGTATCAATTTGAACTGAAGGTAAGAGATGGCCCTGTATCATTAGGAAATGAGACATATTTCCTTGTAAAATTTCGCTATCCAGAAGATGAAGCAGCACAAAGGCGCTTAGAAGCACAAATAAGAAAAACCGAACTAAAAGAACAATGGGCTGACAACGTCCTTAATATTCATGAACAATATGGCCCGCGTAATTGGGCTTATTCGGCTCAAGGGACATATATTCTTGAACCAAAATCTGTCTATGATAATGGCAAAACTACAACTTTTACCTTCTCGGGCAATGAAGACATACCGGCAATTTACGTCGTTGGCTCAGATGGCAAAGAATCCCTCGTTCCTAAATCAATAAAGGGAAATATGGTTATCGTCCACGCAATTGGACCCCAGTTTATCCTAAGACGTGGGAAAGATGTTTTGTGTATTTTTAATGAAGCATATCGCCCGGAAGGAATAAATCCAGAAACGGGGACCATTTCACCGTCGGTTAAACGCGAAATTGCTATCGGTAACGCAGGATAAATCAATGATTAATGATAATGATGAAATAATTACCGAAGATCGCGGAACAATTAATGACGGCCGCAAAAATACATCAACCCAACCTAAAACAAAAGCTGTCGTAGTCTTAGTGATTATAAGTTTCTGCGGCTATATGCTTTGGAATATTCTTTCTGCTAATACAACTCCAGAAACCGTGGAAATTCCAAAACAAGGTGAAATCGGCCAATCTAATGGTTTTATCGCTCCACCTCCCCCGCCCGAACCGCTAGTATTAGCAACACCATCCTCCACACCTCCCTTAGGACACGTAATATTGCCAAGACCTGGAGAAGAGAGAAATTCTAAAATTGAAGAAACCGACCCATTACTTGATTCAGCACGTCGCGCGCCCGTACTTGCATTTTCTAATAATTCTCACGCAGAAACTCATGGAATAAATGAGAATATTTTGCCTACTATACCCCAAATACCCAACAAAGATGCAATGAGCTTCGCCAGCCTCCTGGAGCCAAGACAAATTAGCGGCACAAAAGCCCAATATATAGGCAATAGAAACTATATTATCTCTATGGGAACATCAATTCCATGCATATTAGAAACAGCGTTGAACAGCGATCAACCGGGCTTTACGAGTTGTGTCATCAATCGCGATATTTTATCAGATAATGGCCGTGTTGTTTTGTTGGATAAGGGAACTCAAGTCGTCGGTGAATACAGAGGCGGCTTGCATCAAGGCCAAGCGCGCCTTTTTGTTCTTTGGACAAGAGCAAAAACGCCAAATGGAGTTGTAGTCAATCTTGATTCACCTGCTACTGATAATTTAGGGCGTGCTGGATTTGATGGCCGCGTAAACCAACATTGGTGGCAAAGATTTGGGTCAGCATTACTCCTCTCCGTAGTCGGCGACGCAACGAAGATGCTTGTCGACAAAATCAAAAATGACAATATTCAAATCAATGGCCTGAGCAATGCAGGAAAAGAAGCAGCTAGCATTGCTCTTGAAAATCAAATTAATATTCCCCCCACACTAGAAAAACACCAAGGTGAATTGGTCAATATCTTTGTCGCACGAGACATAAATTTTTCTTCTGTCTACAGATTGGCTGTAACTGAGAGAAAAAACACAATTTATAAACGTGCTGTATTTGGCAATTTTTACCCTAATCCTTCAGTTTTGCAAAAGTAATCAACTATGTTAGATGCTCAAAAATCCGAACGCGCCGCCGTTGTATTAGCCAAATTGCGCCTGCTAGATGATTATCTCAATGACGAAGAATTGTTTGAAATTGTCGTGAATCGTCCCGGTGAAATTATGGTAGAAGGACCTGGAGGTTGGCAAACCCACCAACTTGAAGCGTTAACTTATGATGAGTTAGCAGGAATAGCAAAAGTCGTCGCTGCCTACACAATGCAAAAAATCAGCGCTGAGAACCCTATCTTATCCGCAACATTGCCTAATAATGAACGCATTCAAATAGTGCTTCCCCCCGCCATGGCGCCAAACACTATAAGCATGACAATCCGTAAACCATCATCGCGAACCTTTACACTTGAAGAATTGGACGATAAAGGATTATTTTCAGTAACTGAATGCGTAAGTTTTACGCCCATAGATCAAATGGCTGAACGGCTAGAGGAACTGAAAGACGACGAGCGAGAATTAACTCGTTTATTTATCGAAAAAAATTTTTTAGGTTTTTTAGACAAAGCAGTCTTTACACAGCAAAATATTTTAATTTCCGGTAAAACCGGTTCTGGTAAAACTACACTCTCAAAAGCTTTAATCGCCAAAATCCCCGAAGATGAACGAATTTTAACCATCGAAGATACACCAGAACTTATTGTTCCCCACGCAAACAAAGTTCAATTATTCTACTCCAAAGACAATCAAGGTCTAGCAAAAGCTGGTGCCAAAGAATTACTTGAATCTGGTTTACGGATGCGGCCGGATAGAATATTGCTGCAAGAATTACGTGACGGCACTGCTTTTTATTATATCCGCAATGTCAATTCTGGACACCCTGGATCAATCACAACCGTTCATGCTTCGTCGGCTTTATCCGCATTCGAACAAATGACACTCCTTGTAAAAGAAAGTGACGGCGGTGGCGATTTAGCGAGAGATGATATCCGTGGTTTATTGATTTCAATGATTGACGTCATCATTCAATGTAAGCGTTTGGAAGGAAAATTTCGTGTAACTGAAATTTATTTTGATCCCTTTAAACGTAGAGACGCATTTTAAGCCGCAAACTACCAGTCCCTATTCTGCTGAAGCAAACAAACCAGCAGATATTTTTTGCGACTTTTTCTATCTTAAAGCGATGAAAGGAATGTTTCCTCACCCCTTCGCTTCTACCCCCCGCCGAAGCGGGGAAGCGGCTACCATATCTGATGGCGTATTTGTTGAAAAATATAGTTTTTTGCCACTATCTGTTAAGGAATTGGGTGCGGTAGATTATGTAACAATAGCCCTTCAATATTTCAGTTCTGATTACCCCCGACACTTATCGAAATTGAATGATGCAGAAAAACTTAATCCTACCTTCTCAGATGAAAATGCCGTCCGCATTACAGTTGAAAATCAACTAGAGTAGCTCGTCCCCAAGCAATCTTTATAGGCTCAAGTCACTCAATGAAAAAAGAGCTTATTACGCAGGCCTGCCTTTTAGTTAAAGCTACCGCTTGTACATATTAAAATGCAAAAGATTGGAGATAAAAGCGGCAAGAAGAAATACACGCAGTGCCTAAGTCGCTCTTCGCGCCGGCTTTCAACTAGAAGCGATATTTAAAAATCACCGCTTGGACGGACTCAGTCGCGTCGATGATATATGTATATATCACTACCCTCTGTGACTAACCACGGCAATCAACCCTGGATTACAAAGAGACTCTTCCCAAGAAGCATTATGAGATATCTCCTTGAGAGAGAAAAACTTTAAAGCTAATTGGCTCGCTTAAAAAATCGACTTGGCGAATTTTATTGCGTAGCTTGTCTTAACTGCGTCACAGGAATTCCACCTATTCCCCAATTATCCGTTTCTACTTCCTCGATAATGACGACTGTCGTCTTGGGGTTTTTACCTAAGACGTCCACTAATAGTTGCGTAGCGCCCTCCATGAGCCGACGTTTTTGTTCAGCAGTAACACCTTCTTTGATAATTTTAATATTTACGTAAGGCATAAGTCTTTTGTTCCTTAAACTAAAATTTAAAACCAATTAAATATTCTAAACTTAAATCTTCATTTCTCCAAAACCTCGCTGTACTACCCATTGATAAAGACAAAGCTCTCCAGGAGCAGGATCAAAATTTTCGACTATATCATCACAGTATGTTGTGATTTGGCGTACAACTATATTCACAAAAAGATGAAAAAGCTGATCCACTGCACGAAAACTCGCACCTATATCAGTTTAGATCAATCAATGAGGGCTCTATGGGGTCTTAGGTAAAAAAACTCATACAGAATGGTCATGCCTTCCAAGACACTTAGACCACAAGTTCTCGCTCCTATAATAGCAACAATTTGTCGCCTCTTTCCCCTCTTTGCACTTTGATTCAAAGTGTCTTATTTCTTCGCTTCTTGATAATTTCGTATAAAAATACCAAAGCAGATCCCCGTACCGGCAAACAGCGCAAGCGCTCCACACAAAATAGAAAAATTAATGTCTCTCGCCGCAAACCAGCTAACAAATAAAGGCCCCGAAATTTGACCAATACCGTAAGTAAGCGTTACCAGCCCAAGTAAATTAATCCCACGAGGTGCATCTAACCGCCGGGCCAAGGGCATAACCAACGAAGTGGTCCCCACAAAGGTAACACCAAAACCGATAGTGCTCAGCAAAACTAAAAAAGAAGAAGTATGGAAGGATATAAGGAGAACACTCATACCCTGAAGAAATAAATTAACCGAAAGACAGATTAAAATATTCCAATATTGCGTAGCCCATAACCAAACAAAACAACTAGGGATAACAGCTAAACCAACTAAAGACCACACATGCTTCGCTAAAAATGGAGACGGATAGGTTTGTGCAATTAAAGGTAAATAAGTTGCGACAATAATATAACCAAACCCTGCCAACCCGTATAATAAAGCTAGTAACCACCAAGAAATTTTTTCATGACCTGGCCGGATACTCAAATTTTGGGCGTTTTGATCATAATTTTGTGGCGCTAAAAAGAAGAGTAATAATAGCAAAATAAGAGAGATGATACTCCCGCCTATCCATAACTCTACCGAATTTAGAGCCTGTCCTACCCCAGCTATTACAAATTCGTTTCCCAATAAAATCCCGGCACCTACTCCTGCATAAAGCGAAGCAATTACATAAAAATTATGTGTATGCCGCATAACGAGAATTGATCCGAAAATCATCATGGCTGAGCTAGCAATACCTGCAGCAAAACGAAAAGCTAAAAGTAATGGAAAAATCGGCGTAAGTGCCATCGCAAAAAGCAGTACGCTCGTTGCAATAGCCGCAGCACATAACATCCGCAATGTATGAGAATTATGCCCAAACTTAGTAAAAGCGAAAAATAAGCTGCCTACTAAATAACCAATATAGTTAGCACTAGCGATATAGGATAACTGAGCAAGATTCAGCCCTTCTTCTTTCAGCATCACAGGCAATATGGGGGTATAAAGAAATCGCCCTAAACCTATTCCAACAGCTAATATAACCGTGCTAAATATAATAATTTTGAGATAATAATAAACGTCCCCACCCTCGCTTTTCATACCATATCCTACGTTTTTAGAATCGACAAATAAGTTATATTAGTGATTTTCCTAGCCAAAAAAGTACTTCCCTTACATGCTGCTTTTTAGTTGGTCAATTTATTAAATTTTGCCCTCTCATTCATCCACCGACTTTTTTCCACCGATGGAGTAGTTTATATTTCTGGGCCTCTGCTGAGAAAGATGCTTTGAGGCTATGAAGTGATTTGATTTGGGTTTAGTTTTTTGGCTATGCGGAGATGGGGATTTGAGTTTTGGGCTTTACAAAATAGTCGCAACAACAAACGCGGCGAGAAAGACAAAGCTTGATTGCTACTCAAATATTTTAGCAACGAACCTCTAATCAAGGGCGCTATCGCAATAATTTTATAGCGACGATTGAGTGGTAAGCTCACTTTTTGGCTTTCCATGAGTTTAAAGGGACGCTTTCAGGGCTTGCTTTCTGTAGTTTTTTGTTTTGTTTAGAGGGTGCAGCATTATAGTTTGGAGGAGATTTGTTAGACAATATATAGGAGATGATCTGTGAAGCGCATCCATTCTCTGCAAAAAACGGGAGAGGAGAAGGTTGTTAATGTTTGTTCTATAAATAACTCTTATAGTCGTTAATAACTATAAGAATAGCTCTCAATCAGTGCCTATCTCCCTTCCCAAGCCTATCACTTTTACACTTTAGTTTATTTTCTAGAGGATTTTGGCCTTATAGTGGTATATTCAAGGTAAATTCCGCATAAATTATGCTGACAGCCCCCTCACGTAAACTAACCTTTATATTTAAACAAAAACAATATTATGATACGTACTTAACTTCATTTTTAATATAAAGTATAAATCCAACAATACATAATAACGCTGGTAATTAACGACTATATGATGTTTCTTCTCTTATATTTTATTTATAAGAACTGCAGTCCCTAACTGCGGGGATCCCGTAACAGCTGACGCTTTGGAATGGGAAGAGAAGGCAAGTTCTGTTCCAAACGCTCATAAAAATCCATCACTTATCGTGCTGTTGATAATCTGGCCAATGTCTATCTAACAGCGCTGTTTTCAACTTGGTTGGACTGGATTTTTAGGGATAAGGCTTGCACAGTGGGATTGATTGGTTGCTCTCATCTGACGAGATCGGCATCTCATTTGATGAGAGCTTTTTTGTGGTTGTATAATTTGGTTGCGGGGGCAGGATTTGAACCTGCGGCCTTCAGGTTATGAGCCTGACGAGCTACCGGGCTGCTCCACCCCGCGACACGAGGTTTTATCGAAGATAAAAACGGCACTATTCCAAAGATGGCGGTGACATTTTTGATTGTCTTTTTCTTCGCCTTTTTTTGAGATTGCGAGAGATTTTCTTTCTATGCGCTTAGCAGACCTGGCAGCGACTTACTCTCCCGTGCCTTAAGGCAAAGTACCATCAGCGCTGGAACGTTTCACGGCCGAGTTCGGGATGGGATCGGGTGCAGGCGCTCCGCCATAACCACCAGGTCAGCGAAGAGCATAGAAAGGGGAGAAACTGGTAATTTGCTTATATTGAGAATGAACAGAGGAAATGGGAACGATCAAGCCTATCGAACGATTAGTATCAGTAAGCTTCATATGTTACCATACTTCCACACCTGACCTATCAACGTGGTGGTCTACCACGGTTCTCAGGGAATACTCGTTTTCAGGTGGGTTTCCCGCTTAGATGCCTTCAGCGGTTATCCCGTCCGTATATAGCTACCCTGCTATGCGGCTGGCGCCACAACAGGTCCACCAGAGATACGTCCATCCCGGTCCTCTCGTACTAGGGACAGATCCTGTCAATATTCCTACACCCACGGCAGATAGGGACCGAACTGTCTCACGACGTTCTGAACCCAACTCACGTACCGCTTTAAATGGCGAACAGCCATACCCTTGGGACCTGCTCCAGCCCCAGGATGCGATGAGTCGACATCGAGGTGCCAAACAACCCCGTCGATATGGACTCTTGGGGGTCATCAGCCTGTTATCCCCGGCGTACCTTTTATCCGTTGAGCGATGGCCCTTCCACACGGGACCACCGGATCACTATGACCGTCTTTCGACTCTGCTCGACTTGTCAGTCTTACAGTCAGGCAGGCTTATGCCATTGCACTCAACAAACGATTTCCGACCGTTCTGAGCCTACCATCGCGCGCCTCCGTTACTCTTTAGGAGGCGACCGCCCCAGTCAAACTACCCACCATACACGGTCCCGAATCCGGATAACGGACTGCGGTTAGACATCCATATCGGTAAGGGTGGTATTTCAAGGATGACTCCACAAAGGCTGACGCCCCTGCTTCAAAGTCTACCACCTATCCTACACATACAGACACAAATGCCAGTGTAAAGCTATAGTAAAGGTGCACGGGGTCTTTCCGTCTAACCGCAGGAACCCCGCATCTTCACGGGGAGTTCAATTTCACTGAGTCTACGTTGGAGACAGCGGGGAAGTCGTTACGCCATTCGTGCAGGTCGGAACTTACCCGACAAGGAATTTCGCTACCTTAGGACCGTTATAGTTACGGCCGCCGTTTACTGGGGCTTCAATTCAATGCTTGCACATCTCCTCTTAACCTTCCAGCACCGGGCAGGCGTCAGACCCTATACGTCGTCTTGCGACTTCGCAGAGCCCTGTGTTTTTGGTAAACAGTCGCTACCCCCTGGTCTGTGCCACCCTCTACCGGTTGCCCGATAAAGGGTCACGCTTCTTCCGAAGTTACGCGTGCATTTTGCCGAGTTCCTTCAACGTAGTTCTCTCAAGCGCCTTAGTATTCTCTACCAGTCCACCTGTGTCGGTTTCGGGTACGGTCTATAAGTGGGAGCTATTTCCTGGAACCGCTTCGCTGCAAGATCAATCCAATAAGACCTCACAACATACGCGATCCGTCACTTCCCACAGGTCCACGAATATTAACGTGGTTCCCATCGACTACGCCTTTCGGCCTCGCCTTAGGGGCCGACTCACCCTGCTCAGATTAACTTTAAGCAGGAACCCTTGGACTTTCGGCGAGGGAGTCTCTCACTCCCTTTATCGTTACTCATGTCAGCATTCTCACTTCCGATACCTCCAGGAGCTCTCACGAGTCTCCCTTCACAGGCTTACGGAACGCTCCGCTACCACTTACTCATAAGAGTAAATCCACAGCTTCGGTGTATGGCTTTAGCCCCGTTACATTTTCGGCGCAGGGACCCTTATTTAGACCAGTGAGCTGTTACGCTTTCTTTAAATGATGGCTGCTTCTAAGCCAACATCCTGGTTGTTTTGGGATCCTCACATCCTTTCCCACTTAGCCATAACTTGGGGACCTTAGATGGTGGTTAGGG
>NC_020300.1:1357500-1596490 GCF_000341355.1 Bartonella australis AUST/NH1
AGCTATGATCTTATTGTTGATCAAGCCATCCTTGATGACGCGGATATATTCACCGATGACGAGGCACAACAAGAAACGCAAAAAGTTGGACTTGCTTTAAGAAAAATAAACCGAAACCCTCCGGCTTCATCGCCCGCTGATTCTACGAAATTTGGGGATTTATCCTCTGACTCCAAATCCACTGAGGTGCCTGAGGTGCGCATTACTCAGGAAAATGTCACCATTTCCCCTCAAAGTCATCGGATCGATCTCGCAAAAAACTATGTTGAAGATATTATTCCGATCCATAAAAAACAAAAAATATCAGAGGCTCTCAAAAAAGCCAATTATACACAAGAACAGATCGAGCAAGTTGCAGAGGCTTTAGCAACCTTTAACCATTCGGACGTACTCAAAGAGAAAAATCTTTTGCGCATTGGCATCGTTACACAACATGGAGAAGAAGACCATCTTGTGAGAGCGAGCATTTATCAAGGAATGCAACATATTCTCACCATCGCGTTAGATGATCATAACAAATTTGTCGAAAGCGCAGAACCAGAAATGTCGCGCGCGCTCAAAACGACATTTCAAAATGGTATTCCCCTTTCTTATGTCGATGCAACGCAGCTTCCAACAACTTATGACGCTATTTACCGCGCTATCTTGAGCCATAATTTATCGCAATCTCTGGCGCGGCGCCTCATTCGTTTGCTTGCAACCAATATTGATATGAAAAGCCGCATTACGCCGGCCGACCGATTAGAAATATTCTATGCTGTGCCAAAGGAAAAAGCAGAGAAGAAAAATAACGAAAAAAGCTCAAAAGCTGAAAATCTCACTGCTGATATAGATCCTGAGGTCTATTATATTAGCGCCACCATCGGCAACGTAACGCACAAATATTATCTTTATCGATCAGCAGATGGCAGTGTCGATTATTATGATTCAGAAGGAAAAAGTTCTAGACCTTTCCTCCTCCGAAAACCTGTCCCAAATGCTGTTTTTGGCTCGCCCTTTGGACCTCGTAAACACCCTATTTTAAGCTATGTGAGAATGCATACAGGTGTTGATTGGGTTGCACCTAAAGGGTCACCCATTATTGCAGTCGGCGATGGCGTTGTTACAAGAGTGGGAATAGCAGGCGGTTACGGAAATCATACTGAAATTCAACATGCTAATGGTTATGTGAGCAGTTATTCACATCAAAGCAGCTATGCACCGGAAATCAAACCGGGTGTTAAAGTCCAACAAGGGCAAATCATCGGATATGTTGGATCAAGTGGGCTTGCAACCGGACCCCATTGTCATTTTGAAATCATTGTCAATGGCACGAAAGTTAATCCTATGCGCATTCGCCTTCCTGACAGCAAAACTTTAACAAATCAAGATCTGCAAGCATTCATGCAGGAAAGAGACAATATTGATTCTGTTATCAATAGCCCTCTGACGCAGCCAGAAAGTTCTTCCTAAGAGGCTTTCAGAAAAATCCTCACTTTTTAAAATTCTTCCCCGAGAAAAAACTCAAAACAGCCTCCATAAAAAAGCCTAAAGAGGGAAATACCCTCACCTGGGGGAATCAAGAGAAAGAGAAAAATATCGGGAAAAGAGTACTTTTCTAAAAAGCTGCCAGTGCGTCGCGGAAAAATCTCGGGCGGCCTTTTAAGAAGCGGCGGGTGGGTCGGAAGAGTTACCTTCTTTAAGTTTCGGCAAAGGAATTGTAACCTTTGTCCCGCCTAAATCGGATTTTTCGAAAATTGATTGTTCTCCAAATTGCATACAAAGCTGTTCTACAACCAAACGGCCGAGGCCTGTTTTTTGTTGCGGGTTTTGGCTGCCCATACCTACGCCGTCATCTTCAACGATGAGCGTCATTTGGCCATTCGCTTGGGGCCCAAAGGAAATATAAATATGTCCTGAGCGGTGATGAGGAAAAGCGTGTTTCAGAGAGTTTGTTAGGAGTTCTCCCAAGATGATCCCGAGCGTTGTAGCGTCCCTTGAAGATAATCGGCACTCTTTAAAAGAAGTATGGATGGTAATGTTTTCGCGCAATTCAAAAGGCACAGCGAGTTCAACGTCGTGAACAACCGAACTTAAAAACTCTGCCAATAAAGTAGTTTCCATATCATCGCACAAACGTAAACGGCGATGTGCTGTAGAAATTGTCTGAATGCGATCACGTGCAGCGCCCAGAACAGAACGAACTTCCTCATTTTTACTACGATTTAACTGCAAACCAAGCAAAGAAGAAACTGTGCTAAGAGAATTTCCAATGCGATGACTGGCATCTTGCAAAAGCATCTCGACACGCCGGCGTTCTTTTTCGGCATGATTACGAGCTTTTTCCAATTCCTGTGTTCGCTCTTTTACACGAGTTTCGAGAGCTGCATTTTCACTATGAAGCAGCGATTGGTATATTTTTAAATACCGGACGTCGCGACGAAAACGATTAATCGCAAAATAAGCTGAAATAAAAGTGCTCACAACAGAAACAATCGCTGCCAGTGTTAAGGCTGCACGCATCATCGCTATACCATCGCGATGTTTTTGCCGTACAATGTCATCCCCATTGATAAAGCTTGCCATTAATTGGGCCAAACGCGCAACTTGTATCTTCTTAATTTCGGGAAAAGAAAGGGGTTCTTCCGGTGTATCAGGGAATGAATCAATGGCCACCATATGGGCACTCATAACGGCTTTGCGTGCTTCGACTTCCTTTTTAAAAGCAGTGAACCATTCATACCATTGCGGGTGGGCGTAAACGATAAGGGCCGTATAATCAAGAATATTCTCGAGATTACGAACTGCATTTTCAAAGCGAGCTTTGTCTTCTACTTTGCGACTGCTTGCGTAACTCCGGTCAGCAACAGCCATATCAATCAAATTAATGAGCACCAAATCAGCTTGTTCACGTAGCTCTGAACTTGTGTTTAACTGCGCAATTTCCCGATCAACTGCATTGGATAAAAGCATAATAAAGGTCGACGCCAAAAAAGCCATCAAAAGAGAAATTATAATCGCTAACCAGCGCCAGCGTAAGATCACTGAATCAGAAGTTGGCATTTTAGGAAGCAAATTTGTCTTCGTTGTCATATAATTTCCATCGGCGGGCCTGACAGTCGACATTCTTTGATATGTAAGGGGATTGTTTTATCGATCATGGCGCAAAAAGAAAAAAGCCTGATGAACGCTTTTATACAGGCTCCTTTTATTTCCCCCACAGATACACAAAAATTACTCTGGATCTCCCCAGAATGCCGACCTGCTGTAATAGCTATGACGAGAATAAAAAAAACAAGACTATCCACCATAATTACCACGTTCTTTTAGTTGTTAAACGAGCACAATGTGCTTCCAGCCGAATAAGAATCAGGACCGTAATCAGATTCACCATCTATCCCGAGAAGTCCTTGCAACCGGTTGCGCGCTCTGCTAACACGGCTTTTAATCGTGCCAACGGCGCACCCACAAATTGCTGCCGCATCTTCGTAAGAAAAACCAGACGCACCAATTAAAATGATGGCTTCCTTCTGGTCAGCAGACAGCATGTCTAATGCCTTCTTAAAATCCTGTAAATCCAGCGATCCATACTGAGCAGGGTGAATGGCTACGCTTTGAGTAAATGTACCGTCAGTATCTTGAACTTCCCTCCCTCTTTTACGCATTTGACTATAAAATTCATTTCGTAAAATAGTAAAAAGCCACGCTTTAATATTCGTCCCTATTTCGAAGCTATCTTGCTTAGCCCACGCTTTCACGACGGTATCTTGCACCAAATCTTCAGCTTTATCGTGCTTACCACTAAGAGAAATAGCAAAAGCCCGCAAAGCGGGAAGAATCAAGAGTAATTCTTTTTTAAAATCTTTCGTGCCCGCTGTCATAAAGGATCAAACCTTTTCTGCCCGGCCTGAGCTAGCGCGCTCCGCTTGATCCAATTTTTCCAACAATTCCAGCAGCTGTATTGGAATAGTTTCTTCTTGAACCTTCATATAAAATTGGCGTAATTTCAGGGCTATTTCGCTATTAACTCCGAGAAGGTCATCTCCAAATGTGAAGTGACCGGCGAGACTTTTTTCACCGCTATCGTTCATTTTTCATCCCCCTAACCCATATAGTAGCATATAGAAGGTTTTCCCTTCATAGTTGTAAATATAGTTGCATCTGAAAAGTTCCATATAAAAACGGAACTTTTTCCTATGTGGGGAGTTCCAATTAATCAAAGTGCCTTCAAAGGCCGAAGGAGTTACATATCATGTCATTATCAGCGCGTATTGCACCATATTTGCCTTATCTTCGACGTTTTGCTCGATCCGTAACAGGAAGCCAATCGTCAGGGGATGCTTATGTATCGGCTATGTTAGAAGCACTCATTACCGATCTTTCCATTTTTCCCCGAGCGTCTAGTGATCGCATTGGCACTTATCAGCTCTTTTGTCATCTCTTCGACCAAACCACGCCCAATATCCCTGAACCGCTACCGCAATTTGGTCTTGAACAAAAAGCAAATGCAAAATTATCCTACTTAACGCCACGCGCGCGCCAAGCATTTTTGCTCATTGCTGTCGAGGGGTTTAATGAGCGCGAAGCAAGCGAAATCATGAATCTTGATACGCAGGAGTTCCGCCAATTCCTTAATCAAGCATCTATTGATATTTCTCAACAAATCGCCACGCAGGTCATGATTATTGAGGATGAGCCTCTCATTGCTATGGATATCGAACAAATGGTAGAAAGTCTCGGACACCAAGTTGTGGGAATTGCACGCACCCGCGATGAAGCCGTCGTCATGTATCGCCAAAAAAAACCACGGATGATTTTGGCTGATATTCAATTAGCCGATAATAGTTCTGGCATTGATGCAGTTAATGATATTTTACAGGATGACCCCATCCCGGTGATCTTCATCACTGCTTTTCCCGAAAGGTTGCTGACCGGGGAGCGTCCTGAGCCAACTTTTCTGGTAACTAAGCCTTTTAATCCTGATATGGTCAAAGCGCTGATCTCACAAGCTTTATTTTTTCAAGAAAATGCTTCCAAAGCCGCTTAATACAAGATAAATTTTCGATCATGATTGTCACGCCCGTCTCCGCTCCGCCTATGGACAGATCTCATCTCAGTGCTTTAATGCAAGCAATCCGTAGCGCTGGTATTTGCGTCTTATATCAAACAACAAATTTGACATATTTATGGGCTGAAAATCTACCTAAGCATCTGCATAATAAATGGCGGGTAGGGTGTCGTGATAGTGATTTTTTTTCGCTTGATCTTGCAGATAATATGGAAACTATCAAATTACAGGTTTTAGCCACTGGCAAAAAGCAGACTATCGAAGCGCGATTTGAAGATATGGCAAAACAGGCTATTTGGTATAAATTTTCTGTCGATTGTCACCGCAATGATAACGGGGAAGTTATCGGCATTATCACTACTGGTGTCGATATCTCGGGGCTACGACGACGCGAGCATGTGCTAAAAGTACTTTTGCGAGAAGTCAGTCACCGCTCTAAAAATCTTTTGGCAATCATCCAAAGCATTGCCAGCCAGACTGCGCGCTATACAGAATCGCTTCACGTTTTTTTACGAAAATTTCAAGGACGCATTCATTCTCTCTCTAATTCTCAAGATCTTGTCACTGATTCCGATTGGCGTGGTGCCCAATTTCGTGAATTGGTGCAATCACAAGCCCTAGGTTATCTAGCTAAAGAAATAGAGCGATTTTCCATCGAGGGTGTCGATCCTTATCTTTTTCCAAATGCCGCTTTACATATCGGCTTGGCCTTCCACGAATTGATTGTCAATTCACTCTCTTTTGGCGCTTTATCGCAAGAAGGAGGAAATGTCACTGTGCGCTGCGAAATTCAAAAAAAAGTCGATGAAAATACGCAGCTTGTCATTACCTGGAGTGAAAATTTTGAAGCTGGGACAATTCTTTCAGAGCATAATAAATCCTGCTTTGGTAGTACAGTCTTAGAGAAAATTGTCCCCATTTCCGTCAATGGTTCAGCCTCTTTAAAATTGACAAAAGAAGGGCTCGTTTATTGCCTTTATGTCCCTGATAGTTACTTTGATACCTTGGCTTAAAATTGTCCTGCGTCCAACGTAATATAAAAGCCAATAGCGCTCCGATAGAGTGCCTCTAGCGTTCGTACGATTTTTCCTTAGGGAAAATATTCCCCTACCCTACGCCTCCCTCAGCAAAATATCACCCCCTGTGCTATAAGCGGAGCCTCCCCTGTGCTGTGAAGCTATTGGAACAAAGAGAATTTAAAATCGTTTAAACCGGAGATACCATTATTGCTGACAGATTATTTTCAATATCGTCAACTTCTATATCCGGAAACTCTTTATGCATCCTTTTATTTCTATTCTTCTTCTTATTTCATGTACAGACGATTTTGGAAGCTGTTATTCTGACAATACGATGGTTGAAGTCTATTCAACGGCACAGGCATGTGAAAAAGCTATGATTCCATCAGTCAAAAAATTCGCATATTCTGGACAACAAATCTTCGCTCAATGTACAAATATCCGTGCAAATTTAAATCAACAAAAAGTGACTCTTGTATGGTCCATAACAAGCCAAGGAGACCTTTTTCTTAAAGAAAAAATATAAATATAATGCACACACCGTACCTAAAAGAGACATTCTATGGTGCCGATCTTCCCTTTATACACTAAATGCATTGCATAAAAGGCTTTAAGGGCATAAACTCGCCGGATTTTAACGTGGGAATTCGTAGAAGAACGTAATATGGTAGATAAGCAGACAATTTATACGCCGAGCAATCAGCACAGTGAGCAACATGTCCCCCCTGCCCAAGATCAGCCCTTAGATCCTGCAGTAGAACGTGTAAGGAAGAAGCTCATGCGCTTGATGATGATTGCTGTATCGGTCACCATCATCCTTATTCTCGCAGTATTTGTTGGGATCATATACAAAGTTACAACATATGAGCCAGCCTCAAAACAAATAAAATCTTTCCCTCATCTATATAATAATCCACAAACCTTGCATCATATTTTGTCTTTCCCAAAAGGAACGCAAATTTTATCGCAAAGCCTTTCAGAACATAAGATTGTTTTGAAGATTGTAACACCAGACCAACAAATAAAATTCATGATTTATAATTATGACACCGGCGCACTTGTAGCTACTTTCTCCGTGGAAGAAACGGAAGAAGCGCCTGTCACGCAGTCTCCTCAGGAATGATAATTTACAGCTGGCCGTCAGATATTTTCCTCTGCTGAAGAAGTTGCCATTCTACGCCGGCGTGGCTTTTTCTGTGCTTCTTCGCTCAATAAAGGGAGGGAAACTACTCCCGGAGGGGTGGCTTTTTTCTCAGAAAATTCTGAATTTTTCTGTGAAAATTCAAAGGACGGTTCTTCTTGAGGACGCGCGGCGCGGCGCCGTGGAAGACGGCGTGTTTTTTTGGCAGTTTCAGAACTCTCTCCAGCAATCTTATTTTTTGGGCTAGCATCGTTAGCCAATGCGTCACAGGCCTGTCCATTTTGCCCTATGCTTCTTCGTTCATCACTGTTTCTTCTTGGCTGTTCTCGCGCCATAAGCTCGTCGGAATTGACATCATCCTCTTTGACGTCCTCAGCGCTTATTTCTTCATTATCTTGCTCACTATTTTCGTCACGCTGGGCGGACTGGGTCATTTGTCCTGCTGCCGATAAGATAATACGCAGATAATGTTCAGCATGTTGCAGGTAATTCTCAGACATAACACGATCGCCAGCCCCCTGCGCATCGCGAGCAAGGCTCACATATTTATCGGCAATTTGCTGTGCATTCCCACGAATTTTAGCATCCGGACCATTACTTTCATAATTCCGAGATAATGGATTAGGACCGCGACGATTATTGTTATTATTATTGCGACCGCGTGCCCGTCTATTCTGCTGTGGCCTCATATTTATCCCTTTTGGAGTATGTCTGTCTTTATTGACACTTCTTTGTTATATATCGACTTTATAACTTCGTTACATTATCGATGTTGATAATGTTGATCATGTTCAAAATACGGTTATTACATCGTCCCCGCTTCACTTTACTCAAATGACACCTATTGATATTTGATAAAAGCATATATTTTTTGAAAATCACAAAAACAGCGAGGAGTGCTTAAACACGAAATCCCCTATTCCTCTGTTAACAGGCAGGAACCTAGTGATATTCACATAAAATGCCAAGTGTTTTTTTCAAATAATCTATATTTCATTTAAAAAGAGCAACCATCTTGTGGAAAAACAACAAAAAACAGGAACACACACGCAATATATCAATAATATACTAACAAAAAACGAATTTAATGAACTTTCTTTTGGAGCAATTATCTTTCAAAATTGTCCGTATTCCCCTAGTTTTTTGCTTATTCAGCTTACGAACTCCACATAAGCATAGCCTCTACTCCGCTTTAAAGCAATCCTCTTTCGATAATCTTTTCATCCCCCTCTTAATATCTTCTCCATTTGCAGTTCAACCAATATAGAGTATCCTCCAAGAGCCGAGCCCAAAAATAGGTAACTCTTTTTATCAAAATTTGTTCAATGATATTGCGAATTTTCCACTTCTATATATTTTTGTCAAATTTGTTATTCAGACAGCAAACACTCCTCCAAAAACAAAATAATACGGTTTCGTTCTTTTGAATCATTACAAAAAATAATCAGCCTCTTATCAAAAAATTACACCTCTCCTCAAAAAGATAAAATATTCAAAATTCGGAAATCCTCTTAAAAATGCAAAAAACACACCCACCCTCTCATGCCCTCAATTTAGAAATTACGGCCCTTAAGTTTTAAATATGGATTAACATTAGTATGAAACGCACTCTTCCCTTTGTTGAACTCCCTAACGCGAAAACCCTGTTTGCAAAACGAGCACAACGTTTCACCGATTTAGCTATCATAAATTTAACTAAAGAAGATCTCCCCTTTTTTGCTAATTTTTGCGACGCTCAGCAACAATCGGCCATAAAATTTAAAGATTTCGCTTTTCCACTTTATCGTTTTGGAACCCCTTCTTCTCCCCCTTTTAATCGGTCAAAATTGCTCTTTTTAGGATTTTATGAAAGTGTTGTTGAAGATTTTCTTAAACAGATGTCGACGTGTATCCTCCCTACGACGAAACGCGAAGCCCTCGCTTACGCCCAGCAGCAAAAAGACCAATGGCGCCCATGGGGACATGACCTCTTAAATCACACCCTCCCCCAGCAACAACCAACATACTACTACCTCTTCATTGCTGGCGTCTTACAAATTATCTATTCCCTCACAGCTTCACAGCTCATTCCTCACACATTAATACCGCAAAAAAATAACCTCTGCCCCGCCTGCGGCGGTACCCACTCAGCCAGCGTGATTGCTACAAGCCACGGCTCAAACGAAGAGGCGCGCTTTTGCTCTTGCCTCTATTGCGGCACTTTATGGCGCTACGCGCAAGCTCGATGCACTTTTTGTGCATCGGCGCAGAGTACCTCCTCCTATAATATCGGAAAAAGCTCAGGCAACATTTTGGCCGAGACTTGCGACGCCTGCAAACGTTATTGCATACAACTCAATCAACACAAAGAACCCTCTTTAAACGTCTTCGCCGACGACATCGACACACTTACGCTTGATTGTTTACCGCATACCCTCCCTCATTTTAAACACGGAAACTTCAACCCTTTTTTAAAAGGGAACCCCTAACCACTCACTTTGTATCCGCGCAAAAAAAGAAAACCAAAACGCTTCACACGCCTAAATCGGCACTCTGTCGCATCCTCAACCCTCTTCCTCGATAAAGTAGATCGCCCCAGACGGCCAAGAAACCACACAAAATATCAGAAAACGCACTCCCTCAAAAAATACGCAAACATAATCTCACAAAAAGCTTGACCCCCAAACCTTTTTGTGACATAACAGGCGAAGGATAGTATCCTCCATTTTTTAAAGACAAACACGAAGACACACCCGACAACTGCGATTATACCCGCAGTTGCCGGTAGTGCTATGGAACATGTGGTGGCCCCAGAAAGAGACCCGAACTACAGGGAGAAGTAGCAAGCGCGATACTTTCATAATCAGCCACCCGGCCCGCGCCATGATCAAGCGCCGGAACCTCTGTAAAGTATCGATAATAATGCGGCAAATTTATGACAAAGAAAAACATTTTTAAATTAATTAAAAATCGCCACATCTCTTTTTTCGCAAAAATTGCCTAAAATTGGCGGATTTTGCCCCAGTGCCTAGCTTTAAAAATACGGAGGGCCAGGAAAATTGCCACCATCGATCATTTTTCTCTTTAAAATCGATGAAAATAATCGAAGTTAAAAGACGTTTTACAAATATTTTAGGTGCAGTCATTATTACGCTGAAATGAGCCAATAGCTAAAATAGCCGTCCCGTGGATCCCAGTTTCTGCTTGCATCAATTCCGGCAAACCTTAGAAAGAAGTGCAAAATACCCCACAGGATGCTGTACGCTGCAAAAATTGAGATTTCATAGCTACATCCCAATTTCTAAAATACTCCATAATATCTCTTAAATTTTCAGCAATAAGCGGCCTTTTTAAAAATCTAAAAATGTGCGCGTTCTTTACGTTTTTCATCGTCATTTTCACGCATGAAGCAATCACGTAGGAGAAAATAGTTCCCATCTCCCGGTCGCACCATTTTAATACACTTCTCCTTTGTCTTATCAGAGACCTTTTCCCACATTTTACGAACCGCAAAATAAGCTTCGCTTTCTACAGCAAAGCAACGCTGATAAACCTCTTTCATCGTACCGGGGACTGCTAAAGCAGAAATTTCTTTACAGTAAACGCGTGAATCAAATGCCGGAATGGTCAGTTCGACAGGAGCTTGTCGCGGGATTTCTTCTTTTAAAAAAAGGAAGCCAATACCCGCTTTAATCATAAAATACAAAACCGACGCGCAGACAAGCACTGTACAGATAAAAACGATTTTACTCTGTGATGCCTCATGATGAACTCTCTGCCCCACGCGGTTTCTTTTTTCCGTCAATACTATGTCCTTCAACGTATCAAGGTTAACTTTCTACAAAAGAAAAAGTTATAAATCGTCATAACCTAAAAAGATGTGTATTATCAATCTTCTTATATCAAAAAGCAATGGCTCGTTTTATGAAAAAATAAAAGATTTCCTCCTCCGCAGCACCATCTAATAAATAGGCTAGAATCTCGACTTTTCCAATATCCGCACAGTTCACCAGTATGAAAAAAGGAAGACTGATCAGTACCATTTTTGCTTATTTTTTATGAAGATTCCGAATAAAAAGCCAGAATGGTGTATAAATTGATCTCACCTTCAATAAATTTGATAGGAAGAAAATCTAAAAAATCGAAACCTTCGTTATTCTTCTCTGAAGGCCAATGCTCTACCCTTTAAATTAACGCTTTACCTTAGATATTTATCACGAAAGCAGATAGAATAAAAAATTTGTCCTTTTATTGAGGTTCCTGATTTTTTACTAACATTATGATTACCAACAATTTTGCTTGTGGCCAAAGCGGTCCGTGGCCACAATCCAGCGTGATAATGATGGCTCTATTTGGACGAGGTGGGCGGGCTTATTAACGGCGGGAGGTTTTATCCAACCTGCGCAAGATGGTGGCGCATTCCTTTGACACCCCACCAAGAGCAAGACAGAGGTGAAAAGGAGAAAGAGACAAAACTTCATCATTGATTTTCTCACGATTTTGAAAAGCCATTTCAGCTTGGACAAGAATTTTTGTACGTTCAGAAGAACGGCCGTAAAAAACACAACACGCTCCAGCAGAGAGAACGAGGATAACCCCTATAAAAGCAGCAACGAAGCGCCAACAAAACAAAACAGGCATCGATATCATTCCCTCGTCCGGCGGATATACATCCAAATGCCCATTATTGCGGCTAAAACCATGACAGTAGCTAAAGCCCACTGCGCAGGGCCATATCCAGTAAAAATTCCTGTTAAACCTGAAAAAGATCCCATAAGTGGTGCTAAAATTTCAACATTTAAAAGAGAATCACTCTTTGGGGCCTCCACCCCTTGATAATTGGAGGCAACATAAGCTCCCTTAGTCCATAAGCCTGATTCAGCTGAACGCCGATGGACGAGCCCTTGTAAGCGTTGTCCACCTGCTTTAGTCCATTTTTGCAATTCGGCCGGCACAGCTTCATAATGACCTTTATTAAGCTTTTTTAAGAGTGTAGAATTGCGAAAAGCTTCTGTTCCGATATTATAGCAAAAGGACACGAGAGCTGTGAATTGCCCATCGGTTAAAGGACAAGAAACCTCCTGTTCAACAACCTTTTCAAATTGTTTTAAATCGCGGCGCAGAATGGTGTCTGCTTGGCTTTGCGTGATTTTCATACCGTCTTGAACAAAAGGTTCCCCCGCCTTTACTGTATGGCCGTAACCAATTGTCCAAACACCGGCGGTATCTTGATAAGCCTGCAGACGGAGGCCTTCCCATTGTTTAATGAGTTCTAATCCTTCTTTTGATATTTTTCGCATATTATTTATCCTATAAAAAAGCCCGCCCCTGTGAAATTGACAAGGCAGCGGGACCAATATCGATATTATTTTGTGATGTATCTTAACTTTTGCTTCGAGATCTTTTTAAGCTTTGGTGAGGTTTTTTAATTTTTCCTCAAGGTCGCTCACGCGCTGCAACAATTGAGCATAATCCTGGTTGCGTTTTTTATCTTCACGCTTTGCGTCTTTGCGTATTTGATCTAAAAGTCCATTTAAGGGAGCATGCCCCATTTGTCCGCCTGAATAAATAACAATACGAATATGTTCAGGATCACCAATATCAGCAATAGAAAATGGAAAAAGTGCCATTCTCTCACCCCGTTTTTCTTTTATAAATAAAATATTATAGCTATAATTCATTGTCCGCCATTTGTACGGATACGCCTCACCACAGCCCCTCAAATACCTGCTGTCGCCAACTACTCATTTAGGTAGATTTTGCCGCAAAACTTGAATAACCATTGTGATGACCAAAATGATCGGAAAATGGCTTAAGCCCCCTTTGCCCACTTTCGCACAGGAGGAACCAAAAGGTGAATAATGCCTCTCTTAATATGTGAGCACTCTTTTCTTCTAGTTTTACCCTTGATCGATGATAAAGAAAAAACCGTGTTCTTTTTCTTGAATGAGGCGTTATAAGCAAAATTAGGCGTTCCATAGCCCACCATGACAAATATTTTGAAAACCCTCTAATACAGATAGGAGGCTCAGTTTTTATACTTTAATTGCGTAAACGACGGCTATATTGACAGGGCGTGTTTCTGGGCCCCCTGTTGCTTTTAATGTCAGTGTGTGGCTATGTTGTCCTGAAGCACCTGTGAGCTTCTCTTCTCTATTACCACATATATAATCGTGAATACCACCCTGCCCTGTCCATGAGTAATACGGTTTTGTGGGCTCTAGGTATTTATGTGCATGCCCACCATTTTCACTTATTGTCCCTTGATGGGTATGGGCTTTAAAAGATTCTTCTTGCCTGCTTCCTAAGACACGCCCTTTATCAAGCCCTCTTTCACTATCCAATCCACGCAAAAACATTCCCCGTAAATCAGGAATATTGAATGTTGTTGTTCCATCGCCTATTCCCCATATCCCGCCGATAGCGGCAAAAAGGTTCGCATATTCCTCTCGCGAATATTCTTTTCCGTCGCATAAAAGCCAGCCTGTAGGCACATTTTTCATAGCAAAAGTTGCGATAAAGCCTGACGGAAAAATTTGAGGAAATGTCGGATTTGTCAGACACCACCCATCTTTATCGTCCCCGCCAATGCCCAAATGATAGACGAGTTCGTAGAGACCACCCTCTTGAATTTCCCCACCAGTTAAGGTTTCTAGGCCATTTTGCGTTGTCTTATAGACGGGTTGAGCCAATAATTGATTCAAAGCGATATTTGTTTCTCCCCTGTTCGTTCCTTGTGCTTTAAAACGGACAACAATATCGTTTGCATAGGCAGCGATAGGAGACTTCGTAATCAAGCGAATCTCTGTTATATCCTCGTAACTATTTGCCACAAATTGCGTATCAATGGCACCGCCATTATCGGAGAGATATTCTCTGAATCGCTGCATCATGGCACGCGCACTATCATTCACTGAGCTTGGAGGTTGTCCTTCTGCCCAGTTTATAATTTCGTCGGCGCGGGCATTTTCCGGCGCTATAAGCGACCAATCATAAATTGTACTCATAAGATATGTCCTTTTTTCAGGAAACCAAGAAAAGAAAAGAGGGCGAAGATGATATTTTTGAGGGATTTGACCTTCTTTATTCTGAAGCCAATTTTGTTATAATCAACGTGTAATAATTTTGTTTTTACGTTGACGTAAACAGCCGCGGGGTTCAGACGTACTAAATCTTGGGCCATAACCCCCCGATAGCGTTGAGGGTCGCCTTTGTAATTAAAGTCGTAAAGGGGGTAGCCATTTTTCTCTCCTACACGCACGACATTTTCTTTTACTCTAGCGTCAGAAAGACCGATCACACCGCCGACTAATCCAAGGACGCGCTGTAAATCTTGTAAAGGGTCTTTTGTGATTGAAGGTATTGTTTTTGAGTTCTCAGTCTTAGTGCCGTAATTGCCGGCTGCCGTCGTACCAACCTGCAAGAGTTTTTCCAACCGGTTCCACGCTTGATTATCTTCTTCTGTCCATTTTTCACGATTGGCATCCAGAGCGTGCTGACGATTTGCATCTTGCACCATCCCGCCCTGCAAAGCATTTTTCTGAGCATTGCTTTGCCCTTGATAAAAGGCATTCGCCGCATTGACCTGATCGTACAATGAGCGGTCAATCATCTGATTGGCGTTCATCATATTGCTCACATCCTGATTATATTGTTGAGCCGCTGCTTTTGTTGCTAAAGCACCCAACTCATCGGTTAATACGCCGGTATGAGCGCCAGATCCATACCGCCCTGCTCCTGCCATTGATTGATTAATAGCGTCAGAAGTTTTACTGAGCGCATTGTTGAGCGCATCGTTGAATTTGTTATTGCTTCCAATAAAATTTCCCTTCGCCATATTGAGAAGATTATTGTAGCTTTGCGTCGGTGCATTCAGCCCCTGATTAAAAGTGGGGTTATTGTACTGGTTTGCCGCATTTTTAAGGCCGTTGATGGCGTTTTTTGTTGCATCGCTCAGGTCAGCATGTCGCTCGCCTTGGTAAGCATTCCCACCAATCCCTTGATTATACAAATTAAGCGCATCAGCGCTTGCTGTTTTTAAATTATTTGCAGCCCACGCAGGTGGGGCATTTGTTTGTGTGACTTTTTGGATTTGTGGCGTTGTTCTTCTGCTCATGGAATGAGAACCTTTCTGTAATGAATGAGGTTAACGGTATGTCCGTGATGGGCGAGCTTTTTGGCCCACCCGGATCTTCCAAGTGTTAGTATTTCATCGGCGTTGATTGTCCGCGCCCATTCTTCGATCTCATCGACTAATTTAACGAGTTTGAGCCCTCCTTCTCCAGCAAGATCGAGGATGACAACGCGTTTTTTCCCATTGTGGGTCCTTTCGATTTTAGTGATCCCGAAAGCGCTAAATTGGGTCTTATTTTTTAAAATCAGCCACAATTGTGTTTGTCCGCTGGCAATTTCTGCAGCGACAGTCGTTAAGCACACATCATCGGGAAACCGCTGAGCATATTTTTGCATAGCGCCATTGAGAGCATCGCGATAGGGTGCCATTTTTTCCTGTGGCCATTGATCTGTAAGATGAATAGAATAGGTATTTTGATCGTCTTGTTGGCCTGTCATGATTTTGTTTTTTCAGTCTTCCTGATGTTTCTCGTCTTTTCTGATCTTTGCTGTGTTCATCGCAGGCCAGCAGGTTTCAGCGATACATCAAATCCCGTAGCATGAGACCAAAGAGCTCCTCGAGGAATCCGCAATTTAAAACGATAAAACCGCCCCCTTGCGCGGGAATGAATTTGGCCTGTATTACGGGAAGGTTGTCTTTCTGGTAGCCAAACAATTTTCTCTCCGACAGACTGGCGTAAACGCACACCCACGGATAAATAAAACTCTTCGCTATTCACTTGAGGCATGATATTTCCCACGCGGGTTATCGTGCCGTTTGTCTGCCCCATCTCTTGAGATGTGATCACACAGGCCATTGATTCACCAGAAAATGAACCAAGCTTTCCTTCGAAATCAAATGCGCCCAAAACGGGAGCTTCATTTTGCCACGCTTTACTATCAAGCGAAAACGGCAAATCATCAATGCTTCCTGAAAGCCGATCTAGTCCTTCTAAAGTGTGTCCAGAACAAAAAATGGGCAAGATCATTTTGGTACCGACAATCGCTTTTGTCCATTTTTTCAGTCCCCAATCATAAATGAGCAGTGTACGTTCTTTTACATTATTGCCAGCATCCATCATCCAATAAACGCGGTTATAAACGCCATCAATAGCAGCCCGCGAAATTGATAAACCGTCGTGGCTCATTTTTTCGCTCATCGTCCGATCGACTTTTTCGAAGCCAATAGGCATGATTTGCCCATCATTATTTATTTGGTAAAATCCGCCTTCATCGGCAAAGAAAGCGAGATCACCCCGACAAACAATTGATTCAGAACTTTTCGCGCCACGTTTATCGTGTATTTTTTGAAAACTGAAAATAATTTTGGAACCGGGGATGAAGAAGCCCGCATAAATTGCGGAGCGCATAAAAATGATGGGATTCGTTGTTTCCGTCGCGCCTTGCACGTGTCCACCATCGGGAAAGTCTTGATAATCGCAGCTTTTTTTTCCTACGGTCCAGAATTCAGCATCGTTCAACCCGGACCAATGCACGCGTCGAGGATATTCTGTTAATTTCATCAGACAGACGAAATCACCCCAAACTCGGACGATTCCGGCCTGTGGTGGATTTCCTCTTAAATTTCTAAAAATGACGTCACGCTTAATATCAAGGATTTGAGGTTTATCATTGGCATTAACAGCGATGACATAATCACCAAACAAAGCAAACGACCACGGAGAATCGACATTTGCTAGGTATGGTGCGCCCTTTCGACTAATATCTTCCCACGTCATAAGTTCGTTATTGAGCAGGTAAATTTTTTCTCCTGTTCCTGCAATAATAGAGACGCCATTTTTAGTTCTTACGGCAATAGCGCTTAAAATGGGTGCAGGACAAGGCTCTGATAAAGAACGAAAGCTTGGCATAGGAATATAGGATCCATCTGCAGGCAGCACATTAACGAGTTCATCGGTAAATAAGCCGTTGATATCAGCAACGTCGGGCCGATAATCCGCGATTGGAAAAAAAGCCATTTAAAACCCCGTTGCCAGAATGTTTGAGCAGCCTTTTGCGCGTGATGTTTCGTAGCGCAATGCTTGGAGCTGTTCTTGAAAATCGTTGAAAGAAACAATCGTATATTCAGGATCTTTGAGAATATTTTTATAGAGTTCATATTTTGCGCGGGCTTTAATGAGGTCAAATGCGTGGGTAAACCAAGGATGGTTGTCCTGCATCGAACACTCATCAACTGAAGGAAAAGGGGTATAAGAGAAATGGACAATGTCAGCATTTTGCGGTGTTGGAAACAGGCCTATTTTTTGATCATCGTAGGTATAAAAAATGGGGATTCCCTGTGGTGGGCTGTCCTCATATTTTTTTTTCAAAAATTCGGCAGATTTATAGAGAAGGGGTCTCGGTTCTGCGTTATCGTGTTCTAAGAACAAAGACCCGATGGCAACTCCCACTCCAATTGAGTCATTATCATCTCGCCCATACCAGGTTTTTCCGCTTTGCGTTGTAAATGTGATCTTTCTTTTTTCATTAAAGAAAAAAGGCTCTCGTTCACATAATCGAAGAGCGGTAAAAATGGCATCTTGAATTTGGACCGTATATTCCGCTGTCGTATCGTCAATTTCGTCTTGAATGAGCATGACCATTCGCGCAAAATTTTTGTCCTGTCCTATCTTTTTGAGATCAAAATAATTGGCACCAACGGCCGTCGCAGTTTGCATAAATAATCCCTTTACGCGTTAAGTTTCTATCCCAACAAAATCTCATATGGTTTTTGCGATTTTCTAGGATCTCCCGTGTTCTGCACAGTCCCCCTGCGGTCCTACGCAATTCCCCCCGCGATCCCAGTACACCCCAAGTCCCCGCGCAGTCCCCTGCGGTCCTGTGCAATTCCCCCCGCGATCCCGGTACACCCCAAGCCCCCGCGCGGTCCCCTGCGGTCCTGCGCAATTCCCCCGTGATCCTGTGGTACACCCCAAGCCCCCGCGCAGTCCCCCGCGGTCCTGCGCAATTCCCCCCGTGATCCTGGTACACCCCAAGCCCCCGCGCAGTCCCCTGCGGTCCTGCGCAATTTCCCCCGTGATCCCGGTACACCCCAGTCCTTTAAGATTTTGTCGTCTTTTGTCAGGAAAGAAAATGTCTCACAATTCCTCGAAGAGCCATTAAGCGGGTTCTCCGTAAGTTGGGATGACGATTGTTGCAAAATCTTGAGCCCCTTGCGCATCACCCGGCGCACAGAAACGTGCTTTTTTCATGCCAATGATGGTTTTCGCGGCCACACCAAATTCGCGTTCATAATCAAAGAGCTCTTCGACCAATTTATAGCGTGTTGCCTCCCGGTCTTTACCAAAAGCGATAACAGCACTTTGCGCACCAAGCAAAACAGCACGGCGAACATTTTTAACGATATTTTTTGATTTTCCTGATTCCACACCTTCTGTTACATGTTCTGTTTCTCGTAAGATCACCCCATTATACATACCCAGTGACCCGCTATAGATTGGATTTTTGGAGCGGCTTCCGTTATAAATCGCTTTAGTAATATCCAGCCATTGACCGGCTTCTGTATTGGTCCGCAATTGCGTAACTTGTGTTGGGTGGAGATAAAGCACATAAACACTTTCGCCATCGACACGCACGGGTCTGATTTTTGGATTAGCCAGTTTAGCGCGCTCGACTGCTTTATCGATTAATGTGAGATTGAATACATCATTGGCTTCCAATTTTTCATCAGCTTTTTTTCCATTTGGATATACCACGCGTTTATCGGTCGGTGGCGTTGGTTCATTGAATCCGTAATGAACAGGTTTTATGGTAATTGTTCTACCTTCAAAATTGATTGTTTCTGCCGTATATCCGCAAACTTGCATAAAGAACATCATGCTTAAGCGATCAGCATACCAATCGACCAAGCCATTTTTGGCTTCCGTGCGCAGATTATGCAAGACACGCTGTTGATCGATTGTTCCTTCATTTTTGACACGTACAGCATGAACGAGTTCATTAATGACTAGGCGATCTGTTAAGAATTGTAGAGCTTCTTCCTTCCCTTCAAGAGCCTGTCCTTCCGTGATTCCATCGCCAAATAACTGCACACGCAAACCAAAAGTCATGGTATCACCACTTGCTTTATTGGTTTCGTCTTTCAACTGTATAATGCTATTGGAATCTTTTCCGATCAAAGATGCGATAGGAATTGATTTTGAGACTTCTTGATTGAGTAATTTGGACCATGCGCGCACAGCCATTGGATCATTGATTCCGACACGAGTTTCGGTCATTTCTTCCTCTTAATGTTTATTGATATAAAAAATCCGGCTGAATGCCGGTTGCGAAGCGTCCACCTTTCTGGTTTTCAAGAGAGTGGATTGCTTAGTGAATGATGTATCTTTTGTTTATTTACAGCGTCTTGCCCCTCCTTTTTTAAAGATCTCCTCCCCCCATCAAACGATTAAAAGCAGCTTTATTTTTTGGGTCATTGATCCAAACGCTAAATTCTGCTTCAGACATTTTATCAATCATATCTAAAGAAAGCGATCCGCTTGATGTTAAGCCATTATGAGCCGCGAGTGTTCGTGCGGAATTTTGCCTTTCCTGTATATTTTCCACAGGAGCGCTTTGTGTGTTTGTGTAGCCGATTTTTTGCGCGATAGTGTAGATCACCTCAGCCGGATTTTGATTTTTTTTCGCGCAATCTTGGACAATCTGTTTCAACTCATCTCCGATGATGGCTTCAATCACTTTTGGATCTGCCATTTCGGGATAGAGCGAAGAAAAAGCGGCTAATTGTTTAGCGCGCACATCGTAAACAAAGTCAGCAGCTTGATCAAAATCCTGATGCTGTTGTTTAACGGCTGCGGCTGATTGATGAAAAAACGAATATAAATGCTCTGCTTCTGAAGGAGCAGACATATTTTGCTGTTGAGCCCGTAATAATTCTTGTTTCTGTAGTGTTTTCCCTAGCCATTGTATATAGCCCATAAAATCTTTTTGTGGATCGGGGGGCGTTTCACTTTCTTGGGTTATTTTGCCCTCATCGTGATTTTTTTTCAGCTCTCTTTCTTTTTGCCCTTCTTCCCTTCCTTGAAGCTTGGCATATGCTATCCCTTTTCTTTCACTTTCTTGGGACTGGAGATGCACACTTTCTCTTCGTTCAGTTTCTTGAGGCTTAGCCCACGCCGTGTTTTTTCCTTCTTCGATTCCTTGCAGCTCATCATGTATAAATTGATTATATTCTTCTGCTGTTAAGTTTTCTGCATCCATTGTGTTGGCCTTTTCTTTCTCAGACAATAAAGGGTTATTTTCTTAAATTTAAGAAACTGGTTGCGCTGTCTTTGCTGCCTGCAAAAAAGCCTGTATCATTTGCCCAGCCTCGCTCTCATCGCTATTTTGTGGCACAGTTTGCTGATTTTCCTGCGCTTGATTTTGCTGTTGAAATTTTGCTGCAATTTTATGAATGAGTGATACTGGCAACGGTGAGTAGCGCAATAAATCGATCATAATTTCCGGTGTTGTGAAATTTTGCATCAATGGAAGAAGCTGCATCATAATAGCGAATGTCCGTTCTTTTTCGTTAGGACTCGTTGGCGCATCATCGACCACAATATCATATTCCAAACTTGTGATCATTTCCCGTGTAAGCGGGACATATTGAGCATTTTCTTCACCGGTAATCCGTATCAATCGCCCATCAGAGAGATAATTTTGGATGAGATAGAGAATAATTTTTCCCTGTCGTTGTCGATATCGCCGTAGACCGTCAAAGAAAGACGCTAAGAGATTAAGAGAGGACTGACGACGTTGTGCTTCGAGAACCCCAGGTTGGTTCACAGCTCGTGTTCCGACAAATTCTGGAGATAATCCTGTCACTTGAGTGATAGCACCTTTAGCTTCATTAAAAAGCTGAAAGAAGCCATTAGGAAATTGCGCCACAGGTTTTGGTTGGACTCTCCCGCCAGAGACAGCGCCATTTTTAAGCCAGGTAATACTATCGGCTCTAGCCCAACTTTCCATGGCTTGTCGGTCGTCATCAAAGGCGTCACGTTCAGCCATAATTCCGCCCTTTGACTGGCTATTGAGGAGGTACATCACTTGACTGAAATATTTATTGGCCCACCGTTGTGGATCTTTTGCAGGTCGCACCATGCCGTAAAATTGCCGGCTCAATTTATCAAAATAGCCTGTAATGCACTCCCACCCTAATTGATTAGGTGGCACCAAAGGCTGATCGGGAGCTTCGAGCAATCTTTTGCCTAAAAAAGCGCGTTTAACGACTTTTTTGGTCAGCCTCGTTGCTTGAAGATCTGGAATCTCTTTAGCTAATTTTTGAAAATCCTTCTCAGAATAATCGAAGAATTGCCCTGTTTTCGGATCAAGTGCTTTGTAAATGACCTCACGTTCAAACCACCGACATTCAACCAAAGTGACCATTTTTGGCCCCTTATGACCGGTATCCTCATTATGATCTTCAATGTAGTCGTGATAGCTCTCACTACCATTTGAGTGAAGAAGCGTAGGGTATTTGACCCAGTCAGCATTGAGGTCACTCCAATGGACATCGGGGAACATGTCTTGAGCAACAGCAAGAGGTTTTTCATCAATATACCATACGCGCTGTGCATCGACGAGATTAGGCTTTACAGCACTGGCATCCCAAACCATTTTCATGGGATCCAAACGAGCGATCACAGGTTTTCCTTTTGGATCTTCTTCATAGTCGAGCCGCGTATCTGTCCATCCCATTCCGCAGATAACGGCATCTTGAAAAGCGTCAGAATCTTCGTATTCACCGTCAGCCTCATCGCGAAACCATTCAGCGGCTCCTGTTAAGATTTGATTGGCTAAAGCTGCACCTTCTTGCCGTGGGATGAATTGTACTTGTCGTTTATTGTTTCGCTCAGCGCCGATGACAGCATTAATCAAGGGCGCGATGCGATTAAATGTCATAACGGGCCTGTTTTGTTTTTGTAAAACAGCGAGATCTTGCTCATTCCATTGCCGCCCATTATAAAAATTATAATCTTCTTGAGCATTTTTGCGCCACTGTTCGGCATGCTCAATATCGTCGCGATACCAACTGACGAGTTTTTGAAAGAGTGCCTGATGTTCGATTTTCTGCCCAATTTGATGTTCAGTCGTTTCAAGTGGGGCAAGAGAAGCTGTATGATCGTGCATTAAAAAGCCATCCATGATGTTTGAGAATGATGAAGAGAGCGATAAGGATCTTTTCGTGGTTTAATATTTGGCTGTTCATAGGCGATACAAAGAAGTCCGAAACTATCGGCGCCATGGCTTGCCCAATCATGTTCAGCACCCAATCCGATATTGCGTTGTTCGTCGCGTTTTTCGTGATACCATGCGAGTGCTTTTCGCCCGGCTTGTGTTGTTTCACGATTGAACCACACAGCGGGGAACAATCGCCTCACGGCTTCGATACGCATTTTGACGGCTCCCAGCCCTTGATTGGGGATAATTTGGGTTTGAAATCCGGCCTGCTGGAGAGCGCTTTCAAAACTAACATTATACACGCGATCTTTTGTGGCCCCATCATGAGGGAGAACCATGACTGCATTGTTATATCCCCTTTGACAAATCCACCCGATATGCTCAGATAAAGGTTGTCCTTGAGCTTCATAATAATCAAGGACGCGAATTTCGCGTCCGATGAATTGTGCAACCCACAAAGCAGTTGCATCAGCTTTTGCGCCCGTCCCGCCGATATCCCAAAAGACTTTTGTTTGAATAAGCGGGTCGCGCGGAACATAAGTAATCCGCCCTTCTTGCTCGGCTTCAAGAAGTAATTTTTGATAATAAGCGCCTTGAATAGCTTGTAGATAATCGCCTTCCCAGATATGGTTATATTGCTCAGGTCTTTGTTCTAAATCAGCTTTTCGATCCCGATTAAGTTTATCAGGGAAGCGCGGATTATCGCGCCAATTAACCTCGGTGCCTTTAATATTGGGGTCTTTTACATGGCGGAATCGTTTTTCAACGGGTGCATTTTCGCGGAGGGGATTCCATGTGACCCATAATTCGGAATGCCAATCTTTTCCCTCTTCGCGTAATGTTGGGATGAGGGTTTGCCAAGCGGTTTCGGTAACGGGTTCGGCTTCGTCGACCCAACAAAGAAGGATGCGCCCCATGGATTTAATGCTTGCGATATTGCGGTCAAGGCCAGCAAAAACATAAAGGATCCGTCCATCTTTTGATTTAATATATTTATCGCCAATTTCGTAATAATCTTTCAAGAAACTGTAGGACTCGATGGCTCGTTTAATTTCTTCGAGGGAACTTTCATTGAGCGAATTTTGAAATTGTCTTGCGCATAAGATAATGCCGCGCTCTCCTGCTTTTCCATGCCGATATCCGACCACAGCAGACATCAAAGCAAAGGATCGTGTTTTTCCTGATCCACGCCCTCCCCAAGCGGCGCGGACGTCAGCTTGTCCAGAAAAAACAGAAATAAGTTTTGGAATAAGAGCAACTTGAGCGGTTGTCATCATAGAATGTCTCCGCATTTTCTCGTCAATATCTAGTCCAGTAACGGCAGACACCGGCGTAAAATTATATCTCACCCGGTTCTGTTTCCTCCTCAAGCAGCACGCCCCACCGGTTACATCTGCCTCTACGTCCTCTTCAAGCAGAGCGCCTACCAGTTTCACCTAGTTCTGCACCCTCCTCAAGTAGCGCGCCCCGCCGGTTACATCTGGTTCTACGTCCTCTTCAAGCAGAGCGCCTACCAGTTTCACCTAGTTCTGCACCCTCCTCAAGTAGCACACCCCACCGGTTACATCTGGCTCCACGCCCTCTTCAAGCAGAGCGCCTACCAGTTTCACCCAGTTCTGTTTCCTCCTCAAGCAGCACGCCCCACCGGTTACATCTGGCTCCACGCCCTCTTCAAGCAGAGCGCTTAGCGGTTACACCTAGTTCTGCACCCTCCTCAAGTAGCGCGCTCCACCGGTTACATCTGACTCTACGTCCTCTTCGAGCAGAGCGCCTACCAGTTTCACCTAGTTCTGCATCCCGCTCAAGTAGCGTACCTACCAGCTTGCGTGATAAAACAAAAAACAATCCCGCGATAAGAACATTTCAGGCAACTATCATTATAGAGCAAAAACATCCCTTATTAATAAGGAGACCCCCATGCGCACATAATGGCTAAAAATTGAGGCTCTTAATATTTTGAACACCGACGGAAAGAGCAAAATTTCACTGATTATTCGGTTATGGAATATCCCTGTCATACAGAAATTGATACAGGTGAGGTGAAAGAATGAGTTCATGATGTAAGAAAATCCTCCTCTTATTTTGCAGCATCAATGTTCAAAAGGAGACGTACCATGATTATTTGTCGCTGCATCACTTGGGACAACAGGTATAATCTCAACACGCGAAATTGTTTGAACATTGCCTCCCCCTTCTCCTGTTACTTGTAGAGGCAAAACTTTTGCTAAGAGTGAAAAAAAAGGCACAGGATTATTGATCGCGTGATATTGCAGATAGGATACCAGGCCATCGTGACCATAGTGGGATCCCGCTTGCTCTGCCGCTGCGATGAGAGCATCTTTGAGCAATTTAGTTGTTTTATTTAATGAGCCCTTTGGACGTCCTCTTCCGCGCGAAGAGAGACGATTTTCTTTTGTCACGGTCCCGCTCCTTCATTTTGTATAATCAAGTTTCGCTGCTACATCATTACCGGAAAAATTTTAGCATCATCAAACAGTTTTTCGGCGAATGCTGAGACAACACACCCAGTTCAGCAAATGCCGAGACGGCACCCAGCAGGTGATAGATGATCGCGTAAAAAGGCTAAAAAGTCCGATAAATTATCAGAATAAAGAATGCTGGAGATCGCGCATCACGCAGAGCTTCCCTGAACCATCTTGAGGAGAAAATCAAAATCCCCCCGCCCCCTAAACGCTCAAAGCAAAATAGCACCTCGAATAGGACACTGCTCAGGATAAGACAATAAACACAAAAAAAACGCGGCACAGGACATTACCCCACACCACGACGCGCAAAAAAGAACGCAATTCCAACTCTCCTTTTATGATATCTGTTTAAGTTTACCTTGTCAAGTTTTATTTTCTTCTTTTATCTTTTCATTTTCTCCGGCAGCTTCCTTTTGTGCACCTTTTGCTACGGAAGAAAAGGCTAATCTATCCCCTTCTTTCGTAATGGTGACGGTCGTATCGTCTTGAATTGTCCCAAACAAGATGCGTTCGGCCAAAGCGTCTTGAATTTCTTTTTGAATAATCCTCTTTAAAGGGCGTGCTCCATAAAGAGGATCATATCCTTTATCGGCGAGAAATTCACGTGCTTCTGGTTCGATATGCAAAGTTATTTTGCGTTCATTCAGCAGTTTTTGTAAAGATTTGATTTGAATATCGACGATGGCCTCCATATCCCTGCGCTGTAATCTTTGGAAGAGGATAATCTCATCGATACGGTTAAGAAATTCGGGACGGAATGCTGCTTTGACGACACGCATGACGTCATCTCTGACTTTATCAGTTGTCTCGCTTGCAGAAAGTGAGGTCAAAAATTCAGCCCCGAGATTAGACGTCATAATGAGTAGGGTATTTCGGAAATCAACGGTTCGTCCTTGACTATCGGTTAACCGTCCCTCATCCAGCACTTGGAGTAAAAGATTAAAGATGTCGGGGTGAGCTTTTTCGATTTCGTCGAAAAGAATGACTTGGTAAGGTCTGCGTCTCACGGCTTCAGTGAGCACTCCCCCTTCTTCGTATCCGACATATCCCGGAGGAGCTCCGATTAGCCGCGCTCCTGCGTGTTTTTCCATATATTCTGACATATCAATCCGCAACATTGCGTTTGGGTCTTGGAAAAGGAATGCGGCGAGAGCTTTTGTTAATTCGGTTTTCCCCACACCTGTTGGCCCTAAGAACATGAAGGATCCGATAGGTCTATTGGGGTCTTGCAATCCTGCGCGAGCGCGTCGCACAGCGCGCGAGATAGCCTGAACGGCTTCACCCTGCCCGACGACGCGTTGACTGATTTCATCTTCCATACGCAAAAGTTTATCGCGTTCTGCTTCCAGCATACGATCGATGGGGATGCCGGTCCATCGTGAGACAATTTGAGCAATATGTTCAGCTGTAACAGTTTCTTCGACTAAGCCATTTTTGTGGTCATCATTTTCAGCGGCACTTAATTGTTTTTCCAGTTCTGGTATAACACTATAAGCCAGCTCACCCGCGCGTTGAAATTGCCCATTCCGTTGAGCAATAGCCAAAGCATTTCGTGCTTCTTCGAGCTGTTTTTTGAGGTCTGCGGCGTGTCCTAATTTTTGTTTTTCGGCCTGCCAAGCACTTGTCATTTCTGCAGATTGTTTTTCTAAGCTATCAAGCTCGGTTTGCACGGTTTGCAGCCGTTCTTTTGCAGCGGGGTCGACTTCCGTTTTTAGCGCTTCGCGTTCAATTTTCAATTGCATGATGCGCCGATCGATTGCATCAAGCTCTTCAGGTTTTGAATCAACCTGCATGCGTAATCGTGCAGCCGCTTCATCAACGAGATCGATTGCTTTATCGGGGAGGAAACGATCGGTAATATAGCGATTTGATAAGCGTGCAGCAGCGATTAATGCGCCATCGGCCAGCCGTACTTTGTGATGTTGTTCGTATTTTTCTTTGATACCGCGTAGAATAGAAATTGTATCATCGACCGTCGGCTCAGGCACGAAGACAGGTTGGAAGCGGCGCGCTAGGGCTGCATCTTTTTCGACGTATTTTCTGTATTCTTCAAGTGTTGTGGCTCCCACGCAATGGAGTTCTCCCCGTGCAAGAGCTGGCTTAAGCAAATTGGAGGCGTCCATGGGCCCATCGGATTTTCCAGCACCGACAAGATTATGCAATTCATCGATAAAAAGGATGATCTGCCCGTTTTCGGCCTGTATCTCTGCGAGAACTGCTTTTAATCTTTCTTCGAACTCCCCGCGATATTTTGCGCCTGCGATAAGCGCTCCCATATCGAGCGCGTGAAGCTGCTTATCACGCAATGTCTCTGGAACGTCCCCATTGACGATACGCAGTGCTAATCCTTCAACAATTGCAGTTTTTCCCACTCCTGGTTCGCCGATAAGAACGGGGTTATTTTTCGTCCGTCGTGATAAGACTTGAACAGCCCGGCGAATTTCTTCTTCACGTCCAATAACAGGGTCCAATTTTCCTTCGCGTGCCTCTTTTGTCAAATCCCGGGCATATTTTTTCAAAGCTTCATATTGGCTTTCGGCGTGGGGGCTTGTTGCGGTTTTTCCCTTTCGCATTGTTTGAATAGCTTGATTGAGGGCCTGTGGTGTTAAACCTCCACTTGTTAAGATATCGGCGGTTTTTGCCGTTTTTTCCATAATAAGCGCTTGTAATATCCGCTCGACGGTTACAAACTGGTCGCCGGCTTTTTTGGCGAGTTCCTCGGCCATTGTGAAAATTTTTGCAAGTTGCTGCGACATATAGAGCTGGCCATTTCCGCCTTGCACTTTAGGCAGCGCTTCGAGTGCTTCTTGGAGTGCTTTGCGAATGACAGGCAGATCACCGCCGGCTCTTTGAATCAAAGAAGCTGCTAATCCTTGATCATCGTCCAAGATCACTTTTAGGAGATGCTCAGGCATGAATTGCTGATGATCAGAAGCGAGAGCGTTGCTTTGCGCCGCCTGCAGAAAACCTTGAAGCCGTTCACTATATTTTTCCAAATTCATTTTTTCTTCCTTTATCGCTTTGCCCGCTTCTTCTTCAGAACAAGTCCTCAAGGATATACAAAACCATGCGCAAAATCGTTAACAATATCAATTGAAGAATAGCCACTGTTGTCTCCTGAATATGGGTTCCTTGAACAAGGATAGCAAGGGGATACAAAGAAGCAAAAGCTTTTAAAAGGCCACAGCTCTGCGCTTGGTTCCCTCAACGCAAACGTCCAAGCCTGAAGACGCCGCTTCAGCATCCTTAAACTGAATGCTTGATACCCGACATCTTTAGCCCACAGGCTCCACCTCAATGTCCTCAACCCCAAGGCTTGATACTCAGCATCCTCAGCCTAAAGGCTCCACCCTGATGCCCTCAACTCCAAGGCTTGATACTCAGCATCCTCAGCCTAAAGACCCCACCCTGATGCCCTCAACTCCAAGGCTTGATACTCAGCATCCTTAGCCTAAAGACCCCACCCTGATGCCCTCAACCCAAAGACTTGACGTTCAATATCTTTAACCCGAGGACTCTGCGCCCAGCGCCTTCAATCTGAACGCTGTATCTTTTTCATTCTTCTTCGTCGGCTCTTTGGGGCGGTGGCGGTAAAATATAGGCCCCTGCCAACCAGCGATTAAGATCGATTACCTTGCAGCGTGACGAACAAAAAGGGTAGGTATTTTGCTGTGACATTCTGCCACATTCAGGGCAAGGAAGCGGTGAACGTGTAGAATATTGAGTTGATTGTCCTTGGAGATCCGTTGTTTTTTCTTGTTGGCGCTTTGACTTTTTTGATTGATTAAGCTGCGTCATTATGTTTCACCCGTCAATCAATTTTCCGTTTAATCAATCCATTTGGCCCAATTTTGCATAATAGGATAATGGTGAGCCAGCAGAAGATCGACAGTTTCAGCCAATGGCAAGCCGACGACATTGGAGTAAGAACCCGCGATATCGACGACGAAAGCCCCTGCTTTTCCTTGAATAGCGTAGCCTCCGGCTTTTCCTTCCCATTCCCCAGAAGCTAGATAAGCATCCATCATGGTGGATGTTAAGCGCCTGAAGCGAACACAAGTTTTGACTAATTTGACCGCTATTTTCCGGCTCTCATTCATCAAACAAACGGCGCCATATACTTTGTGCGCACGCCCGGAAAGGAAGCGCAAACATTCATAGGCTTCGTCTTCTCCTTCTGGCTTAGGGATAATGACGGAGCCAACAGCGACCACAGTATCAGCAGCTAAGATTAAACTGTTCTTTGAGAGCGCAGGGTTTTCACTATTTTGGTCGCGCCACAAGAAGCTTTCTCGGGCTTTAAGGGCTTTTTCCTTCGCTAAACGTTTTGCTAAATTTGCGGGATGTTCTCTTAATTTTGGAGTTTCGTCTATATTGGCCGCGTAAACATGACGGGGATCGATGCCAATTTGCGCTAAGAGTTCCAGACGACGCGGGGAAGCGGAAGCTAGCACTAAATCGATTTCCATTATTTTGACTCTCCAAAAGTGATTCTCAGTACGTTGTCTGATTTTTCTCTAACGTCACCGACCTCATGGTAACAGCTTTGATTTCACTGTAATATATATCCCCTTACCCACCCCCCGGTCCTCCCTACCGGTCCTTTTGCCGGCCCTCCCACCGGCTTAATCTCTGTATTTAGTTGCTCCCAAAAGATTTTTTTCTGTGATAAAATGAAGATATTTTCTAAGAAATTTTGAAAAATACCGGGTCTTTTAGGAAGCGCAGCGAAAAACCCCGCCCTATTTATAACGATATATGATGCGTCCTTTTGTGAGATCGTAAGGAGTCATTTCGACCATAATTTTATCACCAGCCAAAACACGAATACGGTTTTTGCGCATTCTTCCAGCAGTGTGAGCGATAATTTCGTGGTCATTTTCTAGTTTTACACGAAACATTGCATTAGGCAAAAGCTCAGTAACGATACCAGAAAATTCCAAAACTTCTTCTTTGGACATAAATAACGACTTCCTTCATATTTTGCGCGTTTACGTTGTGCGAATTATTTCCCGGGGTTCATATCCTATTTTATCTGTTTTGTGAACAGAAATTCAGCGAAAAGTAGGGAGTTTTTCCTTTTTTGTTTGTTTTTGATAGTGTCAAACCGGTCGCTTTTGGTGCCTTTTACTTCCTCTTTAATCTTTTTTCAATTCTCCAGCATCACCCTCATTATTTTCATTTTCCTAAAACCGGTACTCTCCTCAAAGAGACACGAAAAAGTATTTTTCCTTATCAATTGACTTTGCAAACAGAGTATAAGACCTTTAAAGAAAGGGGCTGAATTACGTTTTGACACTTTAAAAAGGATGTGTAATGGCTGAAAAATCATATGACGTGGCACTTTTAATGGGCAGTCAATCGGATTGGCAAACGATGCGCCACAGCTCGGATATTTTGACAAGTCTTGGCATTTCTCATATCTCGCATATTATATCGGCCCACCGAACCCCTGAGCGGCTTTACCAATTTGGGAAGGGCGCAAAAGCGGCAGGTTTTAAAGTTTTGATCGCGGGTGCTGGAGGTGCAGCACATCTTCCTGGCATGTTAGCTGCCATAACACCGCTTCCTGTTTTTGGCGTTCCGATACAATCACAAACCTTGTCTGGTCAAGATTCTTTACTTTCGATTGTTCAGATGCCCGCGGGTATACCGGTTGGCACATTAGCGATTGGCAAAGCAGGCGCTATTAACGCGGCACTTTTGTCAGCAGCAGTTATGGCGGTTTATGATGATATTTTGGCCCAACGTTTAGAAGATTGGCGTCAACAACAAACTGCCGATGTTGCTGAGTATCCTACAACTGAGGTTTAAGATGGCAGATTTCTCTGAAAGCTTACATCCAGGCAGGACCATTGGTTTAATAGGGGGCGGGCAACTGGCGCGCATGTTAGCTATAGCGGCAGCGGAACTTGGTTTTAGGACGGTCGTCCTTTGTCCTGAAGAAAATTGCCCGGCGGCGCAAACAGCAAATGACCATATTGTTGCTGCATATGATGACCGTTCGGCATTAGACCGTTTTATTGCGATGTGTCATGTGGTGACTTATGAATTTGAAAATCTTCCTATATATACGGTTCAATATATAGAGGGAGCGAGACGTCTTTATCCGTCCTCAAAGGTTTTAGAAATTACGCAAGATCGACTTTTTGAGAAACAATTTTTAAACGCGCAAGGCGTCCATACGGCCTCGTGGTATGCCGTTGATGACCGTACTTCTTTAGTTTCTGGACTTTCTGCGCTAGGAGGACAAGGTCTTTTGAAGACGCGCCGTTTTGGTTATGACGGAAAAAATCAGATTATGCTTCGTGATCCCAGTGCGCACGCGATTGATGAGGCTTTAGCTTCGCTACAGCACCAACCAGCGATTTTAGAAGAGATTATCCCTTTTGTGTCAGAAATTTCGGTTCTTTCTTCGCGCAATCGAAAAGGAGACTACGCTGTTTATGACTGCCCTGAGAATCAGCATAAAGACGGCATTCTTCGTAAAACATTTGTTCCCTCAACAGTTCCACATCATGTGCAAAAAACTGCACAAGAAATCAGCCTTTCGGTAATGCAAGCCCTTGACTATATTGGCGTACTTTGCATCGAATTTTTCGTCTTAGAGGATGGACGTCTTCTGGCTAATGAATTGGCTCCTCGCGTACATAATTCTGGCCACTGGACCCAAAAAGCATGTATAACCTCCCAGTTTGAACAGCACATCCGCGCTCTATGCGGCCTTCCTTTGGGCAGCACATACCGGCATAGCGATTGCGAAATGACGAATCTTCTTGGCGATAATTTAGGTGATTTTCAATATTTTTTGGCGCAGGAGCGCACCTGCGCGCAATTATATGGCAAACATTCTGTTCAGCCAACACGCAAAATGGGGCACGTCATCCGATTAACGGGGCCGGCGACAATTTCCTGATATACGATAAAATGGACAGACTCCTTCTCCTTCCCTCTCCACTTACCTCCTTCCCCATTCCCTCCACTTCCACCCTTTTTCCCTCTCATCACTATGCCTCTACACTCTGCTCACAGCGTCCACCCCGCTTTTAGCTTCCCTGTCCACTTACCTCCTCCCCCATTCCCCCCACTTCCACCCTTTTCCCCTCTCATCACCGTGCCCCCACACTCCGCTCTTCATCTCTCTCCCTCAGTTCCCCAGACACCCCTATTTAGTTTGTGAAGGATGTCTGCTTGACAAAAATGACGCTTCCTGCTAGGAGGATCTTAGTTTTTCGCGGTTTTCGCGTGTTCATTATGCCGGTAGATATTTTTGTCTGAGAGGGGAGCGTTCTTCTTTACAGAGCGGCGGAGGGGGTGCGTGGTGTTACACCGTGCTAATGTGTATAAACGGTGAGTATGATGAAAATTAAAAATTCGCTCAAAGCGCTCAGAGGACGTCATCGCGACAATCGGTTGGTTCGCCGCAAGGGGCGTGTTTATATTCTGAATAAAACCAACCCGCGTTTCCGGGCACGCCAGGGTTGATGGCCAAAATTAGTTGATGGTCAAAATTAGAAGCCGAACTTAAGGGCCGAGATTTATGGCCAAGATTGGGGATCTGTGAGCCCGCTTTTTTCGTGGGTCTCTTTCTTTATTGATCTTTTGGGGCCGGTGTCCTTTTTTGATGATTTTCTCCTTTCTTTTTTCAAAGGCTCTGCAGTGGCGTATTTTCTCTGTTATTCGAGCTTTCTTTTCTGTCGTTTTGGGTATTTTTTGTTTTCTCTCTCCCAGTTATGGCGGCGAGCGTCCTTCGTCACCTTTTGAAGATTCCCCTCCACAATCGCTTTTGCCTTTGGATGATCTCATTCCGAGCCAACCGTCTTCTCCCCCTTCTGTGACTGATCCGGCAACAAATATTCTCGAAGATTTGGAAGCGACGGATCGCCCTCCTATTCAGAATGCTAAACAGCGCAAAGAGGCAGAGCTTATACGCTTATTCAAAGAATTAAAACATTGTGCACAAGTTGATGAAGCGAAAAAAATCAGCCAGCAAATTCAACGTTTATGGTCACAATCAGGGAGTGAGACTGTTGACCTTTTGATGCTGTGGGGCGAAAAAGCGATCAACACGGAAAATTACGGCCTAGCGCTTGACTATCTTGACAATGCGATTGCGCTCTCTCCCACCTACGCCGAGGCTTGGGTTAGACGCGCTTGGATTCATATTCAACTTAGTGATTTCAAGCTTGCGATGCTTGATCTTAACCATGCGCTTGAGCTTGAACCGCGGCATTATGTAGCCCTTTTTGAGCTCGGAATAATCATGGAAGCGACAGAGCGTCCACAGCTCGCGCTCAAAGCTTATGAAAAAGCCCTTCATTATTATCCTCAAATGCAGCGGCTTCACCAACGTATTGAAGTGCTTTTAGACGAGCAATCTGCCCAAGAGATTTGATAATGCGTCCCTTAGCCGATCTGCTTACTCATTCTCCCATCTGGAAGGGGTGTAGTCGCTCGCCTTTCAGACGACGGATTTACTTAGAACCCCATCTGGGATGGGATATAGTCACTCGCCCTTCAGACAACCGGCTTACTTAGAACCCCACTTAAAAAGGACATAGTCATTCATTTAAGAGGAATTTTTTGTAATTTTTTCTAGCTGGGGAGACTAAACTATCCTATAATAGCGGGTGGTGTTCTGCACTTCTCGACAGGAAATAACGCATTCCTGAGACCTTATTGATTTCCAAGGGAGCTGTCCCTGAGAGAGCTCGTGGGCTTTCTCATATGGCGCCCACCTACAGAGTAGGTTCTCGGGGTCAATCTTTTCCATCGGTTGCTGTGGTTCACCATTTTTACGTGCACGGCCGCTTTTGAGGTCGTCATAGGTGCTATTCCCGAAAGGATTTGTGGGCTTTTTTAAGGTGCTCACTCACCCAGGGGGGTTTTTTGAGATCGGCTTTTTTGTTGAACGCCGAGGGTTTGGTGTTTTTCGCGTGAATTGAGCAGATTACGATGGTGATTTTTAAAATGATTGATTGAATAATGCCGAAGATCACCAAATGCCCAGAGTCTCTTTCTCAAATACGCTCTCGTTTGCGCGCGCTCGGCCACTTGCGGCGCGACGAGCTTTCGGTGCAAGAGCGTCGCCTTTTTTCACAGCTTGCTTGCGCCCACATAGTACACTACCTTGAACAAATTGTTGAAGATTTTTCGCAAACAGTTCTTGCTGGTTATTGGCCAATCCTGTCAGAAATAGACCCTCGCCCTTTATTTGATTTTGTTTTGTCACGGGGCGGCCATTTAGCTTTGCCGGCCGTCATTGATAGTACAAGGATGGTTTTTCGCGCATTTTCGGCAACCACTCCCTTAGAACCTATGCGATTTGGCACATTTGGTCCGGGTGCAAATCAGAGAGTTATTAACCCTAGCATTGTGATTGTGCCCCTTTCTGCCTTTGATAATCAGTGCCACCGACTTGGCTATGGGAAGGGATATTATGACCGCGCTATTAAGAACCTTCAGAAAAGCGGACATCATGCCCGTTTATTGGGCTTAGGCTTTTCTTGTCAAAAAGTTGAGTCAATTCCTTGTACAGATCATGATCTTATTGTAGAAGGAGTTTTCACAGAGAAAGGTTTTTTCAAATGCTAGATCCCCGTTGAAGCGCGCATGCGGTTTTTGTTCTTAGGAGATATCGTTGGGCAAGCGGGGTGCGCGATCGTTTTGCATTACCTTCCAGAATTGATTACCCAGTGGCGCCTCGACTTTGTTGTTGTAAATGGCGAAAATGCTTCCAACGGCTTTGGCATAACACGAAGGATCTATCGAGACCTTTTAACTGTCGGGGTTGATGTCGTTACGACGGGTAACCACGCCTTTTGCTGTAAAGAGATATTGAATGATATCGAGCAGAGCGACTGTTTTTTACGTCCAGCGAATTTTGCTACGGGCACTCCTGGGAAGGGTTCAGATTTATTTACGGCCAGGAATGGCGCACGTATTCTTGTTGCGAATGTTTTAGGGAATGTTTTTATGCCTTACGGTGGCATAGCTGATTCTTTTGAGACGGCAGAAAAGATCGTCACCGCCTGCTCTTTGACTGAACAAGCTGACGCTATTATTTTTGATTTTCACGCAGAAGCAACGAGTGAAAAGCAATGTCTTGGCCATTTTCTTGATAGCCGTGTTAGTGTTGTTGTCGGGACACATACCCATATTCCAACGGCTGATGCACATATTTTACCAGGCGGGACTGCTTACATGTCGGACGCGGGTATGTGTGGCGATTATAATTCATCACTTGGCATGGATAAGGAAGAGCCTCTCTACCGTTTTCTTTACAAGAAGAAGCACAGTCATTATGAGCCTGCACGAGGTCCTGCAACTCTTTGTGGTTTAGCGGTTGAAATATCGGATCGCACAGGCTTAGCGGATAAAGTGTCGGCGGTTCGCCTCGGTGCTCATTTAAAGTCTGAAGTTCCAGATTTTTGGTAGATTTTGCCGTAGATTTCACATTTTTGTGCCATCTATGGGCGCAGTTTCGCGCAAAAGGACGTCGCTTTAGGTCTACCCTGCTAGATTTTCTAAATTGGTTTTCATTCACACTTTAGGCTTATTTTCATCGAGGTTCTTCGCAAAATTTTGGTTCCCCGACCGGTTGCGGTCTGCTTATCGCATTTGACCTGTCTGCGAATAGGTTCACTTCTTCATATATTAAAAGGGAGTTAGACTTCTCATTAAATAGCAATGCGTTGCAATATTGCCCCACATTGGGATAATTTTTCTTCCAGCTTTTCAAATCCACGATCAAGATGATAAACACGATTCACAATCGTCTCCCCTTTTGCGGCAAGGGCGGCGATGACGAGAGAGACGGAAGCTCGCAGATCAGTTGCCATTACTGGCGCTCCCTGTAGACTTTTTGTTCCCTGAACGGTTGCAGTCCGCCCATCGAGTTTGATCCGCGCCCCCAAGCGTACGAGTTCCTGCACATGCATGAAACGGTTTTCGAAAATTGTTTCGGTGATCCGCGCACTCCCCTGAGCCTGTGTCATTAACGCCATGAATTGAGCTTGGAGATCGGTTGGAAAAGCCGGAAAAGGTGCAGTCTCGATATCGACAGGGGTAATTTTTGTTTTATTTTTGTCTCGTTTAACCTGAATACCTTCTGGTTTTATTTCAATATCGAGTCCTGTTTTTTGGAGAACACGAAGCACTTCGGTGAGATGTTCTGGATCAGCATCTTTGAGCAGGACATTTCCCCCGGTCATAGCAACGGCTATTGCGTAGGTTCCTGTTTCGATTCGGTCAGCGATCACGCTTATTCTTGCACCATTGAGTTTTTGGACACCGTTGATTGTGAGAGTACACGTACCTTCACCGGTTATTTTTGCCCCCATTGCTTTGAGTGCTTGGACAAGATTTGTGACTTCTGGTTCACGTGCTGCATTATCGAGAACAGTTTCTCCATGAGCTAAAGCCGCAGCCATGAGCATAATGTGTGTTCCCCCAACGGTGACTTTAGGGAAACGATAATGCCCCCCTTTAAGACCTTTTGGGGCTTTAGCGTGAACATATCCATTTTCGATTTTAATTGTTACGCCTAAGGCTCTGAGTCCTTGAAGGATTAAATCGACAGGCCGCGTTCCGATAGCACAGCCTCCTGGCAATGACACATAGGCTTCTCCGCATCGTGCAAGGAGTGGGCCGATAACCCAAAAGCTTGCGCGCATTTTTCTAACCAGTTCGTAGGGCGCCCGTGTTGTTGTAATATTATGAGCAGTAAAATGGATTGTTCTCGAAGCAGAGCACTCTTCATGACATTTTCGCCCTTCAACAGCATAATCGATCCCGTGATTATTGAGAATCCGGATTAAGAGTTCAACGTCAGCCAAATGAGGGACATTATCAAGGGTTAGTGTATCCTTGGTAAGCAGGGCAGCGATCATAAGAGGTAAAGCAGCATTTTTTGCTCCGGAGATAGGAATAGTACCATAGAGAGATTGCCCGCCAACGATTTGAATAGATTCCATAATGCTTTCACTTTTTTCTTTTTCTTGATCCTGCGCGGTTTCCCTTTATCCGCACTTTTTAAGAGGCTTTCGCTTTTTGAAAAGCTACTCCTTGCAATAGCTATAACGACTCATTGAGAAATTTGGTTGCAAAGATGCCGTAAAAATGCCTAAACTGAAAGTTCTTTTGTGGATTGTCCCAAGAGCTTTTCTGCAAAGCCTTTTCGCAATCCCCCAAATATCTCCCCCCCGGCCACCTTAGAGCTTTTCTATGAAGCTTCCCTGCACACTCCTGTGTGCAAGAGGAACTTCTTTCACGGATAGTTTTTAGGATTCTTTTTGAGCACGTTTGCGACTTTGCTCTTTACGTCGTTTAAGATTTTCGCGCAACTGCTTAGCGAGCCGTTCTTGGCGCCGCTTTTCTTTTTCATCTTGATAATTCTTTTTTTCTTGTTGATGCATTTGCGTCATTGCACAACCTCTTGAGCACTATTGACTTTCTGAATATAGAATTGACGTTTTTTACAAAGTTCGTGTCATGACATAAGAAGGGGTTTCTTGCAAGAATGGACGAATGGTCTCTTGCCTATTTTATGACAATATGGCACAAGGCAGCGTGGGATTTCAAAAATGCTGCGGTAGCTCAGTGGTAGAGCACTCCCTTGGTAAGGGAGAGGTCGAGAGTTCAATCCTCTCTCGCAGCACCAGTGTTTGTGCTTTTTTTTGCATCCCTTTTGTAGCTTTTTTCCCGTTTTCCCGGACCCATCTTTTATATTCAGTGCATTAGCACTCTTTTATCTCTCTTTATTGTTCTCTCATCAATTTTCTATCAGTATTTTTAATTTGGTGGACCATGATATTCAGAGCCTCATTAAAGCGATTAATTTCAAATTCAAGCTTACGAATATAGGCTTCATCACGGTAAGCACGCTTAATCAAGGGGGGCATATCTGGCCAATAAAGCATCAAATCTACCCATTCACGTTGTGCGATCCACAATCCCCCTTGGCATTGAGCCTTATGTTCAGCCGGAAAACTTTTTTGGTAAAAATGAGGGATCAAAATTTCGGGTTTTTTCGTTTTAATTTCCAACAACCCATTTTCTCCGATAAAAGCATCCGGGGAAAAACCTTTCATGCGATCATCGGTGAGAACAAAACCGATAGATTTTGGCTCTACCTGGGTGAGGACTCCGTAGAGTTGGCGCGCGGTTGGTTCTAATTCTGTTCCGCGGCGCATAGAGGGAGTTATCGCCTCTTCGACGGGTTTTCCTGTGATTCTTTCTCCAGCGAGTTTCATCATAATAGATTGATATTTTTGCGTTTTTTGTCCATCTTTTTTTCGTGCCATAACCATTTCGAACAAAGAAGCGGTAACCAGACCATTGCGCGCTTGGCGCCATTCGGGCGTTCCTTGAATACAATCTATAATGATTGGCATTGTGTTTCCTCCCTCTCCCATTTTTTTAAATTTTTTTACCATCAGCACCTCGGCACCGACACCGGCCCTTCGGCACCAGCATCAGCACCTCAGCACCAACATCAGAACCTCAGCACCAACATCAGTACCCCGGCACCAACATCAGCACCTCGGCACCAACATCAGCACCCCGGCGCCGACATCAGCACCCTCAGCGCCTTTCGCACTCATACGCCTTTTTTGTTCTCATTGGCTAAAATTGGTAAGAAAACTCAACCATGCTTCTCAACCACAGAAAAGTCGTCTCTATGGCATTGGTGAGCCAGTTTCTTCGCGACGCACCCCGCCGCCTCTCGCGAGATAAAAGCGAATGCACCATGTTTTTGTGGCTCAAGTCTGATTATGTGTTGAGTATTTCCCGCATAGTAAAGTGGGACTCCATAAGAAATTGTTTCGAGATAAGTCAGCATTATACTCACCACCAACAACCGGACAGTACATCACATGGGCGCAAACGATGCTGCTTTTCATAAGAGCCATAAAGATTATCTTCGTAGTCGCGCATAATCTTCCGGTCAAGCTGTTTATGATATGCATCACTCTCGAGAATGAACGGCTGAAATTGCCCTATTTGTTCATCTTCTCCGTAGTGTTCCATATAGAGATGCGCAATTTTTTCGCTGATATCGTCAGCATGAAGAGTTTTTAAATCAAGCCGTAAAAGTCTCTGTACGGTATCACGTCCTTCCACAAGATCCAAAACTTCTTCTTCTTGGTCGATAGGCCCGACATAGGCCCCACTATCTTCATCTTCACAATAGACAATAAGAATTTCGTCATCCTTAATAAATGGAATGTGCTTCATGATCTCCCCCTTAGATAGTTGATAAACCCAAGCTTTATCTTGACATGATCAAATATAGCGTTAGTCTTATATCCTCTATGGGAGATATGTCAATTGTTTTATCCTCAATAAAAGATATATTTTACTCTTTACGACGTTCAAATAGCATGTGTGAACCAAAAGACGTCATACTTTGTTCACCTATTGTCCTTGTATTGTTCACTCTTTGTTCACGATTAATGCAACCATAAAAAGACAGGAGAGCGAAATGAGTGATTTAAAACTCGTACAATATTGGTGCACCATTGACAAAAAAACACAAAAAGACGTTATTGTTCTTCTTCGTCAATTGGTCGCCGCAAAAGAGTCAAGAGCGCCTGTCGTTCCTGTGGGGAAATTTTTGAAATAAGTTCAATGAATTCTTGATCTTCTGGACTACATTTTTGTCCGCACAGAATATAACTCATACTGACATTAATTGTGTTGCACACATCGGAAAGCGACTCAATCGTCGGATCTTTTCCTTCAGCAAGGATAGAGTGGAGATAACCGGCTCCTTTTCCTGCTGCGAGGGAAATAGACCGCTTTGACCGCCCGGTTTTCCTGAGTGCTTCGCTCAATCTCTGACGCCAACCATTGATATTCATAGTTTCACCATATAGCCTGTCTTTCTAAAAAAATACACGTTCTTTTGTAAAATTAACTTGCATTATCCTCCAAAGAGGAGGTAAATTAATAAAATAAACTTCATTTTAAGAAGGCCTTAACTACATTTTTGAGTCACCAAACAACCCGTCGCCCAATCAAATGCAGGTAAATTCCCTGAAAATTCCATGGGTTAAAACCCATCTATCTCCGATATCGCGCCACTCATCCTTTGCTGTCTACACAACCTAAAATTGCCTATACAGGCAAACACAGTCAATTAGTAGATTTAATTAAGGAAAACTGAAAAACAAAATCATTCAACAGAACAAAACGACACAAACCAGAAACATTTTACCAAATGGTAAACTTCGACTGAATGTCCGCAAATCTGTGCGGGCACTGTTTTAGATTTTTCCCACGCAGCAGCCAGGAGTTCTCCCGAGCAGCAGTCGGAAGTTCTCTTGCGTAGTAGTAGGAAGCATCACGAGAAAGCCGATGACACTATGATACAAAATCAAAAACCATCTCTTCTTAGCCCAGCATCTGTTAGTCAAGCCTCTCCTAATTATGAATCATCCTTACTTCCTTATGTTTGTTGGTATCAGAATGATTTTCTAGGCGGAGTCCGCGGAATGCGGGCTCATGAAATTGGTATTTATACAATTTTATTGAACGAAATTTATGCGCGCGGGCGCCCTTTAGATTTATCGAAGGAACGCTTAGCACGCCTTTGTGGTTGTGATAAGCGGACATTTGTGAGTGCTTTAGATATGCTCATTGCGGAAGGTAAGATTTTAAATTTAGCGAGCGGTTTATGGAATCAAAGATGCGAAAATGTGTTTCAAGAGCGAGAAAAATTGCTTGAGCAAAAATCGTTTGCTGGTCGCTCTTCTGCACAAAAACGTAAAAAAATCAATGCTCAGGTTCAACATCTGCCTGACGAATATCCAAGAAGTGATGAACGTAACTCAGAAGCTCAAAAGAGAGAAGAAAAAGAAACACCTAATGGTGTTTTACAAAAGAATACACTCCCCGGCTTGAAAAAAGGAACTTTTTTTGGAGAAAGAGTTGAAAATATCCCATCTCAAGGAACTACCACTGAAGAGGATCCGAAAGGCCGCACCTCCTCCTGCACAGAGACAGGAGAACAAACTGTCACAAGCTTGAAGGGAGAGCGCCTTCCTTCTAATTGGACAGCAGATCTTCACGCAGCAATTTCAGAAGGCTTGAGCGAAGAACAAGCGCGTTGGCAGGAAAAGAAGTTTCGTGATTATTGGCGCGCGAAAAGTGGCAAAGAAGCCCTGAAAATGGATTGGCAAGCCACGTGGCGCAATTGGTTCCGCCGTGAAATTGAGCGTCTAAAAGAGAACCGCGAAAGACTTGCTGCTCTTTCTTCTCGTCCTGATACATCCTCTAGAGCCTCAAGCGAAGAGGATCTTTACTGCAGCCTCATTAATTATCAAGTGAATGAAAAAGACCCTGCAATGAAAGCAACTCATCCAGGCCTCATCAATGATCCATCAATGAAAGGAAATTCCACCCGAGCCTCATCAATGATCTAGTCGATGATAAAGCCCTCCATCAAAGCATCATCAATGATTAAGTGAGTGAAATGAGCACGATTTTTGAGATAAAACAAAAACTTTCGTCCCAAGCTGGATCAATCGCAGAAATGCTTCTTCCTCAGGGGCAAAAACGTGGTAATTCTTGGGTTGTAGGCAGCACGCAAGGCGAAGCGGGCCAAAGCTTATCGGTCTGTTTAAAAGGCCAAAAATCAGGTCTTTGGCATGATTTTGCAGAAGGAAGTGGTGGTGATCTTTTAGACCTGTGGTGCGCTGTTAAAGGGATCAGTCTTTCTCAGGCCTTGGATGAAGCACGCGCTTATCTTAATCTTGAGCGTCCTAAACCTTTCATGGCGCCACGCCGTCATTATCGCCCCCCACCGGTTCCTACGGGGGACGAACCCCACAATTTAGTAAAAACCTATTTGCATAAAGAGCGTCATATCCCTCTTGAGATTTTAAAGCGTTACCGCATCAAAGAAAAGGGAAATTCAATTATTTTTCCGTTTTACAAGCCGGATGGTACTCTTGCTTTAGTGAAAGAACGACTAGCTGAAGCAGGAGCAAAAGCCAAACCCACAGCCTCACAATGCGAGCCGATTTTGTTTGGCTGGCAAGCTCTTTCCTCAAAGGACCGTGAACTTGTCATTACCGAAGGTGAAATTGATGCACTTTCGCTGGCTGCTTATGGGTATGCAGCAGTATCAATTCCCTTTGGGGGAGGCAGTGGTGGTAAACAAAATTGGATTGAAAATGAATTTGACCATTTAGAAGCTTTTGAGAAAATTTTTTTAGCAACAGATATGGATACGCCTGGTGAATTAGCGGCTATTGAGATTGCTAATCGGCTTGGTCGTCACCGTTGTTATCGTGTCCGCCTGCCTTATAAGGATGCCAATGACTGTTTAAAAGCGGGTCTTGAGGATTCAGTCTTATCGGAAGCTTTTTCACAAGCAAAAAGCTTTGCTCCAGAAGGATTACACAAAGCTTCAGACTACAGAGATAAAGTCATTTCGCTGTTTTGGCCCGCTCCTGAACAGCATCTTGGCTACACGGTTCCTTATTCTAAACTGAACGGAAAGCTTTATTTTCGCCCAGCAGAATTGACACTCTGGAGTGGTGCAAGTGGTGCAGGTAAAAGCCAGCTTTTATCGGACTGCATTCCGCATTGGATTGCACAAAAAAGCCGTCTTTGTTTAGCTTCCTTAGAGATGAAAGGAGAGCAATCCTTACGTCGTTTAATCAAGCAAACAGGAGGACGTGAACAACCGACGCAAGAGATGATTAATCGTGTTTTGGATTTCTTAGATAATGGCCTTCTCCTTTATGAGCACGTTGGCACATCGAATGTTGATACCTTACTTGATGTTTTTGACTATTGCCGTGCAAAATATGGCTGTGATCAATTTATCATTGATAGTTTGATGCGCCTTGGCATTGCTTCGGATGATTATACAGGCCAAGAACAAGCTGTTTATAAGATGGTTGACTGGGCAGTTTTAAACGCCGTGCACATTCATCTCGTCGCGCATGCTCGCAAAAGTAATCTTGATAAAGAGGTTCCCGGCACTGAAGATATTAAAGGTACCTCAGAAATCGGTGCCAATGCGTTTAACATTATCACCATCTGGCGCAATCGCTCTTTAGAGGATAAAATTTTTTCAGCGCACCTACCGGAAGAAAAAGCGCGTTTAACAGAGCGCCCGGGAGTAATTATGAATATCGCCAAACAACGTTCAGGTGATTTTGAAGGAAAAATTGGTCTTTGGTTTGACCCCAAAACTTACCGTTATCGTTGTTCGTCTGAACATACGCTCCGGCCACGACGCTATATTGAGCGAGAACATAAAAGAGACAGTGTCCCAAACCACGCGGCCACAGCATATGCATAACACTGCCCACAAGCAAATAGCATAGCCGTACAATACACCTCCCCTGGCGAAACAATGCTGCTTTTGGCACTTCCAATGCCCTTGAGGAAGCATGTTTAAGCACACATAACCTAATAATTATTTTTGAGGAGATATTATGACATATCAAAGCAAGAACAAGAAAAACGCAACAGACCACCCCTGCACCCCCTCATTCGATAAGCATCATTCTATTGGGCATTTACAAGCACAAGAAGTACTCGTTGAAACGAGTAATCCTTATTTTCAACCAACTTACCCAGAAAGCCAGGGGAACCCCCGTACTATTATTGCCGTTGCCGACGCCCACAGCCGCCCTATCGCGCTTTTATATACAAAAGGCCATATCACCACCGCGCAATATAAAGCAGCGGAGCGCTTTTATCTTTATTGGCGTCAAAGCCAAGGCGATTCACACATGAGCATTGATCTTACGCGCACGAAAGTTGACGGCGGCGAAGGCCATATACACACGATGGAACGCCGAATAGAAGCGGCAAACCATTTACAAACAATCAAAGCTGAACTTGGTGTTCTTGGTTATCGTCTTGTTGAACAAGTCGTTGGTTATGGCCAAGCGATTAAAGATCTAAGCCCATCGAAACGCAAACAAAATTCTCTCGCAGATCACTTACGGGATTGTTTGGACCTTTTGGCATTTCATTGGAAATATTCAAATCAAAAATACCCCCAATAACAATAAAGGGGGACTACTTTCAGAAAGCCTATTCCTACTCCTAGAAGCTAAAACAAGAATAATCTGACTCTCGCGCACAAAGCAAACCGCAGCACCGATTAAGCACGTTAAACGACCTGGCTGATCGCGGCCTGTCTGATCATAAGTTATAGCTTAATTGCTTATGATCTGATTGGCCGCACAGACTAGCCAGCTACGATAGCAAATTTCGTAGATAGTTTTACGCACCCCTATCTCCCGCACAGCCCTATCTCTCGGATATCCCTATCTCTTACACACCCATATCTCGCTTTGGCGTGCACAATTTTGGCTAGTTATCTGTAATTTTCGAAGATTGTTGCACTTTTACAATATTTCATTTTGGATTAATTTACTGTAAAATACATTATGTGTTTTATTAGATATTTTATCAATGGAAATAAGGAAATTAGATTATGGCCAAATATTATGTTATTTTGCTGTGCGCACTTATTTACAATTCCGCCATTGTCTTGCCGGCATCAAGCCGTGCGGTCGTTAAGGAGCCAGAAAAAACTACTGTCGCCTCTACAGTTTTTGTGTCAGGCTCTGTTTCAAGTGAAAAAGGAAAATCTTCCTTGCCGAAGATGGGATTTTGCGGCTCTACCGGGCATATAGGGAGAGACGTAGAAATTTTTGTGCGAGAAGGCACATCTGACTGGCCGAAACTGCTGAGTAATTTTTGGGGTGTTTTGGTAAAAATTTTCACAGGCGGGCGTTAATGGCGATTCATCCTCCCCGTGATGATGAATATTTTCCGTGGTAACCCACTCTCTCCGCGGAGATAAATCTTTCCGTACTATTCTACTCTCTCCGCGGCAGGGGATGTTTCCCACAGCACCCCACTTTTTCCATGATGGCGAATCCTTCTCATAATATTCTGCTCCCTCCACGGTCATGAACATCCCCCACAGTGTCCCGTATTCCCCACGGTAATGAATTTCCTCCACAGTACTCTTCTCTCTCCGCGGCAGGGGATGTTTCCCACAGCGCACCACTTTTTTCATGAGGGCGAATCCTTCTCATAATATTCTGCTCCCTCCACGGTCATGAACATCCCTCACAGTGCCCCGTACTCCCCACGATAACGAATTTCCTCCACAGTACTCTTCTCTCTCCGCAGCGGTGGATGTTTCCCACAGCGCACCACTTTTTTCATGAGGGCGAATCCTTCTCATAATATTCCACCCCCTCCACGGTCATGAACATCCCCCACAGTGTCCCGTATTCCCCACGGTAATGAATTTCCTCCACAGTACTCTTCTCTCTCCGCGGCGGGGGATGTTTCCCACAGCGCACCACTTTTTCCGTGATGGAGAATCCCTCCCGTAATACTCCGCGTTCTTCACAGTAATAATATTTCCTGTAATGCCCCACTCCCCCGCAGTAAGAGATATGCCTCACGATAGCTTATTCTCCACAGAGAGGTTACTCCTTATTGAAAGATAAAAAAGGTCCCGCTTTATTCGGGGTCTTTTTTCGTTCTTGATGTTGTTATCCTTACTTTAGTCCATTTCTGCGATAAAAAGAAAAGATACGCTTCAGGCAATAGCCAAAGCTCTTCCCTTCTGAAAAACAACTAAACAAAGAAGAAATCGCCGACTGACCGAAGTCCGCGCAACAGACATCACTAACACAAGTTTACTCTCCCCCCCAACACACTACCATCTGCCTTTGATGGAACCAACCGAGCTTGTCTTGCCACATCTACCGGTCGAGCATATTGGGCGACTTTATTCTTTTACTGTTCAAAAAATAGAATTTTGCACGCCGTTTTTCTTCATAGGAGGCCCAAGTTTGGTAGAACGCAAATAAATTTCAGCTTTATTACTATATTGATATTTAAAACAGACTACATATAATCCATTTTGATTTTTATTAAGGAAATAACATTATGAATATAAAAATTCTCTTAGCATATGTTTTTGTGTGTAGTTTGGTCCTCACATCGCAAGCTTCTAGCAACGTGAATGACCAAAAACCCGTTTTCTCTGTTATACTTGCAGTTGGAATGGATTCGCCTACCGACAAAAGCGCTTTATCGCGCCTAGTAAGTAGCTCGCCTTCTGAAGAAAAAGATTCTGAAGAGTCCGACTTTCCTAAAACGGGTGGTCACTGTTACTCTCCCCCTCCAACTTCTCCTTTAGGATCTATATTAGCGGCTCTATTATTACTTTTTGGTGTAAGATAGTGCCCAATTGATGAGCTCATAGAGTGTGATGGAGAAGAGCTAACAAATAGTGAGCTGAAGAGTCTCGTTCGAAGAGGGGCCGTCTGGGGTATATCTCTGAGCCCCTTTTTAGCTTTACTATCATTTTTCTTTACCCCCCTACTAAAAAATAGGAAATAGATTTTAGAAGAGAGTCGAAGTTCCCTTCACTGATAAAAATTCAATCTGGCCTTAAAAAAAGTTTAATCGATCACTCAGGGAAGAGCTGCCAACCGATCGAGATATGAAGTCAGAAACAGCCGGTCCCCACTTAAAAATCCTCCCCCTTTTCCTCTATATCAAGAGAGAATATACCCATAGTATCAGCCCTATTAATCAAATATATCCCGCAATTTTACTTTTACCGATCAAAAGAATAGAATTTTATAGGCCTCTTTTTTCCACGAAGACTCGAATTCAGTTAAGCCTGAGGGTCGTTTATCAGCACTGTGATAATTTTACTATATTGATTAATTAAAAAAAATATATAAAATTCATTTTGTTTTTATTTATAATTGGAGTGGGTATGAGAGCTTTCTTGTTATATATCTCTGTTTGTAGTTTGGCCTTTACGTTGCAAGCATCGAGCTACACGGTCGCGTTGCGGATGTCGGGTTATCTACCTGGTGGAGAGCGAGGAGAAATCACTACCTCTCTGTGATGGTGGAGGTCGTCTTTTTTAGGGAGCATAGAGGGGCCTTTTGTAAGAGGGAGTTTTTGTGGCTCTGTCGGGGTAAAGGGGGTGGCGTACGGATTTTTAAAGAAGGTCGTTTGATGAAGGGGGGTTGTCGTCTCGTGCCCGGGTGCCGTCGTAGGAGAAGCGGTGAGGGGGGGAGTTCGCTCTTTTTGAGATGGCCGGTAGTTTATTTTCCAGGGTTGTTTGTTGTCGGGGAGAGTTTTTTGTTTTTGCCTAAAGTAAAGTGGGAGATTTTTGTTCGATACGGAGTTATTTTCTTCCACCGCTGTATTCTTTTTACTTCGCTTGAGCTTCTTTATTTTTCTTCATAAAAAGAAGCGCCGCGGGGGGGGTATATAAAGTTCTTCTATCGGCAAAATTTCGGAGCGGCCTGAAATTCGAAACTTTAAATGAATCAGTAAGAGAAAAATCGCTAGCCAGCTGTGCGTAGCGGAAGCAAACAAGCCCGTTTTATCCACTGAAAAGTTTGTTTGTTCACCGACGAAACTGTTTTATTCGCCAAAATGTCGCCATTCCCCTTTTTAACGAAGCGCACTTAATACGCCCAATTGAACCTCTCCATCTGATAAAGTCGATCGAACATGATCAAGCTAAGCTTCAGCTTGTATCATTATACCTACGAGCCAAATACCCCCGCGCTTTTATTCTTATCCGCAGAACGGAACTTTCTAGCGCATTTCTAAACATCAATGTCCGATTTTATCTAAGTTTTGTAATTTTTGTGATTATTGTGACATTTTTACTATATGATATTTAAGAAAATAAAATAAAATTCATTATGATGTTTGTCTAAAATAGGAGTAACATTATGAATATAAGATCTTTTCTATCATGTACTTTTATTTGCGTTTTAGCTTTAACAGCACAAGCATCAGGTCGTGTGGTTACCACGGGACCCGCACCGACTGTTGCTGTTGTGTCTGCAACTGAAACAGACTCTTACTTCAGCAAACAGTGGAGTTCTTACTCGCATATGGTGAGCTCTATTTCATCAGGAACCTCGTCAGAAACCAGCGATCCTTCCGCCTCAGCAATAACAGGCGGCCCTCTTGTAGTTGTAACGGCGAGGGGTGCAATATCAGCCATATCTAAGTTTATTGGTGCCATGATAGGTGTTGGTATCGAGGTATTATTGACATATTTGCTTATCATTTAGATTTCGTATAGGGCGAATTAAAAACTGTGCGAGTCCCGCTTAAACGGGACTCCGGGGGCGGAATCTCGCTATCCTCCTTCTTATGTTTGCTTCTACCTTTTCACTGTAAAAGCAGGATAGTATTTTAGAAAAGATTGACATTTTTCTTAAGAAAAAGCCGGCCTTATTTTGACAAAAAGTCAAATTTTGCCGAACTCTGGATTACTTAAATAAGACAGACTCCCACCCGACCAAGCTGTAGATGTCAAAAATAGTCGGAATAACTGTCCTTAAAAAGCATCACTTCTTTGCACGCATATTGAAATATTTGAAGGATATCAGAAAGCGTCCCTATCATGGGCATTTGCCAACTAACTATATTTCCTGGCTTTACTCCATTTCCAAACTAAAAAAGTATGATTTTACAGCCTATCTCCCCTTATCCATACTCACTTTAGTTGAGAGCGTGCATCTTTTTATGGCCATTATATGTTTTTTCCTATATGGTTTTTTAAATAAATACGGTACGATACTTTTTGCTAAAAAGGGAGAAACGTTATGAATAGCAAGTATTTCCTATTATATATTTTCATTTTCAGTTTAGCTTCTACTTTGCCATCATTCAGCTATGCGACCACTCGAACATTAGCGCCGGTCGTTTTTGTTTTGTCTGCAACTGAAACAGATCCGCACCCGAGCGAAAAAGGCGACACTTTTCTGCCTACAGTACCTAACTCTGCTGATCCAAAGAGTTCTGCAACTCCTTTTTTTCTTACAGAAAATGTATTTTATGATTCTTTAGCTACGGAAAATTGGATATCGTTTTCATCTGATATTATTGGCGCCGTTTCGGGTATTATTATCAAAACAGCTCTTCTCTACGCCTTTCATCAGTTTTACCCTCTCCTTTAATATCCTAATAGAAAGCGAACATTTTTTTGTGGTCGTTTTCAATTTTTTTTCTATATATTTTTTTAAATAAATATGGCGCGATACTTGTTACTAAAAAGGGAGGAATGTCATGAACAGCAAGTATTTCCTATTATATATTTTCATTTTTAGTTTAGCTTCTACTCCGCCATCATTTAGCCACGCGAACACTCGAACATCAGCGCCGGTCGTTTTTGTTCTGTCTACGCCCGAAACAGACTCGCATCTTAGCAAAAAAGGCGACACTTTTCTGCCTACAGTACCTAGCCCTGCTGGTCCAAAGAGTGATGCATTTTATGATTCTTTTGATATTATTGACGCCGTTGCGGATATTATTATCAAAAAAGCTCTTTTCCATAGCTTTCATTACTTCTACCCTCTCCTTTAGTATCCTAATAGAGAGCAAAATGAAAGGGGGAAAACCAGCTTCATTGTAGACGAAGCTTTTTTCCCCCATTTCCGGCACTTCTTTTTATTCTTATTTTACGTCGGTCTCTTTCTGCCATGAAAAGTAAGATAGGTTTGAGAAAAGCGTCAAAGTCTCTTTCTCGAAACAAACAATTAAGCTAAAAAATCCCTAGGCTGATGAAATTTAATCATTAAAACCGTATTTTTCTTTAATTTCATCCCTAATTGTTTCATCTTTTAAATCATCTTCTGTAATATTTAAGTTATTTCATCGGTTCTTATGGTACTACTATTTAATTTATATGTTAAATACCCAGGACTTTTTTTAAAAATGTTCATTGAAATTTTATAAGTAGGAATTCTATTTTCTAATAAATATTTTTTTAAGTTTGCTATAAGAATTAATTTATTTATATCCATAATCAATCCTTTCATATTTACAATATTTTCAGTAAGCCAATAAGAGGATATGCTCCTTGATACGAACCTTCATGAATTCCTAGTGTACGGAAAATAATATTGCGCGTATAACATTGGCTTTTTTCTGATTTACGAAGGAAAATAAAATGAGTGAAGATGATACGAGAAACTCCTCTCTAGGAATTGCAATGGGCTTAACGCAGAAAGAATTTCATTTTATGACTGAGGAATATCGTTAAAAATCGCGCAATAATTTAAAAGGATAAATTTCGAGAATAGCATAAAGGGAGAATCTACTTTCATTGAATGAGCAAAACGAAGCTTTTCGTGACTGTTCGATTTGGAATATAGGTTTATAAACAATCCTTTACGGCACACAGAAAATGAGAATAGCCAGGCATGTAGAGGATCAGATTAAACTGAAAAATAATCGAAAGCGCGAATCCGTTATATTTTCTAGACCTGTTGTATTTTTTGGAAGGATATTGTGTTTCTTTAATGGGTGGTGCGGGTGGTCGGACTCGAACCGACACTCCTCTCGGAACCAGATTTTGAGTCTGGCGCGTCTACCAGTTTCACCACACCCGCATATTTGCGTGAAGACATAAAGAACGGTCTTGCTCGCTCGTTCCCCGCACTATATGAAGAAGCACAAATGAGTCAACACTAGACTCGCGTTTTTTGAAGAATTTGTATCACTTTTATTATATTCGATTTATCTAGTGCATTCGTTGCAACCTTGACCTCTTAAATCCACGGAATAAAATCATGGTGTTGAGCACATTAAAACGTTGGGCGTTTTCTTTAGCGCAGCAGCGCGCAGCTCCCCGTTGGCTCAGTTTTGTCGCTTTTATCGAAAGTTTTATTTGTCCAATTCCAACTGATATTTTATATATCCCGATGTTACTACTTCGTCCAAAGAAGGCGTATTGCTACGCTCTCATTGCGACCATATGTTCTGTTTTAGGGGGAATTGTCGGTTGGTTTATTGGCCATTTTGCTTATAATAGTCTGGCCAAACCGATTCTGGAGTTTTATGGTAAATATGAAACTATGCAGACGCTTCAAAGTGATGTGACGCTGAAATTTTTTGTCATTTTGCTGATTATTTCGGGGTTTTCGCATATTCCACCTATCAAGATCGCTACGCTTTTAGCGGGCGCCGTGGGCGTTCCTCTGTGGCTTTTTGTTACTGTATCCATTTGTGCACGCGGCTCCCGCTTTTATCTTTTTGCTTGGCTGGCTAAGCGTTTTGGCCACCAAATAACGAACTTTGTTTCCCGTCATTTTAAATGGACTATATTGGCTGGTTGCGTCATTCTTTTATTAGCCTACACAATCTTATTTCATTTTGAAAAGAGTAAATTATTGCTACTTTGAAAATAACAAATTTAACCTTAAGGAGGACACTCCATGACTTTTTCGCCACCTTTTCGAGATATCGTGAGGGAGCACTTTTATCTGAAATTAAGCAGAAAAGAGCAAGGTTTATGGGCTTTATTTCTAACTTTTTGTCTATCAGCCACCCTGAGTATTGCCATCAGTTTTGAATATATTGGAGGGTATCTTCCCTGCGTTTTATGCGAGATCGAGCGTTTTCCTTATTATGGTGCTATATTATTTTCGGTTTTAGCAATTTTTGGAGTACTATTTTTCCGCAGATCTTGTTGGGTGCAGATTTTGTTTTTGTGTGTTTCAATATCAATGGCGAGTAGTCTCGTCTTAGCAGTGTATCACGCGGGTGTCGAATACGGTTTTTGGCAAGGTCCTATTAGTTGCAGCGCAAGGATCTCAAAATTAACAACGGATATCAACCAACTGCTTAATCAGTTAAACAGTGTCAAGCTTCCTTCGTGCTCCCAAGCGCCAGGGCGCTTTCTTTCTCTTTCCTTTGCTGGTTGGAACGTTGTCGCTAGCTTCTTTTACCTGCTTATCAGCCTCTATGTTACGTCGAAAGGACTCCTCTCAAACCGCCCAAAATCATAAAGACCTAATCCAAGAATCCTACATCAATCCGCACATTTACTTTACTGCAACATTTTCGCGATTTGCGAATTGCGGATTGACTTTCGTTTTTTTCATTTTATATTATTTAGAATAATTCTAAAATAAGAGCGCGACGATGGTAGATTCTTCTTTTTTGTCCACGCAAAACAAAAATAGAAATTGTTCCTCTTGCTCGGCGCAAGGGGTTATCACCCGTTTTCTTGAATTCAGAGAAGCGGAAGCTGCTTTTTATCTAAAAAACGCGCAAACATCGCAATCTCAGTGTCTCAACCAGGCAGCTCTTTTTTCGAAAATGAGCGCGCAGGAAGTCCAAGATTATAAGCAACTTCTTTGTTCATCCTGTAGTAATCAAGAGAGAACCGCGGATTCATTCAGCCATGTGCCTCCTCTGCTGGAACCCGTCCACTCGCAAGCCAGCTTTCAAACAACACAGACATCTAAAGCAACGGCATCCGAGCACAGCGAGCAAACACACAGGCAAAGGCTTTTGACATGGATTCAACCAGGTCTTGCGGGGTTGATGGATGGGTCCGTTTCTACCCTCGCGCCAATTTTTGCTGCCGCTTTTGCAACAGTTGATACCCATCAAACTTTTTTGATAGGCCTTTCAGCTTCGATCGGGGCAGGACTTTCAATGGGTTTTACAGAAGCCGCCCATGACGACGGTAAATTATCAGGCCGCGGTTCCCCCCTTAAAAGAGGCATTGCCAACGGGACTATGACAATGTTGGGGGGGCTTGGTCACACTTTACCTTATCTGATCCATTCTTTTTATTTAGCAACAATCGTTGCATTTATTGTCGTCTTTTTTGAATTATGGGCCATTGTATGGATCCAAAATAAATTTATGTCGACTCCTTTTTGGCGCGCTTCTCTGCAAGTTGCCGCCGGGGGGGCTTTAGTGTTTGCCACAGGTATTTTGATTGGCAGCGCGTAAAACGGAAGATACTCGCCTTTCTCCTTTATAATATCTTTGTCCGCTTTTTTCTCGGCATCTACGGTGCGTTTACTCGCCCTCTTCCCTAAGCGTCACACTTTGTCTGCTTGTTTTGTGAGAAGACTTTTGTTAAAGTGGCTCATATTTTTCGATTAAGGGAACCTCTTGTCATGTCTCATACTCAGGATGATGCTCGCTCGATGAACCAAGAGGGAACTCCTCCTTCTCGTCCCTCCTCTCAGCTTTCGCAGAAGATGTGCTTGTCCGTGGAATATCTCGAACATGGGAAAGGTTTGGAGCTCCCTTGCTATGCCACAATAGGCTCAGCCGGTCTTGATCTACGGGCAGCGCTCGCAGAAGGAGAAATAACGGTTCTTTCTCCCGGGCAACGCGCTCTCATTCCAACCGGTTTGATATTTCACCTTTTACCTGGCTGCGAAGCGCAAATACGCCCCCGCTCTGGCTTAGCCCTAAAACATGGTATTACGTGCCTGAATGCGCCCGGCACGATTGATAGCGATTATCGCGGTGAAGTGAAAATTCTCCTCATTAACTTAGGACATGAAGACTTCTCTATTCAGCGTGGCATGCGTATCGCACAAACGGTAATCGCTCCGATTGTTCAGGTTGATGTGCGCGTGATTGAGCCGAGTCAACAAGACCAAGTGCATACGCCCGACCATGGAAAAAACCGCGGAACAAGTGGCTTTGGGTCAACAGGGCATTATTAGATAAACACGACAGCATATTCGCGCGAAGGTTTGGGGGCACTTTGTGTGGAATTGAGTGCCTTATACAGAGCGGTGCGCGAGAGGGGCAACTACCTCCCGCTTCTGTTGCCATGAGCGGCTTTTTCACGGACATTTTCCCCTCAGCCGCCAACTACAGCCCGTTCTCGTTCCTCTCGGCATTAATCGCAACATTGTTTAAAACTTTCTGCAATCCCACGAGGCCAATTTTGCTATATCCAGCAATTCGCAATTGATTCAGCAGCTCCACGACATAGCCATAATCAATTTCAGTGTCGGCTTTGATCAGGATCTTTTTATTCAAATTTCCTTGGGTTTCCTTCAACAAAATTTCAACAAAACGCGCTCTACTGACCAGAATATCCCCGATATAAAGAGAATTATCTTTCTGCAATGTAATATAAAGAGGTTCGTCAAATTGAGAAACGGGCGCTTGAGTGAGAGAAGGCAATTGAACGGGAAGAACAGACGTCGAGAGGGGCGCTGCCACCATAAAGACGATGAGCAAAACCAAAACGACGTCAATGAAAGGCGTTACATTGATGCCATCATATACGGCAAAATCACTTTTATCCCAGTCGTCACTAAAGTTCACGTCCATTTTTGCGATTTGCCTGTCGTCTTTGTCGATCAAGCTCACGACTCAAGAGTCTTTCAATGGCCGTAGCGATATCGCCTAAATCACTCCGATAACTATTGAGAGCGCGGGCAAAACTATTATACATAATAACGGCCGGGATAGCCACAAAAAGCCCGACAGCTGTCGCCAATAAAGCCTCGGCGATCCCTGGCGCTACCACGTCCAGCCGTGTTGTATGGGACTCAGCAATCCCAATAAAGGAATTCATAATACCCCAAACGGTCGCGAAAAGACCAATAAAAGGCGCCACCGCACCAATTGTCGCAAGAACAGTAGTTCCACACGCCACACGTCGCATAATAGCCAGCGAGCAGCGCGACAAGAGCGAGTGCACGCGCCCCTCGATACCCCCATTGGCCTTGCGAACAATCCCCTCGCCTCCTCCGTTTCGCAGTACATCTTCATAGTCATAGACATCCGCGTGCCGACTTTCGTCAAGATTTTCGGACCCGACAAAATCTATCTGTTGTGTAGAAAGATAAATTTCTTTCAGAGTCTCTTTTAAAAAGATAACACCCGCCCCCTTTTTGCCCTTGAAGCTAGCAGCCAAACGCGCAAAAGTTTGCGCATTGAGGACCAACTGAAGCGCACGACGTGCATCCCGCTTCGCTAACGTTATCTCGATAACTTTAACGATAGTAATCGTCCACGACACAATAGAAGCAAAAAATAAAAAAACAATAACGGCCTTTACGACCCAATCCGCGGCCATAAACATGGAAAAAGGAGAAAGACCAGACGCAGAAAAAGCCGCTAGGCCCTCGCCTGCAACTCCAACGCTCTGCGCGCTACTCTCTAAGGGTGCTATCTCAGGTTCCATCTTCGCCTTATGATTACATTACCGCCCCTTCTAGCTTTAATTTATGTTCAATTTAAGGAAAAAAGCTTGATAAATCACGCATAGCTTATCCAGCATGGGGGCACGCAGAAGTACAGATTTCTGGAGGAAGATGATAATAATCCCCTCCTTGAAGAGCCTTTTTACAATATTTCAAGCATGCTTTTGATCTTTTTTTACCATATGGTGGCCTTTTTCACCATATGAAGCTCTCACATACAGGCAAGATTGATTTTATACAAAACACTTCTAAATTGGATAAAAAGGTGGAACAAAAAAAATTTTGTAACGTTACCTCGAACAGTGAATGTTTGAAGTTTTTTACTCCAGCACAAATCATCACTTAAATATTAAACTCGTGAGTTAATAGAAAGAAACATCATCATGGCAAACAACAAAACAGCAGAAAACGGCAGAAATGATAGAACAACAGCAGAAAAAGATCTGCAGAAGCAATTAGAGCAATTACGTGGTGAAATTGCGGGCATAACTTCAACGCTAACCGATCTTGGTTCGAGTAAATTGAACGAAGCAAAGCACAAAGCTGAAAAATTTTACACCTCAGCGAAAGAAAATAGCGAGGAAATCGTCTCTCAGGCAAAAGAAAAGTTAGATGAATTTGAATCCTATATGAATCATTGTGTGCGCAAAAACCCAGGTAAAAGCGTTCTATTTGCTGCCAGTATCGGCTTTATTCTCGCTCAATTATTGCGTCGTTAATCATGTCTAAGTTCATTACACCTCTTTTGAGTTACCTCGTCGGTGAAAAAGTCAAAAATACCGTTACGCGGATTCGTATCCAAACAATTTGCTACGGAATAACTGGGTTTGCGTTATTTATGGCTGTGCTGTTTTTGTCCTTCGCGGGCTTTATATCTTTATGCTCGATATCAGGACCCGTTACAGCAGCAAGTATCATGCTTTTAATTTGGCTTTTTGTTGCAGGATTAAGCGTTTTTGTGGGCCGGCTTCTTGCTGCTTACCAACGGCACAATCATCGAAAACAATTAGAAGAACAAAGGCATAAATTGATACAAGAATCGGCATTCTCTGGCGTTGAGATACTTAGTAAACATTTGCCTCTCGCCAAATTAGGAATACCAGCTCTTGGGCTTGCCACTTATCTTTTATGGCGCAGAGATAAAAAGGACCCTTCTTAAAGACCGCCCTTTAAAGCTCCTACTTTCAAAGCAGCTTCTTCGCAAGAGGAAGCTGCTTTTATTTTGGAAACAAAAACCCCTTCAAGTTCGACTATAAAAGTACTTCCCCAGCCCTACTCATGGAAACAACCATTCATCAAGCTTAATTGTAAATATAAGATTGAAAAACGCAGCGCCCCCTCCACCCTCATATAGGCCAAAAACGATGAGGCCCTGTTCGCTTGGTGTTAAATTGTCGCGAAAAATAATAACACTGCAAAAATAATCACCGTCTTAGTAGGCGTCATTATCCACGATTATGCCCATCAATTCAGCTACACTATCTTTAAGGGCTTCTCGATTATCGCCTTCAGCCATAACACGAATCAATGGCTCCGTTCCAGAAGGACGAATAACGAGGCGTACTTCTTTTCCCAAACGCTGTGTTATCTGTTCAATTGCAGTTTTGACCTCAGATTTTTGCAGTACATTTTTGTCTTTAATTGTTATATTTTCCAAAATTTGTGGCACAGGTTCAAAACGCTTACATAAGTGACTCATAGAATACTGACTTTCTCGCATACAGGCCAAAATCTGCAAAGCAGCCACCAGTCCATCACCGGTTGTGCAAAAATCACTTAGCACAATATGTCCAGAAGCCTCACCACCGATATTATAGCCCTTTTGGCGCATTACATCGACAACATAACGGTCTCCGACATTTGTCCGAACGAGATCTATCCCTTTATGCTTTAAGAAGCGCTCAAGACCAAGATTTGACATAATTGTCGCCACGACACCATTATGCTGGAGCCGCCCTTTTTTGTGCCAATGCTCAGCAATAACAGCGATTAATTGATCCCCATCAATAATTTGAGCTTTTTCATCAACCATCAAAACACGATCACCATCGCCATCAAGAGCAATCCCTACATCGGCGCGCACTTCATGAACTTTTTTTCTCAAAGAAGCTAAATCAGTTGATCCACATTTTTGATTAATATTAAGGCCATTGGGATCATTATTAATGGCAAAAACCTCTGCTCCTAGTTCCCATAAAGCGAGTGGCGCGGCTTTATAAGCTGCGCCATTGGCGCAATCGACTACGATACGCAGAGCATCTAAACGAACATCACGTGGTAAAGTTCGTTTAGCATATTCGATATAGCGATAAATATCGCCCTCAACGCGTTTTGCATGTCCAATTTCTGCGCAATTTGCCAAGGATTTTGAGAGATCTGTATCAATGAGTTTTTCAATTTTTTCTTCTATTTCATCCGAAAGCTTAAAACCATCAGGACCAAAAAGCTTAATGCCGTTATCATAGAAAGGGTTATGAGAAGCAGAAATCATTACGCCAATATCAGCGCGCAGAGAACGGCATAGCATAGCAACGGCGGGCGTTGGCACCGGCCCCAGCAAGAGAGCTTCCATTCCAGCTGCAGTAAATCCTGAAACCAAAGCGTTTTCGAGCATATAACCGGATAACCGGGTGTCCTTTCCAATAACCACACGACGCGACTGGCGTTGTGTTCGAAGCAAAACCCCCACTGCCATTCCTACCTTCATGGCGAAATCCGGCGTCATCGGAAAAAAATTGGCTTTACCCCGAATTCCATCTGTCCCAAAATATTTTCGCGCCATTTTTTTTTCCTTTTTACGCATGCTCCCCCTGTTACCGTCTTTCACTGAACTGAGATTATCCACGCTCCCAAATCCTTTTGAGATAATATAGGCACTTACCGCCCAATATGAGCCCCCCTTGAGAGCATTTTTAAACCCGCCGGAACCACAAACCTTTCCTGTAGCAATCTCCACCCCCACCGCGCCAATAAATCCTCTTTATGGCATCTTTTACGTACCTTTTTTGAGAAAAATTCTAACAGAACAACCTCAAGCAGGGAGCATTCAAACTCGATGCAACAACTCGATTTTCACAGACGGCTTCCCAAAAGCTTCCTTCTACAGCGTTTAAGAGATCTCTTAAACGCGCGAGCCGGTCCACCTGCTTAAAAGAACTCTTTTCATTAGTTTTACTCCGCATCATGAAAAAAGATCTGTCATTCTTTACGCTTAACTGAGTTTGATTTTTTTTCGGCCTTCTTTTTGCCCTCAGAAGCATTAACCGCTTCTGTTTTATTTTTTGTCTTTCGCGTTATTTTTCCGACCTCATCAGGCTCAGAATCACTAGACTCAGCGCGACCAGACTGGGCATCATCAGACTTTGCGGCCTCTCCTTTCATTTTGGCCCCTGTCTTCGGCACAGAAGAACTGCGTGAAGGGATATTGTCATTTCCCTGCAATCGTGAAGGAATTTTTCCCGCAATCACTTCGTTAATTTCGGAACCAGTTAACGTCTCATATTCTAACAAGCCCTGAGCGAGCGCTAACCATTGTTTTTCTTTTGTTTTGAGGATTTTTGAAGCTGCCTTATAGGCATCATCGATGAGCTTGCGCACTTCAGCATCAATCATGCGCGCCGTTTCTTCGGAGACATTCTGTGTTCTAGCGACTGTATGACCCAAAAAGATTTCATCTTGATTATCCCCATAAGCCACATGCCCAAGCAAATCAGAAAATCCCCAGCGCGTAATCATAGCCCGTGCTAATTTTGTTGCTTGTTCGATATCGGATGCTGCACCAGATGTAATATTTTCTTTTCCGAATTTTAATTCTTCAGCAACCCGTCCGCCCATCATAATGGCCAAACGAGAAATCATCCACCGATAGCTCATAGAGTACCGATCTCCTTCGGGCAGTTGCATAACCATACCCAGAGCTCTTCCCCTTGGAACGATCGTCGCTTTATGCACGGGATCAGCAACCGGCACATTCAAAGCAACGATAGCATGCCCTGCTTCATGATAGGCAGTGAGCTCTTTTTCTTCTTGCGTCATAGCTGTTGAACGGCGCTCGGCCCCCATCATGACTTTATCTTTTGCATCTTCGAACTCTTGCATTGTAACCACTCTTTTATTGCGGCTTGCGGCCATTAAAGCGGCTTCATTGACAAGGTTCATGAGGTCAGCCCCCGAAAATCCCGGTGTTCCTCTTGCCAAAATTTTCAAATCGACATTTGGTGCTAAAGGTACATTGCGCACATGAACTTTTAAAATTTGCTCACGCCCAGCCACATCGGGATTTGGCACAACAACTTGCCGGTCGAAACGTCCTGGTCTTAATAAAGCAGGATCGAGAACATCTGGGCGGTTTGTCGCGGCAATTAAAATAATGCTTTCATTGAGCTCAAAACCATCCATTTCAACGAGGAGCTGATTTAACGTTTGCTCCCGCTCATCATTTCCGCCTCCTAATCCAGCACCACGATGACGTCCTACAGCATCGATTTCGTCGATAAAAATAATACAAGGAGTATTCTTTTTTGCCTGTTCAAACATATCGCGAACCCGACTTGCACCGACACCGACAAACATTTCCACAAAATCTGATCCTGAAATTGTAAAGAACGGCACATCGGCTTCACCCGCGACGGACCGAGCAAGGAGAGTTTTCCCTGTTCCCGGAGGTCCCACAAGCAAAACACCTCGCGGGATACGCCCTCCTAAGCGTTGAAATTTTTGTGGATCGCGCAAAAATTCGACAATTTCCTGTAAATCTTGCTTCGCCTCTTCCACACCGGCGACATCTTGAAAGGTGACACGACCATGCGCTTCAGTAAGCAATTTTGCTTTTGATTTACCAAATCCCATCGCGCCGCGTGATCCATTCTGCATCTGCCGCATAAAGAAGATCCACGCTCCTACGATGATAATAACGGGAAGTAATGAGAACAATAAATTGAGTAAGATGCTATTTCCAGAACCTTCAGGCACAGCTTTAATGTTGATTTTTTTGTTTTCTAATTTTTGCACTAAGCCCGGATCTCTCGGCGCGTAAGTTGAAACAACTTTACGATCAACAGTGTGTCCCGTTAATTTTTGTCCTTGAAGGGTAACGGCTTTAATCTCGTTATTTTCAACTTTTTGTAAAAATTCAGAATAAGATATTTCACTGTTCCCGCCGCGCTGATTATCTCCATTAAAAAGAGAAAATAACACGATCAGAATCAGAGCAATGACCCCCCAAATCAAGAGGGAGCGATAATTGGAATTCATATTAAGCCCACTTAGTCAGATAAAGATTTTTAAAAGAGTCGTTTTCACTATCATAGCTTAACATATAACCTTGTCCACGCCTTGCCAAGGCATGAGCGAGTGTTTATCGTCTTTTAAAGCAATTTTTATTTATCTTTTCCATTCAATATTAAAAAAAGGCCCAACAACGCTCACAATAGCAGCGTCTTCACGCGACAGCAACCAGTTAAAGGGAGCCATAATTCGCCTTATGGTGATTTTGTATTGGGGATGAAACGGGTTGATGGACTGCGAATGATCAATTATTTTGTTATTTGAAGTCATAAAGGGCGATGGATAAGTTAACTCCGGAATATCGGTCATTTTATCATTTGAGATCATTAACAGCGATTGCAAAGAAGGAAAATGAGGACGTTTAGGCTCCATTGTACCGTTGTCTAAGGTGATACCGTTGTCTAAATAGCCCTTCAGCTGAGAAAGATTAGCTGTCCCAACTTTTATTGATTCTTCACCGTGGTTGCTAATCTGATAGCGTCCATCCCACACAAAAGTTTTTCCTGGCTCAACGACCGTCTCTTTAATATTTCGGGCTTCGCGCCAAAAAGTTATACCATTTTGGTTATATTCAATGACAGACCCCGCCAGAGTAAAACGTTTTTTTTCAAAATGTTCCAGACACAATCTTTGATTAAGGGCCCTTAATTTTTTATGCGACAGCAAATAAGGGCTTCCCCCCATTAGCACGGCAAACAACCCAACGATAAAGGGGAAATCTGGATGTTGTGATAAGAAAGGCGCCGGCTTTCCAATAAAACATCGCCCATACTCAACAGCAATATCCAATGCTAAAATCAAATCGGCGATTTTCTGGGTTTGTAGGCGACGTTTTAGCGCCGCGTGGTTAACTTTTTTAGCAAGAATAGTCAGTTTTTCTGAGTGCATGGAACGGCGCACACGCGCACGTTCAAAGTTAAGGTTCTCATTTGTTGGATCATCAATCCACGTTTCTCCCCGAAAACGTAAATAATCGCGCAATATCTCGCGCTCTATGCCGAGGAGTGGGCGAATTAACCGGACCTGTTGACGCAACAAAGCCTCGCGCGGGATACATGATAAACCGCGTTCATATACCAATTCATCGCTGTTTTTTGGCGTGCCATTTGTCACGCTTTTGGTCTCAATTTCTGTGCAAGCATTACTCCCTTTTTCTTGCTGAAAAAGACTTATATTCTCTCGGATATGCTGGCTGTGCGTTTGATAAGTTTCATCCTTTTTTTGTTGCAAAATATTCACAGTTTTTGAAATACGCTGACTACGCATTTGGTAAGTCTCGACTTGATCATTCAGTGTATGCCCTGTCATGATCAGAGTCGCGCCTTGTTTTTGAGCTTCATCAAACAGCAAATTATAGCGCGCGATGCGCGATTTTTCGGAGATATTGGTCTTTGGTTTTTCGCCTTCCCACCGCACAATAATATGTTTAATCTGGTAGATACGACAAATTTCCGAAACGCTTTTTGCCTCGTGTGCTGACTCTTTACGCAATTGGTGATCAATCGTCACAACGATCATTTCAGGGGGAGAAGGCAATGTTTTTAAATAATCCCGGACCAAAAATAACAAAGCCAGCGAATCCCCTCCTCCAGAAACTGCAAGGATCAGTCTTCGACAAGTGGCAAAGTCGGATTTTTTAAAAAGATTTTCTGCCAACTGAACAAACACTGGAAATGATTTTCTCCTGTCCAAACATTTACACTGATTGCACTGTGATAGCCTCACAATAATTGCATTTTAGGACGTCGCAAGCAATCATATTTCAACGTTTTACGCCACCAGTATATCCATGAAGGAGATGCAAAGTGCCCTGTTATAGCTGTGCTTGCCCCTCATAAAGACGGCCTTCCCGATCAGCCGGGCACCCAACAGCAGAACACCCTCTAGCTATTTTATTCAAGGCCACAACTTGCGATAAAACCCCGCCCCTCGTTACAAGACTTTATTCTCATAAAATCCTTTCAACTAAAAGTGCCCTACCATCCACAGAATTTTGTCGACAACGCCCCCGAAAAGCCTTTTTAGTTTAAAATATAATGGGGAAAAATAAAACTATATTTTTTTCGCACAATAGGCCGCTGTCAGCGCTCTCGCTGATAATTTGAGCAAATAGACAAAAATTCGGGCAAAAAATTAAAACTTGCCACAAAAAGCGGAATTTAAAATGCTCATTACTTTATTTTACCTACGGGTGCGTTTTTTGCCCCTCAGTAAATTTGATTAATGAGTCAGGTACCTTTCATGCCTATTTTTAATCATTGGTTCCAGTGCTTACTGTTGTGACAGCCCGCCGGTTTTGGTTCCAACATGAAAGAGCATTGCAGATCGCCACGGGTCTTTCTTTTCCGTAGGAAATTGTCCGCATCCGCTGTGCAGAAACACCTAAAGAAACTAGATAATCACGCACTGCAACAGCACGGCGCTGCCCAAGAGCTAAATTATATTCGCGTGTACCCCGTTCATCAGCGTGGCCTTCGATAGTAACAAAATAACGAGGATAACGAAGCAACCATTCTGCTTGACGCATTAAAATTCGCTGAGCGTCCGGCTCAATAGAAGAAGAGTCAAGTTCAAAGAAAACGCGATCTCCAACATTGACCATAAATTCCTGCTTTGAACCCGATGATGCAGCACCGTATCCGGCATCAAAATAATCCCCCATACCCGCGGTGCCGGTATTTTTTTTAGCGCACCCAACTGCGGTCAATAAAACAAAAAGTAAGGTTATAAATGGATGACGGATAATATTTTGGATAGGGCCCACGTGCCAATTCTCCTGTCGTTTAGAACCAAAATTAAATAGCGCAATTTTTTAGCAGCTCTTTAAAAACGATTATAGTTAATATAGAGCTTTTTTCCTTGTTTATTCCCTATTTTTTGCATCCCCAAGGTGCCTCTTCTCCGCATTTTTACCCTGCAGGAAACTTCACGAGGCCAGCTTAAGAGCTTAAACCAACCTTGTATTATAGATCATTTTGAAACTCTCAGAGATATCCACTTGGCAAAAGCCCCGCCGGTATCTAAGCTTCTCGCCGTGCTTTGTCCTGCTTCACCATCATTAAAAACGCAATTCTCCACGGCCCATGCGGGAAGCAAAGTCGCCCCCGCCCTGCTCATACAGGTCCCTGTCCTCATAAATCACCTTGAGGTTCTTTTTGAAGAGCATTCAGCTTGGCAAAAACCTTGCTGGCGTCTAAATTTTCATCGGTAATTTGCTTAGCTTCGCCCTCGTCAAAGACGCCATTTTCTGTAACCGACGCAGGAAGTAAAGTCCCGTCCCCTTCAGCTGGCACAGGGCGGTTTTTTGCCGCGCGATGGAGTTCAATATCTAAATCGATTTGTGAACACAGGCCCAGCCCCACGGGATCTAAGGGAGCTAAATTAGCACTATTCCAATGTGTCCGGTGGCGAATTTGCTCAATGGTTGCTTTTGTTGTCCCGATTAACCGTGCAATTTGTGCATCTTTCAATTCAGGGTGATTCAACACCAACCATAATGTACCATTCGGGCGATCTTGACGCCGGGAGAGAGGGATATAGCGCGCACCCTTTCGTTTTTTTTCAGGGATATGCACTTTTGATTGAGAAATTTTTAAGCGCACTGTTTGATCTGCCTCAGCGCGCGCGATCTCGCTGCGTGTTAATTGCCCGGAACTAATTGGATCAAGTCCTTTAATACCGTGGGCGGCTTCACCGTCAGCAATGGCTTTCACTTCTAACACATGCAATTTACAAAATTCCGCAATCTGATCGAAAGAAAGCGCTGTATTATCAACCAGCCAGACCGCTGTTGCTTTTGGCATCAAAAGTTGTGCTGCCATTTTTATAATATCCTCTTATTCGCCTCTTTATCGAGGCAGGTTACCGCCCGCTCTAAGGCCATTTATCTTCCAGAGCCCTAGAGTCTTTTGTTTCCTAAACCGCCAACCGCCCCCGCTCCGCTTTAACTGAACGGGACACAGAAGAAACCGTCTCTACTATGAAATCACGCTTTTTGATAGTTTATAGCGCGATTTTCAAGTCACTACAAGATACACCTATCCTGTGATGATTACTACGAGAATATCTTTACCTTTGACGCGAATTTTCTTATAAAGATTTTATCGGGTCTATTCACCTTACGCTGTGGTACATTTCGTTAACCTAAAGAGGCGTCTGGTCATCCAAACTGAAAGGTAAGCCATGGCAGGCCATTCACAATTTAAAAATATTATGCACCGTAAAGGGCGCCAAGATGCAGTGCGTTCGAAGATATTTTCTAAGCTCGCGCGCGAAATCACGGTTGCAGCGAAGCAAGGCTCTCCTGATCCGGCAATGAATCCGCGTTTAAGGCTCGCTGTGCAAAACGCCAAAGCGCAATCGATGCCCAAGGACAATATCGAACGCGCCATTAAGAAAGCTTCAGGCGGTGATGTGGAGCATTATGATGAGGTACGCTACGAAGGTTACGGCCCAGGAGGCGTCGCGATTATTGTTGAAGCATTGACTGATAACCGCAACCGCACAGCCTCTAATGTGCGCGCGGCCTTTACAAAATCGGGTGGTGCTTTAGGGGAAACGGGTTCGGTGGGTTTTATGTTTAACCGAATCGGTGAAATTATTTATAAGCCCGAAGCAGGCACTGCGGATAGCATTATGGACGCCGCGATTGAAGCAGGTGCCGAGGATGTCCAATCCGAAGAAACAGGCCACCACATTATTTGTGCTTTTGAAGATATTGGCGAAGTTTCGAAAATTCTTGAAGACACTCTTGGCGAAGCGGAATCGATTAATACTGTTTGGAAAGCAACCACCCTTGCACCGGTGGATGAAGAAAAAGCACTATCAATTTTGCGCCTTATTGCAACGTTAGAAGAAGATGATGATGTGCAAAATGTTTATGCTAATTTTGATGTCAGTGACGAAATTTTAGCAAAACTTTCTGCATAACCGCGACCGGCTGCGTTATAATATGCACCTATAGTCTTCCGGGTATTTTTAACCGGGAGCGTCTAAACCTCTCTGTTAGAGACAAAAAGCGGATAAGTTTGTTTTGCCCAGCGGGCGTATATTGAGCAAACAAAATACAGCTAAAATTGTCCACGAGGACGCGAATATGACGCTCTTCGGGCCACTACTTCCCCGTTGTTGCGGTGCGGATAGCTTCTTCTCAAGCGGTTACACTGTTACGGTAATTATGTTACCGTAACACCACTCTCATAGCCGCATTGCACGATTAACTTCTTGTGCCGGTTCAGTTTTTCACAGATTGGGATACGGCTTCAAATATATGCCTGCACAAGCTCACAGGCCCTGCCTAGGCAATGGAGCACACCCAAGGCCGCTGTTTGAGACAGCGGATCTAATCAGCAAAATTTTAGATGCCGAGATTACCAAAGCGATTTCTGAATTTGGAAACACGCCCGCCACGATCGACCAATGTCTGAGAACCGCCTATCCACGCTGGGTGGGTTCTTGGATCAATATCTAAGCTAAGAGTATCCCCCTCTTTTCCCCATGTTGAACGGGTCGCATAGTGGGTTCCGTCAGTCATAACGACTTTAATCATATGATAATCGGGATGAATATTTGCCTTCATACGGAAAACCCTCTATTTTCAAACAATGAAACACCCCTTTGACTGTATTTTAAGCGCGTTCTCTATTGTTTTTTTGATAAACTGATCGTACTATGGCCGCGTTATAGCTGAATGTGCATTAAAAAACAAGTGTCCAAGAAGCGTAGCCCTGGGGGGAATAAAACGACCAGACGGGCATCGTTAAGCAATCAAGTTGAATTATCATAAAATGAATAAAAAACATCTTATAAAGCCGCTGAGCTCTTCCGTGAAATCCAAAGAGAGGCGCGACAGGAAGCGTTCTGTGTCTTTGCTTTCAAGTTTTAAGCCTTACATTATCCGCTACCGTTGGCTTATCGTTGTCGCTTTTTTGTCCTTGCTTGTCGCGGCCTTTGTCACGCTGGCTTTACCTGTCGCCATTCGCCAAATGCTTGATCACGGTTTTACAGTTTCAAATCACGGAAAAATCAATTTTTATTTTGGTGTTTTGTTTTTTCTAGCGCTGCTTTTAGCGCTTGCTTCAGCCACCCGCTATTATTGCGTTATCACATTAGGTGAACAAGTAGTTGCTGATTTACGGCGTGATGTTTTCGCACATATCATGAAATTTTCACCGGCATTTTTCGATCATTCTCATTCTGGCGAAATTGCTTCACGGCTTTTGACAGACACGACCCAGATAAAATTAGCCATAGGATCAACAGCTTCTATCGCTTTGCGTCACCTGATTGTGGTGGTCGGTTCCATTGTGATGATGGTCATCACAAACGCTAAATTATCCGCGCTTGCCTTGCTTGCCATCCCTGTTGTATCTATTCCACTGATTATCTTTGGGCGTAAAGTCCGCTCACGCACACGCTCTGCACAAGATCGTCTAGCCGACGCAAATGCCCTAGCAACCGAACAGATAAGCGCTATTCGCACTGTGCAAGCTTTTACTGCTGAAAAATTTATTTCTGCACGCTTTTCAGATCTAGTTGAACGTGCATTTCAAACGGCGCGCGCCTCCGTTATTCTGCGCTCTTTTTTCACAGGCTTTGCAATTTTCTTGGTGTTTAGCAGCGTCGTTGCAATTTTGTGGATCGGATCACACGATGTTTTGAAGGGCACAATGTCCGGCGGTACATTAGGTCAATTCGTCCTATACGCAGTTTTTGGAGCAGCAACTTTTGCACAATTATCAGAAGTTGGCGCAGAATTAGTGCAAGCAGCAGGTGCAGCTGAACGGCTTGCTGAATTATTGCAAGAAAAGCCTTTTATTTCATCGCCAAAGCTTCCTTTACCATTAGCACAGCCTGTCCAAGGAGCGATTACTTTTGAGCAAGTTGATTTTACTTATGCTTCTAGACAACAAGAAAAGATTTTGCACAATCTTTCTTTCTCTGTCAAAGCTGGTGAAACAGTTGCTTTTGTTGGCGCTTCAGGTGCAGGAAAGAGTACTATTTTTTCTCTCATTCTCCGCTTTTACGACCCCATGAGTGGCCATATCCTGTTTGATGGTGTTGATATTAACCGCCTTTCCCTTCACGATTTACGCCGCTCAATTGCGTATGTCCCGCAAGATGTTGCTATTTTTGACGGCACATTACGCGACAATATTGCCTTTGGCGCCGAAAATGCCAGTCAAACAGAAATTGAAGCAGCAGCCCAAACAGCCAACGCGCTTGAATTTATCGAAGCGTTGCCAGACGGCTTTAACACTCAAGTTGGAGAACGCGGTATCATGCTCTCTGGTGGGCAAAGACAGCGCATTGGTCTTGCGCGAGCAATTTTGAGAAATGCGCCCTTATTGCTTCTGGATGAAGCGACATCGGCCTTAGATGCTCAAAGTGAAAATCTCGTGCAAAAAGCTTTAGATGGGATTATGCAAAATCGCACAACGTTGGTTATTGCGCACCGTTTGGCGACAGTTTTAAAAGCAGATCGCATTCTCGTGATGGATGGAGGTTCTCTGGTTGAAGAAGGGACCCACGCAGAACTCATCGCACAAAATGGGCTTTATGCGCGTTTAGCCAAACTGCAATTTTCACAAAAATGAGGTCCTCTCCAGCGTTATTAACGGCTTAAATTGCCACAGCGCTGGCATATCCTCGGCGCATTAATATCTCTAAATCACTAATGTACTGAGAGCGCCAACATCTCTCGATGCATCATTGAACCAAATGACGTGTAACGCTCGTTATTTTTGCTGTCTTAAACAGTTTTTTTGAGAGTTTTTCTTAATTCAGCGTGAATCAATTCATTACCGGCGATGATATTTTTTTTACCAAAAATATCATTTCCTCCTTCTCTATCAGTGACAAAACCACCTGCTTCGCGAAGCATCAATATTCCAGCTGCCATATCCCAAATTTGAAGATCATTTCCCCACAATCCATCAGCTCTTCCAGCCGCAACATAAGCCAAGTCGAGAGCCGCTGCCCCTAAACAGCGAACACCAGCAACCTCTGCCATAATATTGCGCAACTCAATGAGATATTGCCCATGATTTGAGTGTCCTAAATAAGGCGCTTCAGTTACAATGACGCAATCTATCAATTTCCGCCGTGCGGCCACGCGGCAGCGCCGGTCATTAAAGAAGGCACCTTTTCCACGCTCGGCGGTAAAGAGCTCATCGGCAACGGGATTATAAATCACACCAGCAACGATCTGTCCTTGACGCTCTAAGGCGACAGAAACAGCGAAAAAAGGAATGCCGTGCAAAAAATTTGTTGTTCCATCTAAAGGATCAATAATGAAACGATGCTGAGAATCTTCACCAATAATTTCTCCAGATTCTTCTGTTAGAAAGCTAAATTTTGGCCGTGCTTTGACCAATTCAGAGAGAATAATTTTTTCTGCTTTACGATCCGCTTGGCTGACGTAATTTGCTGGGCCTTTCAATGATACTTGCAAATTTTGGACCTCGCCATAATCGCGCACTAAGGACCGCCCGGCCTTAATGGCGGCTTGAACCATAACATTCATAATTGCAGAATGGGCCATATTTTATCCTTTTTCATTTGCGCGACGCAAATAAATCAATTCATTAGTATCAACAATAATACGTTCGCCAGCATTCATGAAAGGCGGCACGAGGATACGGATACCATTATCGAGAATGGCAGGTTTATAAGATGATGTAACAGTTTGCCCTTTAATGGCAGGATCAGCCTCAGCAATGGTTACAACGACTTGATCTGGAAGCGATATACCAATCGGTTTTTCTTGATAAAGCTCAACGGTCACAGTCATGCCGTCTTGCAAGAAAGCGGCACGATCGCCGACAAAATCTTTTTGCAACTCAAGCTGTTCATAAGAATGCGAATCCATAAAAACCAGAACATCACCTTGTTGATAAAGGAAAGTAAAGTCCTTTTGTTCAAGTCGGACTCTTTCAACGGTCTCGGCGGCACGAAATCGTTCATTAAGTTTCGTACCATCGATCACATTTTTCATTTCAACCTGATTAAAGGCCCCCCCTTTCCCTGGTTTTACGGCATTACATTTAACAGCTACCCACAAGCCCCCTTGATGTTCAATCACATTTCCAGGCCGAATTTCATTACCATTAATCTTCATAGTCTACACCCACTTTTATCTCTGCAAAAGAGAACTCTACATCCTTATTTTTCATCTTTTTAGAGAAAAATTTTCTAATCTTTCTATAAAAGGAGTCGCATGCGCCTTAATCTTTCAGTTTTCTGTAAGACTATAAAAGGACCTCAAACACAAGCTCCTTAAAAACTTCAGGCCACCATATAGCTTAGCGTATCGGCTCTCTGCAAGACTATAAAAGCATCCTCGCTGCGCGCGCTTTGAAAATTTTTCCGAAACTTAACATAGACGGATTAATACGCTCAAAAAGAACGCAACCTTTTTTGATGAGGGCACCTTTTAGTGAGCAGATATGAATCGTCGCGCTTTCTCACGCGCTTCCTTCAATTGAGTTTCGCCCATCCCTTCCAACATCGTTTCAAGATCCTGGGCCTGTGCTTTTGCCCGCTTTGCAACCATATACCAAGCAGCCGCCATTACGGTATCACCTGTTGTTCCGATCCCATCACGATAAAGTCTTGCCAAAGCGATTTGTGCTGGCACAACCATTTTAATTGCATTATCAGAGAGTAAATAAAAAGCGCGGTGAAAATCGGTATCTCCTCCACGGCCTTGAACAAGCCATTGGGACAAAATGATTTGCGCCATTACATTGTTATTATCAGCTGCCATTTCGATCAATTTTCGTGCGTTATCGTAATCTTTGGGCATTGTTAAAGTTCCCGAAGCAAGAATTTTTGCTGCCGCGAAAGCGGCCTCAGAATCTCCAAGAGCTGCACCTTTCAAGAACCAGACTAAAGCCTGATCCATGGCTTCACTTTCGATATTTTGCGAAGAAACCCCTGCGAGCTCCCGCTCTTTCTGTAAAGCTTTATGAAGGAGCAGCTCCCCATAATAAAATTGAGCTTCTTTAACGCCAGCTTCAGCGGCTTTTCGAATAAACTCTTCCGCTCGTTTTTGATCCTTTGTTACAAAATCACCGTTAAACAACATAAGCCCGTAGCGCAGTTGTGCTTGTGGTTCGCCTTGTTCCGCCGCACGCTGAAACCAAAAAGCCGCACACTCCCCGTTCATTGGAACAGCATATCCTTCCACATATATCCGTGCAACCAAAGTCTGTGCGATTGGGTCATTGAGTTCAGCACGTTCGAGCGCAGTATAAAAAGCCCTTAGATAACGCCCTCGGACATAATAATCATAAGCTTCATCATACTGCCCAGCTTCTAAAACATGGAAAGATTTCCGAACCTTCTCGTTTTTCACAAAATCTTGAACAGCGCGCACTGTACATTTGGAAGCGTCTGATGCCTCATCGGCAGCCTCAATTTGATTTGCAGCCACTGTCGAAGACCAAATTGTCATCAAAGCTAGCGCATAAATGACTCTTTTTACCATGAAGATCACACCTCTATTCACCATGAAAATTATACCCCCGCTTATTATAAAAGGCCGTACCCCAGCTTATACCGTAAAAGGTTGCATCCCTATTTATCATGAAGAATTATACCCCCGCTTAGCATGAAGACCGTGCCTCTCCTTTGCCATAAAGATTACATCCCCGTAGGGAGGGAATAATTTTCACATTTCTTTTTCACTTTATCGAGAACCTCTAAAGGGTCGTCATGAGCGAAAATCATTTCTTCAACAACAATGAATTCACATGTTGTTTTTAAGCTTTCCTCAAAAGTAATAGGATCACTCCCTGCTTGGATAAGAGCAGGAATTTCCATAATTTCTGCCCACCATTGCGCTAACTGAATATTTCGAGGATGAGCATGTGGTTTTTTGTCAGCGCCTAATTTTCCGAACAGCAGATAATCAGCTCCATTTTCAGCAACGCTCATAGCACAATGGCGGTTACGCAAATTCCCAACACCGACTATTTTTTGTTCTTTTTTCTGCTTATTAAGGCTTTTCAGAGCGTCAAGGTCCCCTTCCAGATGCACACCATCAGCCTTTATTCGGCCTGCAATACGGCTATTATCAGCGATGAGAAGAGCAGCCCCACTGTTTTGAATATCGTCAGCGTATAATCGGGCACTATTTTGCAAAAAAACTTCGTCGCTTTGTGGACCTTGCGAATCGTAAATGATCACGCAAGCAAAAGGTTTTTTAAGCAACATCTTACGCAAAAATGCGGGATCTACAGCGCGGCGAATATCCAAGGCTAAAACCAATTGGGGGGAAAGATATGGCTCTGTCGATTTATTTTTTCGCTCTATCATACAGTAACCCCTGCGCACCAAAATAAAGTTTTATTGTATGAATATAACTTGCCAAAAGCAACTGATAGCCTTTGTTTCTTGTAAAGGTCCGTTTACGGCACACAATAGTGTTCCCGATCACGACATCTCCCTTTCCTACCGTAATATACACATAGACATTTTACGTTCTTTAGCGCTGTTGACGATTTTCATCAACCATATTCCTAGAATATTTTACGAACATATAACGCATAAAAATTTTGATTTTTCTGATTCAACCGAAATATTCGTTTTACTTTCAGATATTTTTTCAATCTTAACTTGAATGCCCGCTGATATAAAGCGGGCTTTATTTACGTTGCACACAAACTGCAACAGCAAATTTTCCGGCTTTATAAAGTACAATTTCTCGTCATCTTTACAGTTTTGAGCTTTTTTAGCGCCTTTTTGCTTTGGCACTCCGAGCACCTTTTATCAAGTGAACACTCTCAGCTTATTCCTGGCACAACTTTTTACCGCATCTGTGTATATTAAGCTTTAGTTAATCAATTAGGCTGTCATAATATTTTCCCACTTTATATGACTCTTACGATTTCTGCTCTTTTTGTACTGCGCCTTGACCATAAATCATAAATATAAAAGGTGCCCTCTTGCGCTCTCCTTCATGGTTTAACTTTCTTGCAACCCTTATAGGATTTCTTATCCTTCTTACTCATTATCGGGGCAGCGGTTTTTGGGCCCTTTGTCGTGGCAATTTCTTTTTGTTACCGAACGCTCATAAGTGCTTTATCTCTCAAACAATAACAAAAAACCGATTCTCAATCTCTTTTATTGATTTTATTGGTCGGTTACATCACTCTCTTTACGGGGTTTACTTTAACTTGCGGGGGGGGGTGCTTAGGTGGCTTCCTGGATCCTCACTGTTCATCGACTTTAATAAAAATTTTCTGAGCTTATCTCACCTCTTTCATATTTTAGCTTCACCACCCCCAATTTTCTGTTTACCGCGGCTTCGTAGACTGTTTCACGTATCAAAAAGGCACTTTTAGAAGATTATGAGGGAAATATGACTTATGTTTTTGCAACCGACACCATTTTTGTAGATGCTCGGATAAATTTATAAAACAGTAACGACAAATATATTTTTTTTCAGACGCTCTCTTGATTGTGAGCGGCATCGCTATACAATCCGTCATCGCTATCATTGCGAAAATTCGTGGGATATCGTCGCCTGTTATTTTTTGAGCGTCAATAAATTCAGAGCACCGTTGCGAGGTAAAGTATTCTTGGTATAAGGCCCGTTATCCTTAATACAAAAAGCGCGTTGCGCGATAATCTTAAAGAAGCTATTCTAGGGAATGATGAAAAAACTGCTCAACTTTGTGTTTATTGGTTGTCATAGTTTCTATCTTGGTACGGGAGTGTAAGAGCGTGAGTGCACATGAACGTCCCCATGATAAACCTATTGTCATGATCGAGCACGATGCTTTTGAAAGTATTTTTGACCGTCTTTATGAAGAGACAATGACTCTGATTGAAGAAACGGCGACTTATATTGATACAGAGGGCAAAATAATTGCTCGTTCTCTTCCGGCGGAAATCTCGGCTCTTTACGCAAAGGAAGCTGTATATTTGAGCACGCGGCTTATGCAAGTCGCTTCGCGGCTTTTACTCCTTCGTGCGGAACGTGAAGGAGAAATGTCGCCCGAACAAATTAAGCAAGAGAGTGCGAAAGTCTCTCTTCATACACCGTCCTTAGAGCTAGAGACAACTTACTGGGAAGAATTACCAGAGATTTTCCGCTGCTTTGTAGCTCAGTCGCTGCGTCTAGAAGAGCGGATGCGCCACGTGAGCCATGATGGAAGGCAAGATCTGTCTCAAATTGTCAAAAACAATAACCCGGTTAACAAACAAATTGCGCTCTTGAACACGATTTTCCAGCGCCCTCAATGAATTTTGAGCGTCTTCCTTTCCTCAATAAAGTCTTAACAAGCAACGCTCGTTTCTCCCTGCATACTAAATGCGGCTACAGCTGTTACTTTTCAAGCTCAGACCCAATCCTTTCTTAACCCTTTCTCTGCATAAGCGCGCGATATAGACGCTATTTTCAAACTCAACTTCAAGCCTTCCCTAACATTTTTTAAATTTTGTTTACCTTGATATGTTCTTCTTATGTTCTTTTCCTATTCCCTCTATTCAAGCATATAAAAATAGCATAAACTGGGCCCTATGGCAGAGACGATTCGTATTATAGGTATTGATCCTGGGCTACGGCGGACAGGATGGGGGGTCGTCGACCTATTAGGCAATCAGCTCCGCTTTGTCGGAGCGGGAACGCTCCACTCCGATGCACAGCGTGACCTCGCTTCCAGACTTTGCCAGCTCCATGAAGGGCTTTTAGCTGTCCTGCACCAATTTATGCCCCACGAAGCAGCCATTGAGCATGTGTTCGTTAACAAAGATGCCACGGCCACTTTAAAACTTGGTCAAGCGCGCGCCATTGCACTCCTCGCTCCAGCTCAAAAAGGTCTCCCTGTTTCCGAATATGCACCGAATAAAGTTAAAAAGTCGGTCATCGGTGTCGGCCACGGCGCCAAAGAGCAAATCCATATGATGGTGAAAGTCCTCCTTCCGCAAGCTAAATTTGACAGCAGTGACGCCGCCGATGCGCTCGCGCTTGCACTCTGCCATAGCACCCACCGCACCGGCTTATCTCGTCGCTTAAAGGCCTGCGCATGATTGGCAAATTGAAGGGGATCCTTGAAGACATTTTCGACGACCATATTATTCTCGATGTGCATGGCGTAGGATATGTCGTTTTTATTTCAAACCGGCTGCGTCCTTCTTTACCAACTCTCGGCGAAAGTTTAAGTTTGTTCATTGAAACACATGTTCGTGAAGACGCAATTCGTCTTTTTGGATTTACAACAAAAGCTGAACAAGATTGGTTTTGTCTTTTGCAAAATGTGCCAGGAGTAGGTGCAAAAGTTGCCTTAGCCATTTTGGGTATTTTATCGCCCAATGAACTGACACAAGCAATTACACTCAATGATACGGCCATGATCAGTCGCGCTCCCGGAGTTGGCAAAAAAGTTAGCGAAAGAATTGTCGGTGAACTCAAAAGCAAGACGCTTCCCTTTAGCGAACATATCAAAAGAGTCTTCCCCCCTGCTTTAAATTCCCACTCAGAAGCAGCTAATCAACCAGTCGATGATGCATTATCGGCCTTAATCAAGCTTGGTTTTGAACGTGACCAAGCAGTTAATGCTTTAACTTCAGCGATGAATGACCTTGAAGGAGAAACTATTTCTTCAGCCCTTCTCATTCGCCATAGCCTCAAATTGCTTTCCCTCCCGCTTAACGTAAGGTAACAATGAACAAAGATGAGAATCGACGCCTGCTTGATGCTGTTCCCCTTCCTGAAGATCCGGACCGTTCTTTAAGACCGCAGACACTTAATGATTTTATCGGCCAAGAGGCAGCACGCGCAAATTTAAAAATATTCATTGAGGCTGCGAAAACGCGCCAAGAAGCTCTCGATCATGTTTTATTTGTAGGCCCTCCCGGCTTAGGAAAAACAACCCTTTCGCAAATTATGGCTAAAGAATTAGGGGTTAATTTTCGTTCCACATCGGGGCCAGTCATTGCAAAAGCTGGAGATTTGGCCGCCCTTTTAACCAATCTTGAAGAACGCGATGTTCTTTTTATTGATGAAATTCACCGTTTAAATCCAGCAATTGAAGAAATTCTTTATCCAGCGATGGAAGATTATCAGCTTGATTTAATCATTGGCGAAGGGCCTGCTGCGCGTTCCGTTAAAATTGACTTAGCCAAATTCACTTTAGTCGCTGCAACAACGCGTTTAGGCTTATTGACCACCCCATTACGGGATCGCTTTGGCATACCAATTCGTTTAAATTTTTACACTATAGAAGAATTAGAATATATCGTTCAGCGCAATGCTCGCCTTTTTTCAGTGCAGATTAATGATGACGGTGCCCGCGAGATTGCGCGCCGCGCACGGGGAACCCCGCGGATTGCAGGCCGGCTTTTACGTCGGGTTTGTGATTTTGCTCTTATCAAACGTGCAGGAAAAATTGATCAGGCTACCGCTGATGAAGCACTTTCTCGACTCGAAGTCGATTCCCTTGGCCTTGATCCGCTTGACCGCCGTTATTTGATCCTTATTGCAGAAACTTTTTTAGGCGGCCCGGTAGGGATTGAAACAATCGCCGCAGCTCTTTCAGAACCGCGTGATGCCATTGAAGACATTATTGAGCCTTATCTCTTACAACAAGGTTTTATTCAACGAACAGCGCGCGGACGGATTATCACAGAAAAAGCTTGGACACATTTAGGACTTTGCGCGCCTCCTTCCACGATTTCACCACAAAAGCTCTCTAAAGTGGGCGGGAAACAAGTTAACACATCGGTACAAATTTCTTTATGGGAGGAAAGAGATGACTAAAATAGCGCATCTCAGTGACGTTTGCACAAACCCTTTTCACGATCTTCAAGCACGAGTTTACGTCGCTGATACGGACTTTTCTGGTGTTGTTTACCACGCACGCTATCTAGAATTTTTTGAACGAGGCCGCTCAGAATTTTTGAGAGATACGGGCGTCAATAATATAGAATTAGCATCGGGAGCGCAGGGTGAAAAATTATTTTTTGTCGTTCGGCATATGGAAATTAATTTTTCACGACCTGCGCAAATTGATGACCTTTTGGTGATTAAAACGCGAATTGGCCATATTCAGGGCGCACGCCTTATTATAGAGCAATGTATTATGCGCGATGACGTAATTTTGGTGAGTGCGAAAGTTGAAATTGCTATTATTAACCAAGAAGGGAAGCCACGACGTCTCCCCAAAGGTTTATTTTCTGCACAATCTCCGACAGAGCAGTAGAGACGGAGACATTTATCGAAGTTTCTTTTTCCGAAATAATTCTTTGTTAATAAATTTTATTTTGTTTCGTTGAATTTAGAAACTGTAAAACAATATGCTTTATTGCGTATTTTGAGTCAGTCTTCCGTTTAATAAGTCAGTCTTCCGTTTAAAAAGGGGGCGGTCGTGTCGCAAATAGAATTTACGAATCCCGAAACTTTTGGCATATTAAGCTTGTTTATGCAGGCCAATTGGGTTGTGAAAGTTGTCATGATTGGGCTGCTGTTTTCTTCTGTATGGAGTTGGACGATCATTATCGATAAAATATTAGCATACCGGCGCATGCGGAGTGACATAAAACGCTTTGAGCGTATTTTTTGGTCGGGAAGGCCATTGGAGGAACTTTACACTGTTTATAAAAGTCGGCGTGTAGACGGTATATCCGCAGTTTTTATAGCAGCGATGACAGAATGGAAAAAATCATTCGTAAAAGGGAAGCAACCGTCCCTGAATTTACAAACGAGAATTGATAAAGCTATGGATCTCGCTTTAGCGCGTGAAAGCACAAAAATAGAGTCAAGATTAGGATTTTTAGCTACTCTTGGGTCAGCGGCCCCTTTCGTTGGTCTATTCGGAACAGTTGTTGGTATTATGAATTCATTTCTTTCTATTTCCGCATCTCAAAATACATCGCTCGCGGTTGTCGCACCAGGGATCGCAGAAGCGCTTCTAGCTACTGCAATCGGCTTATTTGCGGCAATTCCTGCGGTTATCGCCTATAACAAATTAACGCATGAAAGTGCGCAAATAATAGCGAAAATAGAAGGGTTTGCTGATGAATTTTCGACAATTATATTGCGGCGCATTGATGAAACCATAACATCTGATTTACCTTTATAAGGAGCGAAATCATGGCGCTTTCTGTTGCTCCTTCTCCTCAAAAAAATACACGTAGGCGGCGGCGTGCGCACGGCTGCTTGATGAGTGAAATTAATGTGACGCCTTTCGTTGATGTCATGCTTGTCTTGTTGATTATTTTCATGGTATCTGCCCCGCTTCTAGTAAACGGAGTCCCTCTTGATCTGCCTCGTAGTCAAGCAGGGCCGGTGCAAGCCAATACCCCCCCGCTAACGGTTTCACTTGACGAAAAAGGGCGCTTAGCCATTAATCATGATTATTATGATACATCTGAAGCTCTCATTGCAAAGCTCAAAGCTCAATTGAAGAACGGCCCTGCACAAAAAGATCAACGTATTTTTGTGCGCGCCGCTAAAACTGTTGAATATCAACAAGTTCTACAGCTGTTAGCTGATATTCAGAAAGCTGGTTTTTCGCAAGTTGCTTTAGCCAGTTTGGCGCAATAAAACCTATTATAAATATCGTATAACGCGCGCAATAACCGTGAGCAATTACCAAAATGGAAAAAGCAAGGCATAGGGATGAACAAAGATCTTCATCATAATACAAAATGGAGCCTGATTTTGTCGCTTGCCGCGCACGTAATTCTTCTTAGTTGGGGGAGCGTGCATTTTATTAATTCTGTTCCTTTACCGCAACAACAGTTGGAAGCTATCTCCGTTACCTTGGCTCCCCTGGACCAAGAGCTTTCCTTTCAACAAGGATCATTAAACGCTCCTCTTCGCGAAAATCCGGCACCACGACCGACCATGAAACCGCAAGACGAAGAAGATGCTCGCCATATTGGTGACGAGACAATCGATAATTTATCTCCGCTCAATCCAAAGGAAAAACTGCAGCATATTGATGCAACAGTCCCACCCTCTGGAGAAGAAGAGGACACACTGAAGGCCCTTGTACCACCGCTCAAAGAACAAGAATTGCTGGAACCAGAAACATCTCCTCAAATAACCGAAAATGAGGCCATAATCCCGCCGAAAGAACCAGATCCAGCGGCACCGCAGGTGCCAATGACGCCCGTTCAAGAACCAGAGTCGGTCGCGCCATTGGTGCCGGAAACTACTAAAGAAGCGGAACCACCAGCACCTGCCGTACCTGTTAAGAAAATAGAGAATCGTGAATCGCCCGAAAAAATTGAGCTACCAGAAAAAACGCCTCTCCCACATCTCAAACCCAAACCGGCTAAGCAATCCGCCTCCCAAGACGCAAAAACTCCTAAGAAACAGGGAGAACTGACAATTGAAGATATTTTAGTGAGAGAAGAAAAAAATCTTTTGAATCGTACGCGCACTCAAGGAGGGGGCGCGAAGCGCTCCAATAAGCCGGAAGCTTTAGGCCCACAAAAAAACGTCGGTGATACCGCAAAAATGGCACAAACATTAGTAAATATCGCTGGCGCATGCATACAAAAAAAGCTTAAACTTGTTGCCATTGGTGGAAATTTAGACAATCGTCCGATTGTGCATTTGCAGTTTTACTTAGACCGTAGAGGGATGGTCGTGGGGGAGCCGGTGATTAAACCATTTAGTGGTGAAGAAAATCAGCAAGCTATAATGATGCGGCAAGTATATGCGGCCGTTTTTTCGTGCCAACCTTACGCAGACCTCCCGCGTGATCAGTATGATTTATGGGGGCAAGGTTTTGATTTTAATGTTGATCCCCTTCGAGGAATGGCACCATAAAGAATATATTTTCTCTTTTAGTGAAAATGAAAGGATACACCCCGTTATGACTACCGCAAAACGCAGCGTTTTTTCTTGGTTTATCGTCGCCGTAAGTTTGTGGCTTTCGAATTTATCGGCCCATGCACAGTTAAAAGGAACCATTGCGGGCGCTGATTTTAACCCTATACAAATCGCAATTACGAATTTTATTTCTAACGATTCGCTGGGACAAAAGATTACCGCGGTGGTCACCGCAGATCTTGAACGGTCGGGGCTTTTTTCACCACTTAGCAAAGAGTCTTTTCTTGAACAAATTACCAATATTAATAGCCAACCGCGCTTTTCCGATTGGCAAAAAATAAATGCACAAGGATTGGTGGCTGGGCAAATCATCAGAGAAACCGACGGGCGACTCAGAGTTGATTTTCGTCTATGGGATGTCTTTAGTGGTCAACAAATTAAAGGACGCCGATTTTATACAGCAACAGAACGCTGGCGGCGTGTTGCACATATGATCTCAGATGAAATTTATAGTAAAATGACGGGCGAAAGTGGCTATTTTGATACACGCATTGTTTTCATAGATGAAACAGGCCCGTACGACGCGCGCACTAAACGTTTAGCAATTATGGATCAAGATGGGGCAAATCTTATCTATCTTTCCGACGGAAGTGAATTGGTTTTAACGCCGCGCTTTTCACCTAAGCGGCAAGAAATTACCTATATGGCTTATGGACACAATAAAACACCTCATGTTTATCTTCAGCAAATTGAAATGGGACAAAGGGAATTGATAGGTGCCTTTGACAATATGACGATTGCCCCGCGTTTTTCGCCTGATGGTCAAAAAGTGATTATGAGTTTGTTGCAACATAATGGGAGTGTGAATCTTTACACTATGGACTTGCGCACGCGGACCATGACGCGCTTAACGACAACTCAAGCTATTGATACATCAGCCTCTTATTCGCCAGACGGTAAGCAAATTGTTTTTTCATCAGACCGCGGCGGAAAGCCACAAATTTATAAAATGGATACGGACGGGGGTAATCTCCAGCGTATTTCTTTGAATGAAGGGAGCTATGCCACACCTATTTGGTCGCCGCGCGGTGATTATATTGCTTTCACAAAACAATATAAGGGGCAATTTTCTATCGGTGTTATGCACCCCGATGGGCGGGGAGAACGAATTTTGACCACGGGTTTTCATAATGAGGGCCCTACATGGGCTCCTAATGGCCGTGTGTTAATGTTTTTCCGTCAAGAGCCGGGTATGGGGCCTAAAATTTATACGATTGATATTACTGGACGCAATGAACGCCAATTACCTACCCCCAACGACGCCTCTGACCCGGCTTGGTCGCCCTTGCTCAGTACTCAATAAAGGAGAACTGTGCGTAGTGGGTAAATTAATATCGTGATGCAGGCGAAAAGCCCTAGCGATCCAGAGCGAACCGTCCGTCAGAGCAAATAAATGCCTCCTTTAGGTCCCCGTGCTCTGGTGGATTTTTGGCACCTCCGACTGTGTACCCGCGGCACCCTCATATAATGAGCGCCTCCTGCAGCAACCCCCCGCCGCTTATTATCATGATAGAGGCAGAGGGAGTGCACAAAATTCGCCTTTGTTTAACTGGGGGATTTTTCTTGCTCTTTTGTCCATTGCCCTAAGGCCGCTAGATGGTTCATCCGCGCGCGGTGACAAAAAGCTTTTTGTGCAGAAGCAATATTCTCTTTTTTCCCTCCCCACGCTTTCAAAGCGGCTGCTTGTAGTGCACGTCCGTAAGAAAAAGTTAATTTCCAAGGAAACGAACCTAAGGCATTCATAGCTGATAAATGGGCGGTTGCTTCTTCATCAGACTGCCCCCCTGAAAGGAAAGCGATCCCTGGAACAGCAGAAGGAACAGTCTGTTTAAGAACACGAACCGTTTTTTCAGCTACTTCTTCAACAGAAGCGTGGCGCGCATCTTTTCCATCAATCACCATATTGGGTTTCAAAATCATACCTTCTAAAATGACGCGTGCCTCAAATAATTCTTCAAAAACTATTTTTAAGACGGCCTGCGTGACATCAAAGCAACGTGTTATTGAATGCCGGCGCGATTGACCATCCATCAACACTTCCGGCTCTACAATTGGTACAAGACCAACTTCCTGACACAAAGCAGCATAACGTGCTAAAGCTTGCGCATTCTGGCGTATGGCACCTCTCGTCGGTAAAGAATGTTCATCGATCGCGATAACTGCACGCCATTTAGCAAAACACGCGCCTAAAGCATCATACTCTTTCAAGCGCTCACGAAGACCATCCAAACCTTCTGTGATCGTTTCATGAGCAAAAGCCGACAATGGCTTAGCACCTGTATCAACTTTAATTCCCGGCAAAGCACCCGCATCACGAATGAGATCTGTCAACATTGAGCCAGTTGACGCTTTTTGACGAATGGTTTCATCAAACAAAATGACGCCAGAAATGGCGCGCTCCATGGCTTCTTTTGTTGTGAAAAGCATTTCACGATAAGCGCGACGATTATCCTCACTTGATTCTAAACCGATAGTCTCAAAACGCTTTCCAATCGTAGCGGTACTTTCATCGGCTGCTAAAATACCTTTACCCGCTCTGACCAAAGAAAGCGCTCTATCTTCAAGACATTTATTCATAAAAAGTTCCTCTTTTTTGGCTCAATTTCCATAAATAGGCGACTCACCCACATAATTCACCCCCCCTTATGCCCCGACCTTACATGAAAGCAAAAATGCGAGGAAGAACCTTTTTCTTTATCCCTAAAAAACTTTACTCTCCTTCAAGCCCGTATTAAAGCGAGAACGCCGGGAAGAACCTTACCCTCCATCCACTCTAAAAAAGCCCCACCTGCGGTTGAAAGATAAGTAAAATCACGGGCAACACCTGCGTGATTCAGCGCAAAAACCGTATCTCCTCCACCGGCAATCGACGTTAATTGACCCCGCTTACTGCGCTCCGCTGCGTGGCGTGCAACAGCAACCGTCCCTCGATCAAAAGGAGGCATCTCGAAAACACCAAGCGGTCCATTCCAGACCAGGGTCGCTGCCGTATCAATTGCCGCATTAATATGAGCGATGGAACGCGTACCAATATCCAAAATCATCCCTTCTTCAGGAAGTGATCCAATATCATAGAGACGATGTGGCGTCTCTTTTTCAAAACGGAACCCAACCATCGCATCCAAAGGTAAAAGGAGTTTACATTGGCTAAGACGCGCCTTTTCAATAATTTCTCTCGTTGTTTCAACGAGCGTGTGCTCACAGAATGATTTTCCGACACGGTAGCCTTGCGCCGCCAAAAAACTATTGGCCATGCCACCGCCGATCACCAAACTGTCAACTTTTTCAAGCAGATGATTCAGGACAAAAAGCTTACTCGAAACCTTAGCACCTCCCACAATGGCCATGACGGGACGCATTGGAGTGCAGAGTCCTTTTTTCAGAGCACATAATTCACGTTGCAGTGAACGTCCTGCGTAAGAGGGCAATAAATCTGTTATTGCCTCTACCGAGGTGTGGGCGCGATGAGAAACCGAAAATGCGTCGTTGACATAAAGATCACCCTGTTGCGCTAAAGCTTCGGCAAAAAAGCGATCGTTTTTTTCTTCACCTGGGTGGAAGCGTATATTTTCAAGCAAAAGGACCCCACCCTCTTGCAATTTCTCAATTGCATCACAAGCTGGTGCCCCAATACAATCTTCTGCAAAATAAACTTTTTGGCCTATTATTTCGGCGAGAACCCCAACAACTGGACGCAACGACAATTCGGGAACTCTCTGGCCTTTAGGGCGGCCACAATGGGAGAGGAGAATAAGTTTAGCGCCCCGTCTTTGCAACTCAAGAAGAGTATCTTTGTGCCGCTCGATGCGCGTTTTATCGCACACCTCACCTTGTGACATTGGAACGTTAAAATCTACCCGCACAAGTACGCGTTTTCCAGCAACATCAGCGTCATCAAGCGTGCGAAACTTCATCTCTGCTCTCTCTTTACTTCTGATTCTTCAGACTATTGCACCTACTCAAATCCCCCACTTACACAAAAAAAGCCCCGCCTCTTTGCTCCCTATTCTGCCTTCTCCGCCTTGCAAAATATAAATTATTTCCGACTTTGACTCAGATATATTTTATACTCTTTATTTTTAAAATAGTTAAGTCACTTTAACCTTTTTTCTGCGTGAGAAAATCCGGAGATTCTCCCCATTTATAACGTCTTCGCAAAAGCCACAGCAGTATCACTCATGCGATTTGAAAAACCCCATTCATTATCGTACCAAGCGAGAACCCGGCAAAATTTACCGTCGATCACTTTGGTTTGATCATTTTGGAAAATCGCCGAATGCGGGTCATGATTAAAATCGCTGCTCACGAGCTTTTCTTCTGTATAACCCAAAATCCCCTTAAGTGGGCCCTGAGCAGCTGCACAAATAGCAGTATTAATTTCTTCAATAGTTGTGGAACGATTTGCGGTAAAAGTCAAATCAATAACAGAAACATTAGGGGTTGGAACACGAATAGATACACCGTCCAACAAACCTTTTAATTCTGGCAAAACCAACCCAACCGCCTTGGCCGCGCCTGTTGACGTAGGGATCATAGAAAGAGCCGCAGCACGCGCACGATAAAGATCGCGATGCAGTGTGTCTAAGACAGGCTGGTCACCTGTATAAGAATGAACCGTCGTCATAAAGCCTTTTTCGATGCCAATGGTGTTATGGAGAACCTGTGCAATGGGTGCCAAACAATTTGTTGTACAGGAAGCATTTGAAACAACACGATGCTCTTTACTTAGTTCTTGGTGATTGACTCCGTAGACAACCGTTAAATCTGCACCTTCAGAAGGCGCGGAAACAAGGACGCGCTTTGCCCCCGCCTCTAAGTGAGCACTCGCCTTATCACGCGCGGTAAAAAGGCCTGTGCATTCTAGAACAATATCAATATCCAATGCCTTCCACGGTAATTGTTTTGGATCACGCTCAGCTATAACCTGAACCAGCCCATAGCCTACTACATCAATAGCATCACCGATAACCTTAACGTCCGAAGGAAAGCGTCCGTGTACTGAATCATAGCGCAATAAGTGGGCATTTGTTTCCACTGGTCCCAGATCATTAATAGCAACAACTTTGATATCTTGGCGCCCACTTTCCACAATGGCGCGCAAAATATTACGTCCAATACGGCCAAATCCATTAATCGCGACACGAACAGTCATTTTGTCTCTTCCTTACTGATTTTTTCGAGCTTTTCCTCGACGCTAGCCACTACATTCTCACAAGTGATACCGAAATGCATATAAAGTTCGTCAATCGGCCCGCTTGCGCCAAACCCATTCATGCCAATAAATACCCCCTCAGAGCCAATGAATTGATCCCATCCTTGCCGGATGGCCGCTTCAATAGCGACCTTGATTGGTGCATTACCAATTAACGCTTGTTGATATGAGACAGATTGTTGCGAAAACAGCTCAAAACAAGGAACTGATACCACGCGTGTTGGGATACCTTTTTCTTCTAGCACACCGTGTGCTTTGATAGCAATTTGTACTTCCGAACCGGAGGCAAACAGAGTAACTTTTGCCTCATCACTCGCCATCAATAATTCGTAAGCACCGAGCGCGCATAAATTTTCTTCTTCATAATCTTGGCGCAATGGAGGTAAATCCTGCCGACTTAAAGCCAAAGTAGAAGGTGTTTTGCGTGCTTTCAGAGCTAATTGCCAACATTCTACCGTCTCCATTGCATCAGCAGGCCTGAAAACAAAATGATTAGGAATCGCGCGCAAAGCCGCTAAATGCTCCACCGGCTGATGAGTAGGACCATCTTCGCCGAGACCGATTGAATCGTGAGTCATAACATAAATTACCCGCAAGCCCATCAAAGAAGACAAACGCATTGCGGGGCGCATATAGTCCGAAAAGCATAAAAAAGTTCCACCATAAGGAATAAAACCGCCGTAAAGAGCGAGACCATTCATTATAGCGCCCATAGCGTGCTCGCGAATCCCATAATGCAGATAGCGCCCTGAAAAATCACGTGCGGAGATTGTACGCATTTGACTCGTTTTTGTATTATTAGACCCTGTAAGATCAGCAGAACCACCGATAGTTTCCACGACAACCTCGTTAATGACATTGAGGGCCATTTCAGAAGCTTTACGCGTCGCGACAAAAGGAGCCTCTGCGGCTAATTGCTCTTTGTAATCATCAATAATGCTGTCAAAGTTCCCTGCGAGATCACCCCGCATTAATCGTTCAAACTCGACGCGCTCCGACATAGGGAAAGTGGCAAATTTTTCTTCCCATTCTTGCCGTTTTTTAGCGGCATTAAGGCCCGCTAGACGCCAACAATCGAGGATATCAGCTGGAACTACAAAAGGTTTCGCACTCCACGCAAGAGCTTTACGCGTTTCAGCGATCTCTTTCGCCCCCAAAGGAGATCCATGAACTTTATTGGTCCCCCCTTTATTTGGCGCTCCAAAGCCGATGGTCGTTTTACACGCGATAAATGTTGGTTTATCGGAAAATTGTGCAGTTTCGATAGCGCGTTCCAGCGCCGCTTGATTATGGCCACTCACTTTGATTGTATTCCAACCAGAGGCTTTAAAACGCGCAATCTGATCTGTACTATCTACCAGAGAAATAGCACCATCGATTGAAATATCATTATTGTCCCACAACACAATCAGCTTATTCAGTTTTAAGTGCCCGGCGAGTGAAATCGCTTCTTGGGCGATTCCTTCCATTAAGCACCCATCTCCTACCAGTGCATAAGTGTAATGGTTAATCAGATCGCCAAAACGCGCATTTTGCAAACGCTCACCGAGCGCCATTCCTACGGCGTTGGCTAATCCTTGCCCAAGTGGTCCAGTCGTTGTTTCTACCCCTGCTGCGTGTCCATATTCTGGATGGCCCGCAACTCTGGACCCTATCTGGCGAAAATTGCGAAGATCCTCGAGAGAGATGTCTTCGTAGCCAGAAAGATACATCACGGCATAAAGCAACATAGACCCGTGTCCCGCCGATAAAATAAAGCGATCACGATTAGGCCAATGAGGATTTTTGGGGTCATGAGCTAAAAATTTTGTGTAGAGAACAGTGGCAATATCTGCTGCCCCCATCGGCAAACCAGGATGACCAGAGTTTGCTTTCTCAATCGCATCAATAGCAAGAAAACGGATAGCATTGGCCATCTGATTCTGTTGTTCGGTATTCGTCATAAATGATAAACCACTTTCATTAAGTCCATTACTTTTGTTTACCCTGTTCCCTCTTGAGCACGTAGGAGGCTCTATTATAGTGCGACAGAAACTACCCATGCATAATTTTTGTGACCACCTGATGAGTTTTTTCTTGCATTTCGCACATACCATTTATGCTAACAATATCAAAAAATCTAGCTTTTAATACACAACAATCCCCTGCTTTGCTTGCTAAAATATCCTACATATTTAAAAATGAATTATATGCAAAAAAAGAAAATGAGTGATTCGTTTTTATACAAAAGACCGATAAAGGATAAAACCGCCATGGACCAGGAGACCGCTGTTCTGCCAAAAGCTCTAGAGCAACTGGAAAAAGCACTCAGAAACTTAGAAATTACCATTATCAACCGCAATGCTGTCATTGATAAAAATAACGAATGGGAAGAAGAAATTCAGCGGCTGAACGCTGATCGTGGTCGCCTTGCCCAAGCACTTGATAAAACTGAAGCACACGCTGAACGACTGGAAGCAGTTAATAAAGAAGTTTCTAAACGGCTAATTAAAGCTATGGAAGCAATTCGTATTGTAATTGATAGGTGAAGGTTTAAACAGATGGAGACTATTCCCGTTACGATTGATGGTAAAGTTTATCGTATGGCCTGCGACGAAGGGCAAGAACATTATCTCACCGAGCTTGCAGCCCAATTAGATCAGTATATCACTCATTTGAAAAAAAATTTCGGAGAAATCGGTGATCATCGTTTATCTGTGATGGCCGGCATTATGATCATAGATGAAATGGAAGAAATAAAACGAGAACACAAAAAGCTTAAGGAAAGCTACACGACTCTTTTGCGTCAAAATGATGAAAGAGACCGCGTCGTGAGTAAGATCGTTCAAGAAACAACCCAACGAATCGAAAAGCTCACGAAGCAATTACTTAAAGACGATCAAGCTAATAGTACTCCGCAGGAAGAAGATAAGGCGGAGACCTCGCAATAATTGTTAAAAGATAGCAGATTTAAATGTCAAAGAATTTTGCGAGAACGACAGCCACAGCGAAAATGCTGAATCTCTTTTCAGAAAAATAAAGGGGCGAGAGTCCTTCCGCGTTCTTTCACACGCCCTTCATTCCATCTTTAGAAACAGCGGCGATACGCAATAAATTTGTGGCACCTGGCGTTCCAAGCGGGACTCCGGCCGTCACAATAAACCGGTCACCTCCCCGGCAAAATCCTTCCCGAAAAGCGATCGCAGCGGCCCTATTGACCATATCATCTAAACTACGTGCATCTTCTGTCACGACACAATGAAGCCCCCAAACTAAAGCCAACCGCCGTGCTGTTTTCACAATGGGCGACAAAGCAATAATCGGTCGGTTTGGGCGTTCCCGCGATGTCCGTACACCCGTCGCACCTGAAGCAGTATAAGCCACAATAGCTGTTAATTGGAGTGTTTCAGCGATCTGACGCGCTGCAAGAGCAATTGCATCTGCTCCTGTCGACTCTGGCACAGGATGCTGTGCACTGACCATTGCTGCATAAGTGCGATCTTGTTCAATTTGCCGCGCGATCCTATCCATCATGAGCACAGCCTCTTCAGGATAAAGGCCAGACGCTGATTCAGCCGACAACATTATTGCATCTGTCCCCGCATAAACCGCTGTAGCAACATCGGAAACTTCTGCTCTTGTGGGAACGGACGCTGTTATCATTGATTCAAGCATTTGTGTAGCAACCACGACGGGCTTCCCCGCTGAACGACACGCTTTTATAAGCTCCATCTGAATAGCTGGAACCCTCTCTAGCGGTAATTCTACCCCGAGATCTCCACGCGCAATCATAATGCCATCTGCAACATCAATAATCTTTTCTATGTGCTCCAAAGCCTGGGGCTTTTCGATTTTAGCCATCAATGATACCCTGCCTTGCGTCACCTCACGAACCGCTACGATATCTTCTGAACATTGGATAAAAGAAAGCGCTATCCAATCAATCTCCTGCTCTAAAATAGCTAAAAGATCAGCGTGATCCTTTGGCGTCATCGTCCCAAAGGGCAAGATTGTATCAGGAAGACTTATTCCTTTTCGGTCGGAAATATGGGTTCCAGCAATCACACGGCACTGGAGAGAATGACCATCGCAAACCTCAGCGCGCAATTCGAGCTTACCGTCATTAATCAATAATCGATCACCCGGTTTAACAGCAGATAAAATTTCTTTGTGAGGCAAAAAAACACGCTTTGCATCACCGGGCATATCGCAATCATCTAAGGTGAAACTTTGCCCAACTACCAAATTTTCTTGGCCACGAGCAAAGCAGCCAACACGCAATTTTGGACCTTGCAGATCTGCTAAAATACCAATCGGCCGATTTACGGCTTTTTCTATAGCCCGTATTCGCCTCACTAAATCACACATCGTTGCATGATCAGTATGGCTCATATTAAGGCGAAACACATCCGCCCCTGCGTTAAAAAGCTTTTCAATCATTGAAGATGAAAAAGAAGAAGGACCAAGAGTAGCAACGATTTTTACTTTACGTGCACGTTTCACGGTGATGGCACTCCTAAAAGAGTAGAACCACGGGAAAGCCGTGATAGGGCCCTTGGGACAATAGGACTTTGCGGAGGTGGATTTGCAGACCAAGAGGCATCTGTTAACTGTATTGTCCAGCTCGTTTGACCACCTGTATCAATTTCCTTAAACTCAACTTTTTGAAATCCTCTAGCGAAACAATCATGAACCCCTTCAATCATAAATTGGCTGTCTTGCACACACATAGCCACGGATCCAGGCCAATAGCCTTTTTTTTGAGCATCTTCAGCGTAAAAATAATAAAATCGCGATGAAAGGGGCCCATCAATCAAAGTTTTACATTCTGTTGTCGGAATGACCCACCACCCCTCACTCACCCAACCTGAAGGCGTGCGATAACCAAGGGCAACGCCAACTGACCTTTGGGTTTCATTACAAACCCGAAAGTCAGCTTTCGCAAAACCGGCAATCTGAAATGAAAAAAGGACGCTTAAAAGAAAAATAGCGAAAGCCCTCTGAAATGTCTTCGCCCATTTTTTAATAATCACGAGCTCAATTTTACGACAAAAGCCACTCAAATAAAACATGCATTCCTTCTCTTCTTTTTGCATCTGGAACATTTAAGCGTGGCGCGTTGTCTCGCTACTCTTTGTGCGCCTCCCCGTCACTATTTTGCTAATAGACACGCTTTATATATAATTAATTTAAACTCAATCTGTGAAAAAAAAACGAAAATCTTGACTTTGCATCTGTTTTTCAGGAATCTCCAACATAGTTATCTATCAAAAAGAACCAGCTTACAACAGACAACCCGGAGAAAATACAATGAGCGATATGATTGATCAAACACAATCTATATCCGTAAACCAACTGCGTGCTTTTATTGAACGTATTGAACGGCTAGAAGAAGAAAAAAAAACAATTTCTGATGACATTAGAGACGTTTACACTGAACTTAAAGGATCGGGTTTTGATGGTAAAGCTGTGCGCAATATCGTACGGTTACGCAAAAAAGAAGACCATGAACGGATCGAAGAAGAAGCTATCATTCAGCTCTATAAAAATGCGCTTGGCATGAATTAATTCGAATCAGAATACACTAATTTGGACACGTTTCCCCTTCTATTTCTTCGCGCAAAATTTCGAGTGTAAACCATTTTTCTTCTTTTTGTGCGCACAGTTTTCGCTTCTCTTCGAGCGTTGTGGATAAATGCTCAAAGCGAGTTTTGTCGCGGCTATAGAGTGACGGGTCGGATAATTCTTTTTCAATTATTTTGATTTCATCCTGCAAAAGAGCAATTTGTTCAGGCAGTTTTTCGAGTTCATAAACCTGTTTATAAGATAATTTGCGCGGTGTTGTTTTGTTTTGCGCAGCTATTTGTTTCACAGGATCACGCTTATAAGGCTTCGGATTTTCTTTACGCTGTGAAAGTGCAACTTGCTTTCTTTGCGCCATCATATCGCTATAGCCGCCTGCGTACAAAATCCAGAAACCGTCTCCTTGGGGGACAAGCATATGAGTTACTGTACGGTCTAAAAAATCCCTATCATGGCTAACCAACAGAAGTGTCCCTGCAAAATCAGCGATAAATTCTTGCAATAAATCCAATGTTTCCATATCAAGATCATTGGTCGGTTCGTCCAAAATCAACAGATTTGCAGGTTGCGATAGGAGCTTCGCCAATATTAAACGCGCTCTTTCCCCACCCGACAATTCTTTAAGTGGAGTTCGTGCTTGTTCGGGCGAAAATAAAAAATCCTTCATATAAGAAACAACGTGCTTTTCCTGACCATTGACCAGCAAACTGTCAGCCCTTCCACCCGTTAAATAATGCGCTAAAGTTTCTTCTTCATTTAAAGTACGCTGTTGATCGAGCAGCGCGGTCGTTAAATTATATCCATATTTAATCGTCCCACTATCGGGTGGTTCTTGGCCGGTCAAAACGGATAACAAAGTTGTTTTGCCTACGCCATTCGGACCTATGATACCAAGCTTATCACCACGCTGAAGCCTCAAAGACAAGTCTTTTACAATGATACGATCACCATAAGATTTTGAAATTCGTTTAGCTTCAAGCACCAATTGCCCTAAATCTTGACTTTTAGCGGCTTCCAAGTGCACATTTCCGGTTGGACCTATATAAGTTTGATGCGATTGTCTTAGTTCTTTTAAAACACCCAAGCGTCGTACATTACGTTTTCGCCGCGCTGTGACTCCGTAGCGTAGCCAATGTTCTTCGCGCTTAATCTGGCGATCTAATTTATGTTGGTTGCAGGCTTCCTCTTCTAGGACTTTATCGCGCCACTTTTCAAATTCGCTGAAACGCTTTTCCAGTCTTTTTAACGTACCACGATCAAGCCATGCTATTGAACGCGTCACCGTCTCCAAAAACCGCCTATCATGTGAAATGACCACAATCGCTGCATTTAAAGAACATAAGGTACTTTCAAGCCATTCAATTGCTGGTAAATCAAGATGATTGGTTGGTTCATCCAACAGGAGGATATCTGGTCTTGCAGCGATAGCCCGTAATAAAGAAACACGCCGCTTTTCCCCACCAGAAAGCTTTGCCACTTTTTCAGTACCCGAAAAACCGAGCGTTCCGAAGAGTGTCTTGACCCATTGCGTATCAGGCGCATCATCTAGCCCAGCTTCCACGTAAGTGCTGATATCGTCAAAGCCCGACAAATCAGGGTTTTGCGGCACATAACGCACTGTAGCCCGAGGATGGCGAAAAATTTCGCCTTCACTCGGTTCTATAAATCCCGCTGCAACTTTTAAAAGTGTTGATTTTCCACATCCATTACGACCAACAAGTGCGATGCGCTCCCCTTGTCTCACCGATAAATGAACTTGATTGAGCAAGGGAACAGTCCCAAAAGTTAAGGAAATACGATCAAGCTGCAGATGCGGTATTGCCATCAATGAGACTTCATTGATCGGGAGCAAGGTGCTTGAAATAACACACCTTTTTCATCACGATAAGTGCACAATTGTGGATGTTTAACTGGCTGAGAACAAGGAGCCTCATAGGTCACACCTCTTGCGTCACGGTAAGTGCATAATTGTGGATGTTTAACCGGCTGAGAACAAGGAGCCTCATAGGCCACGCCTCTTGCGTCACGGTAAGTGCACAATTGTGGATAATTAGGAGCGGCATAAACCTCCCTTTTATTTCTTTTTTTCTGGACTTCAGCAACACCTGCCATTGTTCCAACAAGAGCGCCAACCGTTGCACCTGCTGTTGTTCCAGATCCTCCGCCGGCAATTGCCGTTCCTGCTAAAGCACCTAATGCCGCACCACCGACACCATAATGCGCAACTTTTTCTTGAGAAGTTGTACAAGCGACAGAACTTAACCCGACGATTGAAACAACCGCCATTGTCAAAATTGGTTTTAACATATCAAATCTCTCTCCTTAATTTAAGACCGAAACGAAGTCATATTGACTCACATCAATACCCACCTCTTTCCTTCTTGCTTCATTCTTCTGCACTATGTACCAGAAGAATCTTGTGAAATAGGCAGAGATGCTAGCAATATAGCTTTACCAAAACATAAATGAAAACGAAAAGTTCCAAGAATCCGATTAGAAAGTGTCAAAGATGACCCAAAAGGCACATCCTTGCCATAAAGTGGCCATTTTACGCCTGACAATGTCAAACCTCGCAAATCAGAAAATCCAACAATGCTCACCAAGCATCCATCCTGTAAATCACTTATCAAACATCCATCTGGTAAGTCATAAGAAAAAGATTTTGGCACAACTGGCCAGCCTTCTTCATAACCGCTTGTCAATAAAACTGGGATACCTTTTTCTGCCATCGCTATTGCTTGCATCATATGAGAAAGGCTATGATCGCTTCTTTCTCCCCCAAAAGCGCCGCATAAGATAAGTTGCGTGGCGCCTTGTTGTAACGCTTCCTCACATGCTAACGCACTATCGGTCGCTTCTTTATCAGAGGGAAAAATTTCGCGGTGAACATCCCCATATTTTTTGAGCAAAATCTTGTCAGAGGAATCGAAATCCCCTAACCAAATTTCAGGAACAACGCCCAATGCCGCCGCGTGGCGCATCCCACCGTCAGCGGCAATAAACCGGCTCCCGCGAATTTGGTTACGCAGACGATCGGTGACGCGCATATCTCCGTTTAATAATATTGTAAATGTTGTCATACATATTACGCCTTTGTGAAATTCTTTTTTATATTCGTACAGATACAATCATGAAGAAGTCCAACTGCCCCCTGTGTGCAAAACACGCGCAAAAGCACAAGCAAGTTTTTCAAGGAAAAATAGCCAGTAAACGAGACGTATGATGAACAAAGATACCAGATTCGCTCGGAATATATTCTCTTTTCGCATTAAAATTTGTGCGGTTGTAACTGTGAGTCTAGTATTTCTCCTTTCTGCGTGCCAAACAAGGGATATTCTCCTTTTTTCCAACCATTCCACAAAAATCAATCGGGCCGGCCAGCGTGATATCTCTGCCGCATTAGGTGCTACACAACATTCCCGCCTTTTAGAAACCTACGGACGCGAATATCATGATGCAAAGCTTGAGCGCATGTTAGAAAAAATTACGAACAGACTGACGGCAGCTTCGCAAAACCCCGATCTCGTTTATAATGTAATTATTTTGGATTCGGCCCATATAAATGCATTTTCGCTTCCTAATGGCTCTATTTACGTCACCAGCGGCATGTTAGAATTAGCGAATGATTCCTCAGAAGTTGCGGCAGTTTTAGCCCATGAAATGGCACACATCATGGCTAATCACGGTCTTTTACGCCTGCAAAAAGAAGCCGAATTGCGTCAATTAGATCATGTCCCTGTCAATATTCTTTCTCGCTCAAGAAACTCTCTCCAAAGTGCTTTTAAAGGCAAGCGGCAGTTAGCACAATTTTCCCGTAATCAAGAACTCCAAGCTGATTCTATCGGTATAGAAATGCTCAACCGCGCCGGATATGACCCATTTGCCGCCCCGCGCTTTCTTCAGTCGATGGAAGCCTACAGCGCTTTTCGCAACACCTCGGGAACCACAAATACCTCTTTAGATTTTCTAGCAACGCACCCAACAACGCCAAAAAGGATTCTCCTTGCTATAAAAAAGGCCTCATCGATGAATGCGCCTCACACAGAGAATACCGATCACGATAATTTTTTGAAAAATATTGACGGCATGATTTTCGGTGGAAATCTCCGGGAAGGCTACGTACGTGGCAATCAATTTATTCATCCGCAATTGCGGATAACCTTCTCTGTTCCAAATAATTTTGTGATAGATAATTCAGCGCATACCGTCTTGGCCAGCGGCCCAAACAAAATTGCGGTTCGTTTTGACACAGTACCGCGCCCTGCAGAAATATCTGCAAGTAATTATTTAAAAAGTGGATGGATCGCAGGCCTTGATGAATCCTCTGTCCAACCAATCACCATAACTCAAGGCTTGCCGGCAGCCCACGCCTATGCAACCAATGAGCATTGGCAATTTGATATCGTTGTCATCCTTGGCAAAAATAATATTTTCCGCTTTCTTACCGCTGCTCCTCGTCATTCCCCCAATTTTAGCGCTGTCGCCAAAAGCACAACTCAAAGTTTTCATCTTCTTTCATCATCGCAGTTAAGCGAGCTTAAACCTTTTAAAATCCGTATTTTGCGTGTTAAACAAGGAGACAGCATTGCGAGCCTTTCTAGCGAAATGCGCGGCACGATTTACAAAGAAAAGCTGTTTCGCATTATCAACGGGCTCTCCCCGACTCAAACTTTACGCACGGGAACACACGTTAAGATCATTACTGAGTAAATACGGCACCCTCGATAATCCCCACATTAACCGGCTCTACAGGATAAATGAGCGGCGCTACTGGCGGCTTCCTGCACTCCCCCTCTCTTTAAGATAGGTAAAAAGGGCCCTCTTCTCTTAAGGGAAAAACAACAAAAAAAGCATTTTCTTTTCGGATATACGTCAAACTAGCTTATATCTCATAAGCATCCGCTGGATTCACCGTCAACAATGCAGAACGTAATTTCTGCAAAGCCCGTGCTTCAATTTGGCGTACGCGCTCTTTCGAGATTCCTAATTTTTCTCCCAAAACTTCTAAGGTAGCGCCTTCTTCATTTAAACGACGGAAACGAATAATTTCAAGTTCCCGCTCATTGAGAATTTGCAAAGCGTCATACAACCATTGTGTCCGCCGCTGTCCATCAATGACTTGCTCGATCAAAGCGTCAGGAAGAGGATTTTCATCCACTAAAGCATCCATTTTAGCAACCGGGTTTTCACCATTCTCGGAAACAGAGACACTTAACGAGTTATCAGAACCAGAAAAACGAAAATCCATTCTTTCTACATCATTGACTGAGACACCGAGCTTTTCAGCGATCGTACGAAAGATATCTTGTTTAGTCAGAGCACTGTCGTCTTGCACTAATTGGGCGCGCAAACGACGAAGATTAAAGAAAAGCGCCTTTTGTGAAGAACTTGTTCCCCCCCGGACGATTGACCAATTCCGCAAAATATAATCTTGAATAGAAGCACGTATCCACCACGTCGCATAAGTCGAAAAACGCACCTCTCGGTCGGGCTCAAAACGTGCTGCTGCCTCCAACAGTCCCACATAGCCTTCCTGCACTAAATCTCCCAAAGGCATTTTAAAACGTTTAAAACGGTTAGCAATCGAAATAACCAAACGCATATGAGCTGCTGCAATTTGATGCATAGCATCATCATCGTGTTTATCTTTCCACCGTAGAGCCAAATCATGCTCTTTTTGCCGTTCAAGATAAGGCGCTTGCATCGCAGAACGCACCATATTGCGTCCTAAACTTTTGTCAGCATCGCCACAATTTTTACTGCTTTTGTAAGCAGCATTTGAAAGATTACTCATAATAACCCCTTGCGATTAAAGCTATCGAAATTACTCCGACGACGACATCATCATTTTTTAAAAAAATAACGTTAAAGTTGTATTCCTAAATTAGGACTACTTTAACGTGTATTTTTATAATCGCAATTGTTTTTTTATTATGACCATGAAACTCTCGAGTTTAGGGCCCAGACTCGCAAATTGAACGGCCCATATGGCGTAACCTTATTACCCAAAAAAAGTCCGCAAAATGCTGGTATCCTGGGCTTTTTGATGAGAAGAAAGAAAAAATTAATGCTATAAAGAGAAGAGTTTCTGTTTTATTAAATCGCCGTCTTATTTACTTTTTAGGTTGAACGTTTCATTTTATACTTGGCACCCTTAATACAACCAGCAGTTGTTTTTACGCGTAAAAAAGCTACACTTGATCGAAGAAGAAATACCTAAAATCCAGATAATCCCCGAGGGCTACTATAAGAATGATTGAAGAAAACACACTAAACGTGCTAAAGAAGCGGCATCAATACGAAATTATCGATGGTAATGTCTTGCCCATAAATCGCTGAGAAAGAAAATAATCATGGATAACGAAATCATTCAAAAAGATGATATTTTTACTGGAATGCACGAAAATGGCAGATTTGAAGGATTTCGTTTTTACGCTGATAAAAACGAAACGACTCCTCAGAAAACAGACGAACAAAGCGTAATAGACGACGAAAATTTGGTTATTACCTTCGCTAAACGTGCAGCGCGCTTTTGTGCTTCCTCTAACGGAGATTTTACACTAAGCTCTGATGGAATCGTGCGTTGGATCGGTCAACCAGTAGGGCAACTTGTAGCGACAGAAGATATTTTGAACCCCAAACTCATTCTTTTAGCCGATGCTCAATTAACAGGAGAGGCTCGCAGTAATGTTATTGCTCGGTTAGAACGTTTTATAACTTTTCATTTTGAAACAGCCTTAAAACCACTGTTTGATTTACGCAATGCCGATACTTTAACGGGTTTAACACAGAGTCTTGCCCAACAGCTTGTGGACTCTTTGGGAATTTTATCTCGCCGTACAATAGCTGAAATAATTAAAAATCTTGATCAAGAATCGCGCGCGGTATTGCGGCGATTAGGCGTCCGATTCGGAGCTTTTCATATCTACCTTGCGGCGATGCTTAAACCGTCCCCTGCTCAAGCAATTACACTCCTTTGGCGCCTCAAAAATGAAGAGCAGGACCAAAGCGGTTTAAGTGAAATACTGGCGGCCCTAGCCGCTGGGCGAACCTCATTGGTTGTTGACCCTACCTATAATCGAAAATTTTATCGCTTGTCTGGTTACCGGATCTTGGGACGGCGCGCTGTACGGATTGATATTTTAGAACGCTTAGCCAATCTCATTCGCCCTGCACTTAGTTGGAAACCAGGAATAGAACCAAGACCTGATGGCGCTTATGACGGAAGAAATTTTTTTGTTACCCCAACAATGATGTCTATTCTTGGTGCTAACAGCACAGATATGGAAGAAATTCTCAAAGGGCTTGGCTATCAATCACAGCCCGTCAGTGGAGCTGTTTTTGAAAAAACCATTGCACTAAACAACTCCCCCAGCGATGGCGACACGACAACGCAAACTTGCCCTGAAGCAGAATGTGTTGGTCCGCATTGGCAGGTCGTAAAAAAACCGGAAGCAACCCAAAAAGAAAAAAAATCGCTTGCCGCTGAAAAGCATTTTCGTGTAACCGATTCTTTACCAGAAGCGGAGCCTGTTGGCGATTTTGCTGAACAAAAACACGCACCCACAGAAGATAAAATCACCCTCTTATGGTGTTATCAACGCCAGCATAATCACCATTTTCATAAAAACCGCGATAAATTTAGGCAAAAAGAGCAGAATAAAAAGACTTTTAAAAAAGGCGCTATGAGCGACAATGCTTCCAGAAAAGGCGACGCACACACTAAATACCCACACAAATACAAAAAAATTCGTGCTGAACGCTCGGATAACCCACTTTCTCAGGTACGGAAACGCCCAGATCCTGATTCGCCTTTCGCAAAATTGGCGATACTTCGTGACCAGCTCAAAGAGGATAAAGATGCACGCGCTATTCCTTGCAATGGTCGTTAAATCAAAGATCATGAAAGCGGAAAATGGAGTTTAATCTTGACTTACGTTGTAACTGACAATTGCATTGAGTGCAAATACACCGATTGCGTTGAAGTCTGTCCCGTTGATTGCTTTTACGAAGGTGAAAATATGCTTGTCATTCACCCTGATGAATGTATCGATTGCGGTGTATGTGAGCCAGAATGCCCAGCTGAAGCGATTAAGCCCGATACTGAACCAGGATTGGAAAAATGGCTGGAACTCAATCTGAATTATGCGACCAAATGGCCTAATTTAACTACCCAAAAGAGCCCTCTCCCCCAAGCTAAAGAAATGGACGGTGTTCCCAATAAATTCGAAAAGTATTTTTCAGAAAAGCCGGGAAGCGGTGAATAATAACTGCACAACAAGCAAGAGGTCTTCCTAAAAGCTCAGATCATTTTATGTAAAAACAAAATTCTTGAGTGAACTGATTGATTTTTTTGGTGTTTGATGTTAGGAATAGTTCAGCATAATCATTCGGTAAGGTGTTTTATTTTTGCTTCTTTATTGTAAAGAAAAGTCTTTTTTTAAGTCTGAAAATACTCGATTCTACGTCTTATGAATATGCTTTAATTAAAGAACGTTTGGCGTTCGATCTGCTTTTCGGCACGACTGTTGGTCAAAAAGGAAGTAAATTATATATGGCATCCCAAAACACCTCCTCCTCTAACGCTAAAGGGTTTTCAACGTCTGAATATATCGTCTATCCTACCCACGGAGTAGGTCAGATTATAGCGATTGAAGATCAAGAAGTCGCAGGACATAAATTAGAGCTCTTCGTTATCCATTTTGCCAAAGATAAAATGGATGTGAAAGTGCCAATTGCAAAAGCCCTTTCTATCGGGATGCGGAAATTGTCCGCTGTTGATTCCGTTGAGCGTGCATTAAAAATTTTACGAGGAAAAGCCCGGGTTAAGCGGACCATGTGGTCGCGTCGTGCTCAGGAATATGACGCTAAAATTAATTCAGGAGATCTTATGTGTATCGCTGAAGTTGTACGCGATCTTTTTCGCTCCGACTTGCAGCCTGAGCAATCTTATTCCGAGCGCCAACTCTATACGGCGGCCCTTGATAGGATGGCACGCGAGATTGCCGTCATTAATAGCCTTTCTGAGACAGAGGCCATCAATCTCATAGAGATGCATTTAGAAAACAGAGCGAAACGCGGATTAAAAAATGAAATAGATGAAGTAGACGACGAGGGTGAGGTTGTTTACGCTGCATAATGAGAAAAGCGTGTAGGGTGATAGCATAAACCGGCATAAAGCCGGTTTTTGTATTAGCGGCATATTATCTAATATTCACGCTGTCTTACTCAAAAATAAAAAATCAAAGAGTGATTTTATCAATTTAGTGTCTAATCTCTTTCTTAATCATTTTTCAAATTTTATCGTAAAACATCCCGCAAAATTCTAACTTTGAAAATAATCAAAATATAAAAGATATGCCAGAATTTTCAAAAATAACAGGGTTGGGTAACATAAAGCTTCCAGGCCAAAATTTTTAGAGGCAGCCTGGAGAGGACAAAGTACGCAATAATGCCGGAGTCATCGGCTATGCTCAAGCTTTAGGAAAATCATAAATCCGGTGACAGCAGTGTACTTTCCGGCAACACAAAGATTCACCACGCGCTCATAAAGCGAGCAGCTTCCCTCAACGAGCCCCACACAATCAGGAGCTCGACACTAAGACAAGACCAATCCACGAAAAAACTTAAAGGCCCCGCCCTCCGCGAACAACTTGCCTGCGCAATCAACCAATTTATGCTGGTGCTGGATTAAAATTTCAATCCTTAGCGGGTAAAACCGAACGTCCGCGATACATGCCAGTTTTCAAATCAATATGATGAGGACGACGCAATTCGCCAGAATTTTTATCTTCGATATAAGTCGGCGTTTTGAGGGCATCAGCCGAACGGCGCATACCCCGTTTTGACGGAGAGGTTTTTCGTTTAGGTACAGCCATAAAGAGACACTCCAAATCTACTAAAACAGGACACGCAGCGCTAAAGCCAAAAAGTCCCACCCATGGACACAGTAAAATTTCACTTCCCCCTATACACTGATTAAAACCCTTTGACCAGACTTTCATTCAATTTTTTGTTTAGCTTTCTGACCTACTCGACAAATATAATATGTATAACTATATGAAACAGAAATTTGTTTTTTGATCAACTTATTTGAAGATAAAAAGTGATCTATGGGCTTATGGGACTAGGATTAATCAGAATTCGGCAAACTGGCCATAAAAGAAAAAGCCGCAGCTCTTCCGGCTAATGGATCCCCATAGAGAAGATTTATCAAAATGATAAAACCACAGCTTCTACCTCGTAAATTTAGGACCCCGAAAATAGTATAACCTTTTTTCTTTGTACGGCCTTTTACAAAAGAATGCAATCTTACCAAAATAACCATTCCCTTCTGTATTTTCCTATCATAAAAATGAACAACATTATTTTCCAGGGACAAAGGAAGAAAAAATGCATGAATTCACCACCCTTCTCGCAAAACATGCTTGCGACGTCGAAAAGCGGCTTGATGCGTTTCTGAGCAGTAAAGTACAAAATGGTGAAATTTCCCGCCCTGGAGCTTTAATTAAAGCTATGCGTCATGGTGCACTGAACGGCGGCAAACGTCTGCGCCCTTTTCTCGTTACCCAAAGTGCCGCACTTTTTGGTATACCCGCTGAGCAATCCCTTGATGTGAGCGTGGCATTAGAATGTGTTCATTGTTATTCACTCATTCATGATGATCTTCCTGCTATGGATAACGATACACTGCGGCGTGGACGACCGACTGTTCACAAAGCATTTGATGAAGCGACAGCAATCCTTGCAGGCGATGCGCTCTTAACTTTTGCCTTTGAAATTATTGCCCACAAAGCATACACTCTCGGTCCTCAAACCAAAATTGATCTTATCACTTCTCTCGCACAAGCCTCTGGACTTGGCGGCATGGTGGGTGGACAAATTCTCGATCTTGAAGCTGAAAAAAAGCCTCAAGATTACAGTGCAGTTATAACTCTGCAGCGTATGAAAACGGCAGCTCTTATTAGCTTTGCCTGTAAAGCAGGCGCCATAATTGGCAAAGCTTCTGAAGTCCTCACCCAACAGCTTGCTACTTTTGGCACATATATCGGCCTAGCTTTCCAAATAACCGATGATCTTCTTGATGTTACTGCTAGCAGCTTGACCCTAGGAAAGACGACAGGCAAAGACAAAACAGCGAATAAAGCCACTCTGATTAGTCTTTGTGGCGTCCAAGAAACTCAAAAAAAGCGAGATGAGCTTATCACTAAAGCAGAAGAACTTCTCCACCCTTTTGGCGCTAAAGCTAAAATACTCCAACAAGCCGCACGCTTTATTGCAACGCGCAAAAATTAGAGCTTTACTCCTTACGCGCCAACAAAACCACGCGCGGCCGAAAAGCCCGATCTCCATCCTGTAAAATGACTCAAATAAAAGCAAGCAGAATAGAACAGCGGTTTTTGTTCAGCCATGCCCAAAACGGGTATGGATATAATCACTCAAAATGCATTCAAACTCTTCAGCAATACGGGAACCACGCAGAATCTTCACTTTCTTCCCATCGACAAAAACTGGCGCTGCTGGATTTTCGCCTGTTCCAGGCAATGAAATTCCAATATCAGCATGTTTCGATTCGCCTGGCCCATTAACGATACATCCCATGACAGCAACTTTCAAATTTTCGACGCCAGGATATTTTTCACGCCAAACCGGCATATTTTTACATAAATCCATTTCAATTTTTTGCGCTAATTTCTGAAAAACTGTCGAAGTTGTCCGGCCACATCCAGGACAAGCAACAACCACGGGCAAAAATTGCCGAAATCCCATGACCTGCAAAAGCTCCTGACAAACTCTCACTTCCCGCGTCCGATCTCCCCCTGGCTCAGGCGTAAGCGAAATGCGAATTGTATCGCCAATCCCTTGCTGTAACAAAATTCCTAAAGCAACTGAAGAAGCGACAATGCCTTTTGTTCCCATACCCGCTTCCGTTAAACCTAAATGAAGCGCATAATCGCAACGTTCGGCCAATGCGGTATAAACAGCGATCAAATCCTGCACATCACTAACTTTAGCTGAAAGAATAATTTTATCCCGTCCCAAGCCTATCTCTTCAGCCCAAATTGCTGAATGAAGGGCTGACTGAACGACAGCTTCCCGCATGACCTCAATAGCAGATAAAGGACGTTTTTGCTTAGCATTCTCATCCATGAGACGTGTTAATAATACATTATCAAGAGATCCCCAATTCACTCCAATTCGTATCGGTTTTTGATAAGAGCAAGCAATCTCGATGATTTCCGCGAACTGTCGGTCTTTTTTCGCACCAAAACCGACATTTCCGGGATTAATACGGTATTTCGCAAGCGCTTCAGCGCACGCAGGATATTCTGCCAAAAGCTTGTGGCCAATATAATGGAAATCCCCTACCAATGGCACATAAACGCCTAATCGTTCTAATTTTTCCTGTATTTTGGGCACAGCCGCAGCAGCTTCGTCACGATCAACAGTTATCCGCACCAACTGCGACCCCGCCCGCCAAAGAGCATCAATTTGTTCAACCGTCGCATCGACGTCGGCGGTATCTGTATTCGTCATAGACTGGACGACGACCGGACCATCGCCACCCACAACGACGCCGCCCACCGTAACAGCAACGGACCGACGGCGCTCTAAAGGCTTAGACAAGTAATCACCTGAGCTCATTTGCCTCTACCTACAATCTTCTACACCCGTTTTATCAATTACTCTCTAACGACCTCTATAACGACGTCTACCGCGACACAATCCGAGACAAGCGACTGATTAAAAAATTGCCTCAACGGCGCGAACACCCCGCCCCCCTACAGCGATCGACAAAAGAGAGAATGCAACTTTTCGCTCTTCAGCCCGTTATGGCAGGCCCCTAAACACAATTCTGACTGTCATAAGGCGGCGAAAACTACGAAGGAGTAAATCAATGTGTATATTTTCACCTCGCTCTAAGGATACTAAAATAAAAAAGCGCATCGCACAATTAAAAAATGAACTCGCCGCTATCAACCGCTGGCATTCTGACGATAACAGCTGGAGTGATATGTCTGATACGTTCGACGCATGGAAACAAAAAGGGCGCCATGCTCTTCACCAAGTTAATAAACACACCGAAAAACTGAAACAAAAGGTGGAAAAAAACCCTAAAACAACGTTTGCATTGACCGTCGCGATAGCCCTGGCAGGTTTTCTCATCATGCGCAAAAATTAAAATATATTGGTCATGAACAAAATCCCCCTGTGCCCGCTAAAAAGCGGGCATTTTCTATAATCTGCAGAGAGCTTTGTAACATCCTGGAACCACTTAAAAAAAGAAGGACCAAACATTACTGATTATAAACCAAATAAAATCCTCCAGAGTCAACACCCACTTGCTATAACCAAATGGTACAAAAATTAAACTCAAAATAGCCAATGTCTTAACCTCCAGAAGCGCGTTGCAAAGTGTCTCGGTGAGCGTAATTACCGGCATATTGAAAATAAGCTGCTGCCCTCGCCCTCATACAGAATATAATAACACACACTGCAATAGGTTGCGTAATATAGGCCAGATCGCCGATTACAATATTTATTTAAGAATAAAAATTTTACACCGGCTGCAGGTGCAAAATATGCCATGTGGCCTATTAGCTTTCGATAATTCAATACAACAACAAAGAAAATAACGAACCGCCGCATATACAAAGAAGAAAATTGTCCTTTCTCATAACGAACAATGGTCGAAATACTATCAAAAATGGCAAATATTATCGATTGTATAGTAGGCAGAACATGTCGTTCCACCCATGAAGTAACAAACTCGATCATCCGCTTGCGGAGAAATAAAATTTTAGCGTAAACTAGCCTAAACTTAAATAATTTACCCTGATCCTTCGCCCCCATAACACCTAATTGCAAATTTTTCCATTCAAAATTTAGCCGTTTTTGTAAACAGAGCGCCGTTTGAGAAGTCGCGACTAAACGCAAAAAAAGAAGGACAAATCTGAAAGCTCGATCAGCTCTCAGCCGCTTAAGTTCAGAAAAGACACAACAAAACAGCCGAAAGCAGACAAGCCAGCTTCCTGCAACGTCAATATCTCCCTGCAAAAACCGAAATTGTGAAAAAACATTCACAAATTTTGTATTTTTGGGATTAAAGCTCTCCTGCAACCACGCAAACTGAGCTGTGCTAAAAGCGCTACCTCGTTCAAATAAAACTGCCCCCTGTTTAATCCTTGTGCAATCTCCCTGAATGCCGTAGCACCTAACGGCGCCAGAACTTCGCAAATTCAAAAGAGCAGTACCCCTCCCGATCACAGCATTATACACCATCGAAAAATGCTCACACAAAATAGAAATTTCTGACCAATAAGGGACACAAAAGGACGAAAACACACAACATACGCCCCCCAACCGCCGATTTGACTGAAACGCTTTTATCGTCTCTTTTCATTTTTTTACCGAAATTTCCATACTTTCGAGGTTTGACTAAAGAAAATAAAAAGCACGACACACGAATTTTCACAAAATGACAAACACACCCTCTCCGTTATAAAAAATAAAACCGAAAAACATCATCATAAATTAAAATACACCACCCTTAGCCCATAAAGCGCTCAGCCCCAGTTACCGGCCCCGCCCTTCCGTAAAGCTAATGGGAATCAAAGCAGTATAAAAAGCGGCAATAAACGTTTGTCTTACTGAAAATAGGCAGATCTGTGGCAGTTATTCAAAACACAGCTAAAAACAAATCTGGAAATAAATAATTCAGAAGAAGCACGTCATCCCAATTAATAACAAAATCAGTCAGCGAACGCACGACACCGCCCCTTGAGCATCACATAAATAGCGGTGAACCGTATAAGCTAAATCAATGTGGCACGCAAACGCCCATCCCAATATAACCACAGACTACGAAGCAAGCATAAAGAAGAAAAATATAAATAAAGCGCCTAAGAAAAGAGCTTGCAAAATAACATAAAAATAGAGGAAATTTCTTACTTTTCAGAAAAAAATAGCTGCGTTTTTCCGCTTAGACTGCTTTTTTCAACGTTCTTTATTTTGCCTCTGTCACGGAATCGCCACTATAAACCGCCAGCTGATAAAAAAGCTCTTTTATTTCACGAATATGCTCATTAGTTGAGCCCGCCCCCAACATTGCTCGAATCTGTAAAATTCGCTGTTCCAAATCATGAAAGGGAAGGTGATCGGCGGTAATAACGGCTTCAGCCAAAAGAGAGCACCCCGCAGAAGTAATATCAGCGACTCCCCCCCAAACAGCAAACTGTTTTTCACCCGAAGAAGACGCAACCAGAATACTTCCCGGCACGATACTAACCATTAAAGGTGCATGATGAGCCATAACCGTTAAATAGCCTGAGGCTGAAGGAAGAACAACCGACACTACTTCTTCTGAAAAAATGAGTTTTTCAGGCGTCACAATCTCAAACAAAAAACGCTTTGCTTCATTATTTTCCACAAGGACCTCTTGTCATCTTCTACGGCAAACATTCATTGCAAACTAATTTTTACGAAGAAGCTTCTGCAATCAGACGCTTTCCTTTTTCAACTGCCTCATCAATCGAACCAACCATATAAAAAGCCGCTTCCGGTAAATCGTCATAATTACCAGAACAAAGACCTTTGAATCCCTTAATGGTATCTTCCAACGACACGAGTTTTCCAGGCGAACCAGTAAAAGCTTCAGCTACGTGGAAAGGCTGTGAAAGAAAACGCTCAATTTTTCGCGCCCGCCCTACCAATAACTTGTCATCCTCAGAGAGCTCGTCCATTCCGAGAATAGCAATAATGTCTTGCAAAGATTTATAACGCTGCAAAATAGTTTGGACCTGACGAGCAACAGCGTAATGTTCTTCACCTACCACCAATGGATCCAACATACGCGAGAAAGAATCAAGAGGATCAACTGCTGGATAAATTCCTTTTTCGGCGATTGAACGAGAAAGAACTGTTGTCGCATCTAAATGAGCGAAGGATGTTGCAGGCGCAGGATCAGTCAAATCATCCGCGGGAACGTAAATAGCCTGGACGGAGGTGATAGAACCTGCCTTTGTGCTCGTAATACGCTCCTGCAAAGCCCCCATATCTGTCGCCAAAGTTGGCTGATACCCCACAGCAGAAGGAATACGGCCTAAAAGAGCTGAAACTTCCGCACCGGCTTGTGTAAAACGGAAAATATTATCCACGAAAAAGAGCACGTCCTGACCTTCATCGCGAAAGCTTTCGGCAATCGTTAAACCTGAAAGAGCAACGCGTGCACGCGCACCTGGGGGCTCGTTCATTTGCCCGTAAACAAGCGCACATTTTGATCCTTCAGCTGAACCTTCATTCTCTTTCGGATTCACATTCACGCGACTTTCGATCATTTCATAATAAAGATCATTCCCTTCACGTGTTCGTTCTCCTACACCTGCAAACACTGAATAACCACCATGTGCCTTTGCAATGTTGTTGATCAATTCCATAATCAAAACGGTCTTACCAACACCAGCGCCCCCAAACAAACCGACCTTACCACCCTTAGAATAAGGCGCTAACAGGTCAATCACTTTAATACCTGTAACAAGAATTTCTGATTCAGTTGCTTGGTCCACATAAGCAGGTGCTTCTTGGTGAATAGCACGTGTTTTAGTTGCGGCAATTGGCCCTGCATTATCAACCGGCTCCCCAATGACATTCATAATGCGGCCAAGCGTCGCTTCTCCAACGGGAACGCAAATCTGAGCCCCTGTATCAAAAACCTTTTGGCCGCGTGTAAGACCGTCTGTCGTGTCCATAGCAATGGTACGCACTGTATTTTCACCTAAATGCTGTGCCACCTCTAAAATGAGCCGCTGCCCCAAATTTTCTGTTTCTAACGCATTGAGGATATTTGGCAACTTTCCTTCAAATTGCACATCAACGACAGCCCCAATAACCTGCTTAATCTGACCAACCGAACCTCTTGCACGGTCATCTTTAGAAAGCGTAACTTTAGGCTCAGAAGAAACCGCTCCACTCGCTTTGGATTTCAGGGCGACTTTTTTTGCACCTGAACGAGCAGCTGGCTTCTTTTCTTCAGCTTTTGATGCTCCTTTTTTTGACGTCGCTGCTTGTACCATCAATTTTCACCTTCTTAATTTAAAGCGCTTCAGCGCCCGCAATAATTTCAATCAATTCAGTGGTGATCTGTGCCTGACGTTGGCGATTATAAGTCACAGTCAATTTATTAATCATTTCACCCGCATTGCGCGATGCATTATCCATAGCGCTCATTTTAGCACCCATTTCACCAGCAACATTCTCGAGTAAAGCATGCAAGACCTGCACAGAAATATTGCGTGGTATAAGTTCGTCTAAAAGAGAAGCCGCGTCTAACTCATAATCATAAACAGCCGGTTGTAAAACTTCATTTTCGCCCGCTTTTGCGCCGACCTCTAACTCCTTAAAAGAGCTTTTTTGTGAAATTGTTGGAATTAAATTCAAAGCTACCGGACACTGATTTATCACAGAAATAAATTCAGAATAAAAAAGCGTACACACATCAAATGCACCCTCATTAAATAAATCAACGATACGTTGACTAATTGCCTCTGCCTCTGCAAAACCAACACGCTTTACAGAACGCAAATCAACGTGATCAATCATCAATGATTTAAAATCACGAAATAAAATATCTGCCCCCTTTTTGCCTACAGTCAAAATTTTAACCGTTTTACCAGCGGAAAGAAGCGCATCAATGTGCTGACGAGCATTGCGAACAATCTGAGTATTAAAGGAACCACACAAGCCGCGCTCAGCTGTGCAAACAACTAAAAGATGCACATCATCACGATCGGTACCGCGCATCAAAAATGGCATATCAACTATATCAACGTCAGCGGAAATACGAGCAATAATAGCGGCCATACGCTGAGCATAAGGACGCGCGGCCTCGGCCGCCTCCTGCGCACGGTGTAGCCTCGCCGCCGCAACCATTTGCATGGCCTTGGTAATTTTTTGTGTCGCCTTAACCGAGGCGATACGGTCTCTTAGATCCTTAAGCGATGCCATTTAAGCATTCCATCAATCAATTACGAAAAATTCTTTGCGTAAGTATCAAGGACAGCGACAAGCTTATCCTTCGTTTCGCTCGTTATCTGTTTTTGATTAGAAATAGTATCCAGCAAATCCTGATGATCCCCGCGTAAAAGCGTTAAAAGGCCCTGTTCAAATCGACCAACATCAGAAACCACTAGTGAATCGAGGTAACCATTAACACCTGCGAAAATCACAACAACCTGTTCTTCTACTTTAAGTGGCGAAAATTGCGGCTGTTTCAAAAGTTCTGTTAAACGGGCACCGCGATTTAAAAGATGCTGCGTCGACGCATCCAAATCTGAACCAAATTGCGCAAAAGCCGCCATTTCACGATATTGAGCTAATTCACCTTTAATCGAACCTGCGACCTGTTTCATCGCTTTAATCTGCGCAGAAGACCCAACACGCGATACTGAAAGCCCGACATTCACGGCGGGGCGAATCCCCTGATAAAACAAATTGGACTCTAAAAAAATTTGCCCGTCTGTAATTGAAATTACGTTCGTTGGAATATAGGCAGAAACATCATTTGCTTGCGTTTCAATAACCGGCAAAGCTGTCAAAGACCCAGACCCGTTATCAGCATTCAGCTTTGCAGCCCGCTCTAAGAGACGAGAATGAAGGTAAAAAACATCCCCTGGATAAGCCTCACGACCAGGCGGACGACGAAGCAAAAGAGACATTTGACGATATGCAACAGCCTGTTTTGAAAGATCATCATAACCGATCAAAGCATGCTGACCGTTATCACGAAAATATTCCCCCATCGCGCAACCAGCAAGAGGCGCAATAAACTGCATTGGAGCAGGGTCAGAAGCCGTAGCTGCTACAATAATTGAATAGTCAAGCGCCCCATGTTCTTCCAAAATCTTAACAAATTGCGCGACCGTCGAACGTTTTTGACCAATAGCGACATAAATACAATAAATCTGATCTTTATCTCGTCCAGAACTTTTGTCCCGCGAAGGTTTTTGATTTAAAAATGTATCGAGCAAAATTGCCGTTTTACCCGTTTGACGATCACCAATCACCAATTCACGCTGCCCACGACCGATAGGGATAAGTGCATCGATAGCCTTCAATCCTGTTGACATTGGCTCATGCACCGATTGACGCGGGATAATACCAGGAGCTTTTATATCCACACGACGACGCTCCGCTGCTTCAATAGGCCCTCTCCCATCAATTGGATTGCCAAGCGCATCCACCACACGTCCGAGCAGAGCCGGCCCCACAGGCACATCCACAATGGACTCTAGCCGTTTCACAACATCGCCTTCACGGATATCGTGGTCCGGTCCAAAAATGACAACTCCAACATTATCAGTTTCCAAATTCAGTGCCATACCGCGCACGCCATTTGGAAAGGAGACCATCTCACCCGCTTGGATATTATCCAAGCCATAAACGCGGGCGATGCCATCGCCTACCGACAAAACCCAGCCGATTTCTGAAACTTCGACCTCTTGGTCAAATTTCTTGATTTGCTCTTTTAAAATTTTTGAAATTTCGGACGGTCTAATATCCATCAACTGACCTCTTTTTCCAACGCAATCTTAAGCGAAGACAATCTCGCCACGAGAGAAGCATCAACCTGAGATGATCCAGAGCGGATAATGAGCCCACCGAGGATGCTCGGATCAACGGAGATACGTAGCAAAATTTTTTTCCCAACAACACCTTTCAAAGCCGCGCGCAACTCTTCTTTTTGGTCGGCATTTAACGGGCGTGCAGAAATAATTTGTACCACAGCTTCCCCGCGCGACAAAGCGACACAATGCTGAAAAGCGCGAAAAATACCAGGCAGGGCGGAAAACCGACGATTCACCGCAACGACGCGCAAAAAATTGCGAATAACACGGCCTGCTTGCTCATCAGAAAACCCAATATTTTCACAGACAGAATACACCACTTCAACCCGCTTTTGCGCTGAAAAAAATGGGTTCTGCACGAAACGCTTTAAGTCTTTCTCTTGATCTAAGACGACTAAGAAAGCTGCCAACACCTTTTCAACATTATCGATGTAACCTAATTCCTGAACCAAATCAAAAAGCGCTTGCGCATAACGCCGATCCACCAGCGGCGACGGCACAAGAGACAATAAATCCGACACGAAATACCGCCCCTTTCCTTTGAACAACTCTCTGACAACGACCAGATGGCCACAAACCAAATGCCCCAAATTTCAAGAAACCCCATTTTTGAAATTTAGAACAAAAAAACTTTCCGGCTTCTAGCATAGACACAATCGACTCGCAACACCACAAAGTGGTGCTTTTTGAAAATTTTAAATAAAATAATCAAAACACCTCTAAAAACAATCCAACACTAAAGGCCCCCAAAAAAGAGGAGTTTCCATAATAAAAGCACCTTATAAAAGCGGGTTCTTTTATTTCTCATTTTCACAGAAAACTTTGTGGATCAATATCAATTTGAACCCGCACTGAGCTATGTGTCTTCGGCGCACGAGAAAGCATTGCGCGGATAAATCCCTGCATATCGAAAGAACGCGGTGCATGCAGCAAAAGCCGAAAACGATAACGCCCACGCACAAGCGCTAACTGTGCTTCTGCTGGCCCCATTACCGATACATCTTGAACTGATGGTGCTGCTTGACGCAACATGCGCGCGTAATTTTCTGCTGCCTGGCGTTTTTCCGAAGACACTATTAAAGCCGATAATCGCCCATAGGGTGGTAAATTATAATGTTGGCGCGACGCGATTTCGTTTGCGTAAAAATCTTCAGGCTGCCGCGAAAGGAGTGCCTGTATGACCGGGTGATCTGGCTGATAAGTTTGCAAGAACCCTGAACTTTTTAGCCCCATGCGCCCTGCTCGCCCTGTAACCTGAGACAGAAGCTGAAAGGTGCGCTCACCTGCCCGCAAATCACCATTAGCAAGTCCGAGATCAGCGTCAATTACCCCAACTAGAGAAAGACCAGGAAAATGGTGCCCCTTAGCCACTAATTGTGTCCCGATGATAATATCGACCTCTCCGTTTGCAACCGCTTCTAATTCTCGCCGCAATTGGTTTACTCCCCCTTTCAAATCAGTCGACAAGATCAATAATCGCGCCTGCGGAAACAGTTCCCTTGTTTCTTCAGCGATTCTTTCCACTCCCGGTCCGCAAGCGACTAAATGATCGAGAGTCCCACATTCAGGACAGGCTTCTGGAATAGGTTGATGATAACCACAATGGTGGCATTTAAGCTGGCGTTGCGAACGATGTTCAACCAACCAGCTTGAACAATCCTTACAGTGAAAACGATGCCCACAAATTCGACATAATGTTAAAGGCGCGTATCCACGTCGATTGAGAAAAAGAAGAGCTTGTTCCCCTTTATCCATAGTATGTTTTAAAGCATGCTCGAGAGAAGAAGAAATAAAACGCCCTTTTTCTACCCCTCCTCGGCGCATATCGATAATCTGCAATTGTGGCAACGCCGCCGCTTTAAAACGTGATGGTAAATGTGCTCGCTGATAGCGGCCCCACAGCACATTAACTTGGCTCTCAATTGAAGGTGTCGCTGAAGATAAAATGACAGGAAAATTCTCAAAAGACCCCCGTGCAACAGCCATATCGCGTGCATGATAAAAAACGCGTTCTTCCTGTTTATAGGCACCATCATGTTCTTCATCAACGATAATGAGCCCAAGGTCTTGGAAAGGTAAAAAAAGCGCCGATCGTGCTCCGGCAACGACCCGCACCCTTCCTTCTAAAACTTGTCGCCACACACGTTCCCGACGACGCGGTGCCAAATCTGAATGCCACTCAACGGCTGATGCTCCAAAGCGTGCGCGAAAGCGATCTAAGAATTGTTGCGTTAAAGCAATTTCCGGCAACAAAATCAAAATCTGCTTGCCGCATGTCAATGCTTGAGCTACCGCTTCAAAATAAACTTCGGTTTTTCCTGAACCGGTGACCCCATCAAGCAAAAAAACCTGAAACTGAGAAGACAAAACACCTTCGCGCAAAAGAACCGCAGCTGCTTCTTGCTTTCCTTCTAAAACAGGTGGACAAAAATCAGGATCAGGCGTTGCTGCGAGTGCAGGGGCGGGCATCACAACATCTTCAAAAACTCCCAGTGACCTTAACCCTTCAACAACTGAAACAGAAGTCCCTGCTGCATGAGCGAGGCCAGAACGCGTCCAAACCGTGCCATCGCGCACTAACTCTAAAACCCGCGATCGCGCGGCCGTTAAACGTTCAACCTCTCCCCCACGATACCGTAAACCTAACATCTGTTCTTCCGGCTCTAATGCCGCCGGTACACGTAAAACCAACCGTGCCACAAGGCCAAAAGGGGCCATAGTATATTGGCTAACGAAACGCAAAAACGCGATCATCTCAGCTTTTAACGCCGGACAATTGAAAACATGGGAGACCAAACGTAACTTTTCACGCGCACTTGGTCCATCTTCGGCCGCCTGCTCGCCAACTGCAACGACAAAACCGCAAATCTCGCGTCCTGCGACAGGAACACGAACAAAAGATCCAACCTCTATTTCTAGGTGAGGCGGAATTATGTAGCTATAGGCCTGAAGAACAGGAAGCGGCACCAAAACCGAAACAATCTGCATCTCTGTCTTTGATTTCATCTTTGATACCGGACTCGCTTTGGTGCTTTATTTTTCATACGCACCACTCTGTTTTAATAACTCTTTTTGTTCTGACTTACCGCTCCGCCTTCCCCAAGAAAAGACTTTTTCCTCCTTCACGTTGAGCACGTAAACGCTTTAACATAGCTTTCCTATATTCTTTTCATTTTTCTGCCAGATTTCTTGATCCACCGTTATAGACGGTAATCAGCCTCTTGCCTTCTTAATAAACGATAGCGCATAAAACAAACGAAGAGAATCACTGAGAAGCTTGAAAGCACCAAGGAGACCTAAAATGAAATTTTTTGTGGATAGCGCCAATATTGAAGAAATCAGAGAATTATATAATTTAGGCTTGGTTGACGGTGTCACAACGAACCCCTCTCTCATTCTTAAATCTAAACGCAATATCTTCGACGTTATAAAAGAAATTTGTGCACTTGTTAAAGGGCCCGTTTCTGCTGAAGTCGCTGCGACTGAATTTACAGCTATTATGCAAGAAGCTGCCGTTCTAGCCAAAATCGCTGACAATATTTGCATCAAAATTCCTTTGACACTCGACGGATTAAAGGCTTGTAGAGCCTTAACAGAGCAAGGGTTAAAAACGAATATCACTCTTTGTTTTTCCGCTAATCAAGCACTGCTTGCCGCAAAAGCGGGCGCGACATTTATCTCACCTTTCATCGGTAGGCTAGATGATTGCGGGGTCAACGGCGTAGAATTGCTCCACGAGATCCGCACTATTTACGATCATTACGGTTTTGCAACACAAATTTTAGCTGCCTCGATTCGTACAACCCACCATGTTAAAGAAGCTGCCTTAAGCGGTGCAGACGTTGCTACCGTTCCGCCAGAAATCTTAAAAGCTCTGGTCAAGCATCCTTTAACGGATAAAGGCTTGCAGATATTTTCGGCTGATTGGGCAAAAACGGGCCAAAATATCACGTAAAAAACAGCTTAAAGCTTTGCTACGTCTTTTGAAAGAAGCATAAAAATTTGTTCAGCTAACTCTCTAGCCGCCCGCTCACGTGCATTCTCTTCAGCTTGCATCGTTGCATATTCTTGGCGAAGCCGATCAAAAGATGTGTTTATGGCTCCCGTCCCTTTCGCAACAAGGACATTTTTCATATCTTGTAAGATATAGGAAGCCCTGCTCACTACTGTTTCAACAAAGGGGTAGTCTTCTTCTCTACCCCTTTCTAGCATAGCCTCCATCCGTTCAGAGTGACGTGTAAAAACGGATGTCTCTAACGACAATCGATACGCCGGCGTAGAAGGCTTTCCTCCGTGCCCATACATGAGAAACAGCAAATGATTGCGTACCATTTGGCCGAAACGATCTGAGGGTTCTTCAACTATAATGCTCGCAAATTTTGCAGCAAGCTGTGAAGAAAATATATCTGATTCACTATGGGAAGCCGTAAAACGCCGCGAAGAAAATATATCCGGATGCTCATTAGCAGTATCAGGAGTTATTGTTGTCGACAATTGTGATGTCTGGCGATAAAGCGGCTCAACCGTGCAGCCATATAAAAGAGCTGACAAACATATACCAACAGCGATAAAAAGCCCTTTAAACGACGACATTGACGATCCTTTGCGGAATAATAATAATTTTTTTAACAGGCTTTTCTACTAATTGTGCTCGCACAAAGCCAAGAGCTAAAACAGCCTCTTCAATGGCTTCTTTATCAGCTGTCACCGCAACAGTCACGTCACCTCGTTTTTTACCATTAATCTGCACGGGCAAAGTAATGGAATCTTCAACGATTAATGCAGGATCATAAGCAGGCCACGGGCATTGAGAGATGAGCGTTTTCTTCCCCAATTCAGCATGACATTCTTCTGCTAAATGAGGCATCATGGGTGCAATCATCGCAAGAAAAAAATCCATTGCTTGGCGCAAAGCGGACTTCATTTCATCTTCGGCATTTTCGATCTTATTCAAAAATGGCGCCATAATATTCAATAATTCATAAAGGCGCGCAATAGCTCGATTAAATGCGAGCTTCTCTAGATCATCTTCAACAGCACATAAAGTACGATGCACTACTTTTGAGAGCTCCAAAGCCGCCCCTTGACGGCCTGTACGCGGGACTACTTCTCTTAAAACCGACGCACTTAAAGCCACCGAGCGCCAAATACGCTGTACAAAGCGATGCGCCCCTTCAACCCCGGATTCCGTCCAAATAATATCACGCTCAGGAGGAGAATCTGATAAGACGAACCAGCGCACTGTATCTGCGCCATAGGAAGCAATAATATCGTCAGGATCAACCACGTTCTTTTTTGACTTCGACATTTTTTCAATCGGACCAATTGTGACTTCACTCTGATCAGTTAATTTATAAGCGTGACGTTTTCCCTCTTTTTCTATGATTGAAACTTCCATCGGTGAAACCCACCCCTGGTCATCCCGATAAGTTTCATGCACAACCATTCCTTGCGTAAAAAGCCCTTCGAAAGGCTCGTCTCCAGCGACATAACCTGCAGACTTCATAGCACGCATAAAAAAACGCGCATATAAAAGGTGTAAAATCGCGTGCTCGATCCCACCAATATATTGCTGAACAGGCAACCATTGAGCTGCCGCCTTTTGATCGACCGGCTCTTGTGCCCAAGGATTGGTGAAACGTGCATAATACCAAGAAGAATCCACAAATGTATCCATCGTATCGGTTTCACGTTTAGCTGATCGACCGCAAGAAGGGCAAGCGACTGTTTGCCATGCTTCATGACGTGCAAGAGGATTGCCTGGTTGATCAAAAGCTACATCATCCGGTAAAACAACCGGCAAATCAGCACGCGGTGCAGGGACCACTCCGCAAACCGCACAATGAATCATAGGAATCGGACATCCCCAATAACGCTGTCGCGAAATCCCCCAATCACGCAACCGAAATTGAATTGTTTTCTGTCCTTGGGGCTGATTATTAAGAAGCTGTTCCTCAAGTTTTTTAGCGGATGCTTCAAAAGCTTCCTGTGGCGTAAGACCATTTAAAAAATCAGAGTTGATCATCACTCCATCGCCAGTGTAAGCTGTTTCGGAAATTACAAAGTCCTTGACGTCAGCATCTTTTGGTAAAACGACTGGCCGCACAGGGAGAGCATATTTACGCGCAAAATCCAGGTCGCGCTGATCATGAGCCGGGCAACCAAAAATAGCTCCCGTCCCGTAGCTCATTAATACAAAATTAGCAACATAAACAGGAATGCGTACCGCCGGATTAAATGGGTGGATAGCCAAAAGCGACGTGCGAAATCCTTCTTTTTCAACTTTTTCAAGCGCCGCAGTTGTCGTAGCACCACACCGACAACGTGCGATAAATGCCTCAAGTTCTTCATTTTTTTGCGCCAGAGCTTGTGCGATTGGATGATCCACGGAAAGAGCCAAAAAAGAAGCACCAAATAAAGTATCAGGGCGCGTGGAATAACAGACAATTTCGTCAAAAGTGCTACAGGAATCGTCAGCGATATCTGTTTTATGCAAAGCCCAACGAATGAAAAGACCCCGCGACTTACCGATCCAATTTTTTTGCATAATGCGGACTTTTTCTGGCCATTTATCGAGCTCTTCAAGCCGTGCTAATAAATCTTCACTAAAATCGCTAATTTTAAAAAACCACTGTGTTAATTCGCGTTGTTCAACCAGTGCTCCAGAACGCCAACCACGACCGTCAACAACCTGCTCATTAGCCAAAACTGTCTGATCAACTGGATCCCAATTCACTTTGGCCACTTTGCGTGTGATAAGTCCTTTGTTGTACAGATCAAGAAACAATATTTGTTGGCGGTGGTAATAATCTACATCGCAGGTAGCAAATTCACGTGACCAATCTAAGGAAAATCCCAATCGCTTTAATTGCGTGCGCATCACCGCAATATTTTGGTAGGTCCACAGCTTTGGATGCACTTTATTCTGCATAGCTGCATTTTCAGCAGGCATACCAAAAGCATCCCACCCCATTGGATGCAACACATTAAATCCCTTCGCACGTTTATAACGCGCAACAACATCCCCCATAGCGTAATTTCGTACATGCCCCATATGAATGCGGCCTGAAGGATAAGGAAACATCTCTAAAACGTAATATTTTTCACGCTCATCATCAGGAGTGATTTGAAAAATTTTCTTTTCGTCCCAAATCGCTTGCCATTTTTGTTCTTGCGCGCGTGGATTATAGCGTTCGATTGTCATTCTCGTTATACTCTTTACAAAATTAAACTAAAAAGCCTCTTTAATGCTTCACCATGGATTAACGCCATGGTCAACCTTTTCAGCGAGTATTTTAAGAATTTTGAAGCGATAACTTGGCCGTCAAACAAAAAACAGAAAGCACACAATCATGAATACAGCCAATGAGAACCCCGTTAATGCATGGAAATGCCTTAAACAAAATATTGCTGAAACATGTAAAGATTACCACCGCCCCTTAGAAAGCATCCAGCTCATCGCTGTTTCAAAAACTGTTTCCGCGCAGCAGATTATCCCCCTCTTAAAAGAAGGCCAATCTCTTTTTGCCGAAAATCGTGTACAAGAAGCGGCTGATAAATGGCCCCCCTTGCGTCAGCAATTTGGCGCTATCGAACTTCACCTCATCGGGCCTTTACAATCCAATAAAATAGCAAAAGCTGTCCAAATTTTTGATGTCATTCAAACGATAGACCGGGAGAAAATAGCCAAAGGTTTAGCTGAAGAAATGCAAAAACAAAAAAAACATCTTCCTTGCTATATTCAGGTCAATATTGGACTAGAACCACAAAAAAGTGGTGTTCATCCTCAAGAAACAGCTGCCTTCGTCTCCCAATGCAAAAAGCACTACGGGCTTGACATCATTGGCCTTATGGCGGTTCCCCCTGCACAAGAAAACCCAGGTCCCTATTTTGCACTTTTAAAAAAACTGGCAAAAGAAGCCGGCCTCTCAAAGCTTTCTATGGGAATGTCGAATGACTTTAAAACTGCTCTTCAGTTCGGAGCAACAGCTCTTCGCATTGGCTCGGCTTTATTTGGGGAACGTCCCATTTAAGATTTTCTTGATTATCAAACACCTTGGTTTTTTCGTAAAAACGCTTTCCAAATCATTATTAAACAAGATTCAAAATTAGCTATTTCCCCTCTATAACCTGACCTCTCTCTGAAATAACCCTTTATTTTAGGAAAATTTGTGAAAATTATGCTAAGAAAGAGACAATAATAAAAATAGATTTTTTGATATAATCTAACAAAAAAAGAGGCCGTATTATAAAAGGGGAAGGCCATGCATGAAAAGATTTATCCTATATCAGCGGATACGAAAAAAAACGCACTCATTAATAATGAAACTTATGAAAAATGGTACCAAGACAGCACTAGTGATCCAGAAAAATTTTGGTCAAAACATGGCCAACGCATTGAATGGTTTAAACCTTACACAAAAGTGAAGAACACTTCATTTAACGGTGATGTATCGATTCGGTGGTACGAAGACGGAGTAACGAATGTTGCCTATAATTGCATCGACCGTCACTTAAAAAACCACGGTAATCAAACCGCATTGATTTGGGAAGGAGATGATCCTCATAGCGACAAAAAAATAACCTATAATGAACTTTATGAACATGTTTGCCGTCTCGCCAACGTCTTAAAGGACCACGGTGTAAAAAAGGGCGACAGAGTTACTATTTATCTCCCCATGATCTTGGAAGCGGCCTATGCCATGCTAGCGTGCGCACGCATTGGTGCTGTTCATTCAGTCATTTTTGCAGGCTTTGCTCCTGAAGCGATAGCAAGACGTATCGTCGATTGCGAATCGACCTTTATTATCACCGCAGACCAGGGCTTACGTGGAGGAAAATCGATTAACTTAAAAGACAATATCGACCGCGCCATTGATATCGCCGCACACGACCATGTCTACGTAAACCGTGTTATGGTCGTACAGCGTACAGGAGGGAAAATTAACTGGGTTGAAGGACGTGATTTTTGGTACCATGAAAAATTATCCCACGCCGATACCGACTGCCCAGCAGAAAAAATGAATGCTGAGGATCCATTCTTCATTCTTTATACCTCAGGGTCAACGGGGAAACCAAAAGGTGTTTTGCATACAACAGCCGGCTATCTCATCTATGTGTCAATGACCCATCAATATGTTTTTGACTATCATCCTGACGAAATTTACTGGTGCACAGCCGATATTGGCTGGATCACCGGCCACTCTTATTCAATTTATGGACCTTTATGCAATAAAGCCACAACTTTAATATTCGAGGGCACGCCTAATTTTCCAGATCCTAGCAGATTTTGGAAAATTATTGATAAGCACAAGGTTAATACGTTTTATACTGCACCAACGGCTATCCGTTCTTTAATGGGTGCAGGAGACTCGTTTGTCAAAAACACTTCCAGAAAATCCTTACGCCTCTTAGGTACTGTAGGTGAACCGATTAACCCAGAAGCATGGAAATGGTTCTATAATACGGTCGGAAGTGGTCTCTGCCCTATTCTTGACACATGGTGGCAAACAGAAACAGGTGGCCACATGATTACTCCGCTCCCCGGCGCAACAGAACTCAAAGCTGGATCAGTGACACGCCCTTTTTTTGGTATCCAACCCCAAATTATTGATGCTCAAGGCAAAGTTCTAGAAGGTGAAGCAGAAGGTAATCTCTGCTTTGTCGATTCATGGCCAGGCCAAATGCGCACTCTTTATCGGGACCACGAGCGATTTATTCAAACCTATTTTTCTACATATGCAGGCAAATATTTTAGCGGCGATAGTTGTAGGCGTGATAGCGATGGCTATTATTGGATCACAGGACGCGTTGATGATGTCCTCAATATCTCTGGACACAGACTGGGAACCGCTGAAATTGAATCAGCGCTCGTTTCGCATCCCGCTGTTTCAGAAGCTGCTATTGTCGGATATCCTCATCACATTAAAGGGCAGGGAATCTATAGTTTTGTGACTTTAATGGGAGAAACGCCACCGAATGAAGAATTACGACGAGATCTTATTCAGCACGTTAGGCAAGAAATTGGCCCCATTGCCACTTTGGATAAGATTCAGTTTACTCCCCATCTGCCTAAAACGAGATCGGGGAAAATTATGAGGCGCATTTTACGAAAAATCGCCGAAAATGATTTTAATGATCTAGGAGATACTTCAACGCTCGTTGAACCAGAAGTTGTTGACGATCTTATCGCTAACCGCCAAAACATATAAAGCAGATATTTAACGCGGACAACACCGGCACATCTTTGCCTTTTTCTTTGAAGGATCGATGAAATTAAAAGTTGACGATCTCTTTACTAGCGGCCAAAATGCAAAGGTTGATAAATATCAAGGCATTTAGGCACTCTTCCTGAGGCGGTTAATGCAATAAAAACAAAGGAAATAGGGGGATCCTTTGGTTACAAAAATAAAAGGAACGTGCAGCGGGGATAGAAAGGGGGGACTTACGATGATCCGAAATAAAAATAGAAGTGAGAACTGAGAGTGATTCATTTTGAAAATGTTGGTCTGCGTTATGGCATGGGCCCCGAGGTTCTACGTGATATTAGTTTTCATGTTCCGCCTGGATCATTTCAATTTTTGACCGGCGCCTCCGGAGCAGGTAAAACATCGTTGCTGCGCCTCATATTTTTAGCACTTAAACCAACCCGCGGTCATATTGATTTGTTCGGGACCGACACAGCGCTTCTCACACGACAAGAACTTCCTGCTTTACGGCGGCGTATCGGTGTCGTTTTCCAAGATTTTCGTTTACTCGATCATATGACGACTTACGAAAATGTTTCTTTGCCTTTACGAATTAAAGGACAAGAAGAAGCAGTGTACCGCAGCGAAGTAGAAGATCTTTTACGCTGGGTGGGTCTTGGAAACCATATTCATGTCTTGCCGCCAGTCCTTTCAGGTGGGGAAAAACAAAGAGTAGCGATTGCACGTGCTCTCATTGATCAACCTGAAATTCTACTCGCTGACGAACCCACAGGGAACGTTGATCCACCTTTGGCAAGACGCTTATTACGCTTATTTATCGAGCTAAACCGTTTTGGAACAGCTGTCGTTATTGCCACTCACGACGTAACACTCATGGAACAAGTCGAAGCACGGCGTATGGTTCTTCATAAGGGACAGATGACAGTTTATGAATAAGTCTTTCTCTATCTTCCGCATTCAAAAATCAATATTCACACGCGATAAAGCTGCTAAGACAGCTATTGTTCCAAGCGGCAATATTTCCAGACAAGCATTAATTGCGGTGATTGCAATTATGACATTTCTCTCGAGTTTAGCACTTGTCGGTGTTGATTTAGTCCAAAACGCCGCCAATAATTGGAGCCGCCAAATTCGTCGGGAAGCAACAATTCAAATACGCCCCATCGAAAATGTCGATATCGAAAAAGCCTTACGTGACGCGGCTGCATTAGTCCAAACATTTCAGGGCGTGCAAGACGCCAAAATCGTCGACCAAAGAGCGACTGAAAAATTGCTCGAACCGTGGCTTGGAGCGGATTTGCCCCTCAGTGAATTACCACTTCCCAGACTCATTATTGTAACTTTGAAAAAAGATAAAAAGGCTAATTTTCAAGCAATAAGTCAAGCAATCGAAACGCAAATTCCTGGAGGCCGATTTGACGATCATCACTTCTGGGTAAGCCGTTTTGTAACAATGGCGCAGACAACCGTTCTTATTGGTGTCTTGATTTTGCTACTCGTCTTAGGCTCACTTATACTTACGGTCATCTTCGCCACGCGCAACGCGCTGGCAGAAAATGCTCATATCATCGACGTGCTTTATTTCCTCGGAACTGAAACATATTTTATCGCTCGACAGTTCGACTGGCATTTTTTCAAAACTGCGTTGCGCGGTGCGTTTTACGGCGGCGCTCTCAGCGTACTTCTCTTGAACGCCTTCTCGTTCTGGAAAAATTATAACTTAGACGAGGCCCAATCCAACCAAATTAATGCTTTATTTGGAAATTTTTCTATAAGTTTTACAACCTACGGAAAACTTATATGCCTTGTCCTTTTTGTTTCTTTCCTCACTATGCTGACGGGCCGGATTACCATCTTAGCACAACTGAAAAAAATCGACCAACACGAAAACCGCTTATTTTAGTTTCATGCTCCATAATTCACCTAATCTCGAAACATTAACACCCGAAGACCCGGAGTGCTCCTTGCCAAAGCGGCCCGCGAAGTCCGCACAGAAATATGGTCGCTTTTTTCGCTATTTACCACCGACGGTACTTTCCCTTTTAGCCATCATCTTCTTTTTTTGCACGAGTTTTATCATTTTTTCCGAAAAAACCGGGCGACTTAAGCCGCCAAACCCATTGCCACCGGCAGATGCAATCATCGTTCTCACAGGGGGAGAAAATCGGATAGAGACGGGGTTGAACCTCTTGCAACAAGGAGTTGGTTCACGACTATTGATCAGTGGAGTGAACATAATAGCCAATCCGGACAGATTCACTCGTGCCGCTCGCATTAATCCGCAACTCTCCGTCTGCTGCGTTGATATTGGACGTGAAGCAGCCAACACCCGAGGCAATGCCGAAGAAAGCGCCGCTTGGATAAAAAAACACGGCTATAAGACAGTCTACATCGTCACCCATGATTATCATATGTGGCGCTCCTTGCTTGAGCTTAAACATTTAATGCCTGATGTAAATTTTATCGCTTACCCCGTTAAAAAAAATAACGCAGAGAGTCTGATACAGCAAATCAATTATATACGCATTCTTGCCTCTGAATATATTAAAATTATCAATGTATATATCAGACACATATTCTGATCTTTTTTGATAAATTTCTTACCGCTGAGACCTTTAAGACTTCAGCCCTTTTCGCGCAGAGCCCTGTATCATGGTAACTTGCCTTGTAATTAGAAGAACTTTGACTCTTTATATTGTGCTTCCCTTCACGTCTCTTTTTTTCCTAAAAAAACTCAAAACTGCGCTAAAAACGCACTAGAATAATCTCATTGATCTTAATGAGCGCCCTTTAATCACGGGCAAGAGCAACAGCAGGATCAAGCTGTGAAGCCTTTCGTGCAGGGGAAAAACCAAAACACACGCCGATAAACGTTGAAAAGATAAAAGCCATCACAATGGAATCCATCGTATAGACCAAACTTATAGGCGCATCAAGGAGAGCAAACAAACCACCGATAGAAACCCCAAATAAGACTCCTAAAGCGCCACCAATCACACAAACTAAAATTGCCTCAGTTAAAAATTGTTGCAAAATATCACTTCGGCGCGCACCGACTGCCATACGGACTCCAATTTCATTAATCCGTTCAGAAACGGTGACCAGCATAATATTCATCACTCCAATACCACCAACAATCAATGAAATTGCCGCAATAGAGGATACTAAAAGCGTTAAAATATGTGTACTCTCCATGATGCGTTTACGGAATAATTCCGAATTTCTAATGAAAAAATCTTCCTTTCCATGTCGCATCATTAAAAAATTCCGTATGGTAGATTCCGCTAATTGTGAATTAACATTATCAGCGATCTTAACTGTAATTGCCCGAACAGTTGTGCTTCCGAGAAAACGCGTTTGCAGTGTTGTATAAGGCAAATAAATCTGCAGAGTCGTTGATGCATCCCCAGAATCTTTTGAATCGATGACACCGATGATACGTGCAGGAACTTGACCTACACACACTATTTTTCCAATGGGGCTCTCTCGACTATCAGGGAAAAGGACGGAAAGTGCTTCTTCTTCAACAACTAAATCAACCGTTCGATTGCGTACACTTGTCTGGTCAAACAATCTCCCCTCGATAGCTTTAAGCCCTTGCGTCTGAAAAAATTGCTCCCCTACACCCGAGATAATAGCCTCTGCCTCAATAGCTTTGTAACGTATGGTCGAAGCTGCCGAAATCTGAGGCGTTACTCCAGATACATAAGGTAATGCCGATAAAGCTTCTGCATCTGCTTCAACCAAACTCGTTATCTTTGCTGACTGCCTATCAGAAACCCCCTTGCCGGGAAAAATTGTCAATGTATTTGATCCCAGACTTTTAAAATTTTCCAGAATTTTTTTTTGGGTGCCGTTGCCTAAAGCGACCATTGCAATAATCGCCGCGATCCCAATAATCACCCCAAGCATCGTCAAAAAAGTTCGCAGTCTATGCGCATTCATTGCCAATAAAGCCATAATAAATGTTTCACGAAAACGCTCAGCAAAAGAACGGAAAAATCCGAGTCGCTGTTTATTGTCGAGATTTTCCTTTTCATGAGCAAACTGACGGTCGAATCTTTTCTTTTTAGTCGTTGATGGACGATCAGAAATAATTTTTCCGTCGCTAATTTCAATAATACGGTCTGCTCTCTCCGCTACGTGCATATCGTGGGTCACAATAACAATAGTGCGCCCTTCTTGATGGAGCTCATCTAAAATACGCAGCACTTCTTGACCACTCTTTTGATCTAATGCACCCGTTGGTTCATCTGCGAGAATGATATCAGCATTATTCATTAAAGCACGCGCAATCGACACACGCTGTTGCTGACCACCTGAAAGCTGATTTGGGCGATAGCCCATTCGGTCTTTCATGCCCAGGCGCGTTAAAAGAGCCTGCGCACGTTTTTTTCTGTCTGCCGGTATACATCCTGCATAAATGGCTGGAATTTCGACATTACCAAGAGCTGTAAGCTCACTTAATAAATGGTAACGCTGAAAAATAAATCCAAACTGATCACGCCGCAAAGCCGATAATTCATCTGCTGAGAGTGAAGCTGTTTTTTTACCTGAGATCCAATATCGGCCTACACTTGGTCGATCAAGACACCCCAAAATATTCATCAATGTCGATTTTCCTGAACCGGAAGGCCCTACAATCGCCACCATTTCACCACGCTTAATAGTCAAATTAATATTTTTTAAGATGGGAGTGGATGTCTCACCTACGCGAAATTCACGTACCACATCCTCCAAAATAAGGATGGCATCTCTTTGCTCTATTTCCATGTTTTAGATCTCATCTTCGCTGTGCGAATCAGAAGATACCGGCATTGACCCATCACGCGAACCGGTAATCACCACATCGCCTTCATTTAACCCTGAAAGGATCTCAGCCATGACTTTATTATTCAGCCCGACGGTCACCTGTTTAGCCACAACTTTGTTTTTGCCGACCAACAGCTGAACCCACGCTTTGCGCCCTTTCGTCTCATCGTGCAAAGCGTTGCTTGGAACCAACAATACATTTTGAGCACGTCCCAGTATAATACGGACTTGAGCGGTCATATAAGTCCGCAGGGAATTATCCTTATTATCAACACGCACAAGCCCGTTATAATACACGGCTGATGACGCTAAAAAATTAGTGCTGCCCGTCATACCAGGATTGATACTGACATCAGCGCGAATCGATTCAGGGGCGGGTTCTATCCTTTCTAAGGTTCCTTCATAACGGCGCTGTGAATCACCTAAAACCGTGAAATAAACGGCCTGCCCGGGGTGAATTTTCAGAATATCAGCCTCTGAAATTTGTGCCTTAACCGTCATTTTTGATAAATCGCCTAAAATAACAATTGTTGGCGCCGACTGAACTGCATTAACGTTTTGCCCTTCTTCAACGACAGTGGCCAAAACCGTCCCCGCTGAAGGCGCTGTCACCCGCGTATACCCTAAATTGACCTCTGCACTCTTGACATCAATTTGTGCCTGCTCAATCTTCTCTTGAACCTGAATAATTTGCGCTTCACGTATTTTTACTTGCGCCAGCGCTTCATCAAAGCTAGCGCGCGAAACTGCCCGCGCTTTAGCCATATTTTCCTGCCGCGCTAAATTTTCCCGTGCAAGAGCAAGGTAAGCTTCTTGTTCCACCAAATCCGCGCGATAATGAGACAAAGCCGCCTTTTTTCTTTTCAGATCGTTTTCTTGATCTATAGGGTCGATCTCCGCTAATAAATCTCCCTCTTTTACGACACTGCCTGGTGCAACGTGCATCGCAATAACGCGCCCCGTTGCACGTGCACCAACGGCGACTAATCGATAAGGACGCACGATCCCAGAAGCTAAAACACTTTTTTCAATATCGCCACGTTTCACCAACGCTGTCGTATAAGCCGGCGTAGAGGTTTTGAAAAAAAGCGAACGAAGCAACAATAAAAAGACGATAAAAAATATCGCAATGAAAAATAAAAAAGATTTTTTTTGTTTTATCACCGAAATTTTTTTCATTGACCCACCCTCATATGCTGACGGGAATCCCCGTTGGCTATTTCTGAACGTGATACATCAACCGCACCGTCCCAACCGCCCCCTAATGCTTTCATTAGCGTAACATAGTAAGTAGCTAAAGCGACACGGCTGTCGGTGAGCGTCATTTGTGAAGAATAATACGAACGATCGGCGTTCAATAATTCAAGAAAACTGGTATTTCCACCCTCAAAAAGATCTCGCGAAAGCTTCAAGGAACGTGAATAAGCCGAATCCGCAGTCGTAAGCTTTGCGAGACGCTGACGCTCTTTAGCAAGTCTAACGAGAGCATTCTCTACGTCTTCTAAAGCCTCTAAAACAGCCGCTCGATAAGCGATGAAAGCTTGATCGCGCTGCGCACGCGCTACCGCAACAGAGGCCGCCAACTGCCCTCCATTAAAAAAAGGAAAACGAAGACTAGGTCCAAAAGACCAGCCAATTGTCGAACTTTTTCCTAATTGACCAATCTCCGTTGCCGACGTCGAAATATTCCCTGTTAAACTAAGGGATGGGTAACGGTCTGCTTCACGCTGACCTACACGCGCCGTAGCCTGTGCATATTGCCGCTCGGCTCTGCGTAAATCTGGACGTGTCAACAAAATATCGGCTGGAATCCCTGCTGGAATTGGCCATTGCGGCTGAGGAATTTTTGCTTCTTTAGCGCTCTTGAGCGACAAAGTCTCCAAGGCCGCAGGAACACGACCTGTTAGCACAGAAAGACGATGAATGCTCATCGCTAAATGAACTTCCATTTGTGAAACATTTGCTTCTGTATTGGCCATTTGCGCCCGTGCATTTGAGAGGTCAAGCTCTGAGGCATCACCAGCTATTAGTTTGGCCCGAATTAATTCAAATGTTTTACGCTGCAATGCAGCAATATGACGGGTGATCAGCAACTTTTTCTGCCAACCACGCATTTCAATATAATTTGTGGCTACATCCCCTAATAGCGTTACCATTACGGCCCGCATATTTTCTATAGCCCCCTCCAGACCATAACGCGCCGCCTCAACTGCCCGCTTATTCCCCCCGAAGAAATCAAGCTCCCAACTAGCACTGAAACCGCCATTATAGTGACTTAAAAATGCATCAGAATGTTCAGAATTTCTTGTCCCCGAAATTGACCCAGAAATATTTGGTGCGAGACGTCCCACCGTCTGTCCTAAAGTAGCGCGTGCCTCACGGATCCGCGCTTTAGCGGTAGAAACGTCATTATTCCCAGCAATCGCGTCACTCATTAGCTGGTTTAAAATAGGATCATTTAGACGCCGCCACCACCCTGCAAGCGCGACTGGACGTTCAGAGGTTTGAGCGGAATATTGTGTCCAAGCCCCCGGAACTGTAAAAAATGTCTTCCTATAATTAGGGCCAACGATACACCCTGATAGCGCAAAAAAACATAAAAAAGTGCTATAAAAAATTTTTTCCAAAGCGATCTTCTTCAAATTATCGATATGCATTCTATCTCCTGCACTTTCGAAATCAATTTGTCTTATTGCTCTACCGAAATGCTTATTTCAGACTTCTCGTGAAAAATCAAATATCGTTTGTACCGGAACATGATCCGAAGGTTGAGGCCAACCTCGTGCAGTGCGAAAAATCGAAAGGTCAGAAACAAAGGGTGCTAAATCTGGGGAAGACCAGATGTGGTCGAGCCGCCGTCCGCGGTCAGAAAGCGCCCAATCCCGCGCACGATAACTCCACCAGCTATATAGCTTAGTGGGAACCGGAAATTGCCTCCGCATCAGATCGATCCAACCGCCTCCGTGACATAAATCCTGTAAACGTTCAGTTTCAATCGGTGTATGGCTGACAACCCGCAGCATTTGCTTGTGGGACCAAACATCATCCGCCAAAGGTGCGATATTCAAATCACCCAATAAAAGAGAAGATAACCCATCTCCCTGATCGGCTTGGATAGAAGACATTTCTTCCAAAAAATCGAGCTTATGACGAAATTTTTCATTAATGTTAGCATCAGGGATATCGCCACCAGCAGGTGCATAAAAATTATGGATCCGTATTCCCCTGCCATAAAGTTCGATAATCACCGAAAGATAACGGCAATCTTTCCTTTGACAAAAAAAACGTTTTTCAACACTCCTGAAAGGCAAACGCGAAATGATTGCTACACCATGGTAAGATTTTTGTCCACTCAACGCGATATGTCTATAACCTGCAGCTTCAAAGGCCTCACGCGGGAATAATTCGTCTGGACATTTTGTCTCTTGTAGACACAAAATATCTGCAGGAAACACGTCTAAATATTGAAGAACTTGCGAAAGACGCAAACGAACAGAGTTAATATTCCAAGTGGTAATACGAAAAAACATCAGTCTCAATTCCGATTACGCGGTGCCGGGGCTTTTTTAATCGGAGCCTTTTTATAAGGAATCGTAAACATTCCATCGGCGAATTTGACTCCTGTTCGCACATTCATAATTTGGACAGTGGTTTCTAAATTTTGTTGATCAATAATGCTCCACTGCCTTAGTGCATAGCTTTTAGAATCAAAAATCATTTTTATCCACCCTGCTCCAATACTCCTATCACGCAGAATAATCGTCGTCGCCCCTGGAGTTTCACGAAGTGCCAATAAATGCCCCGATGATAAATCGATTTTATCACCCAACAAAAGCTTCATTGGTGTCTGAAAAAGCTGAGAAAAATTCCATGTGTTCAGAGCCCGATTATTCACACCTACCACTTCACCGTCCGCGATAATTTGTACAGGAACCCCCTTGTAGATGAAACGAACCTTGCCCGGACGTTCTAAATAAAATGTTCCTTCAGTTTTTTTCCCTTTCGGACTAAACTGGATAAAATCACCTGTCATCGTTTTAATTGCCGCAAAATGATCAGCAATATTTTGCGCGCGTGTCACCTGATTGAGAGATTGCGAAAAAGCAGAAAAAGTCCACGATGCACAAATAACGGCCACTGCAACATAAAATGCTCCTCGCCACGATAAAAAAAACACCTTCATTAGTTATGCTCCTGGCCTGCTTGATAGTATAGAACGCACCTCGAATATTAAATAGAAGAGGGGGGATAAATACTTTTTGCGGAGTAATAATTACGGAAAAGCATGAAAAATCCATGACACAAAAGAATAACCTCTGTACCGTAAAATCCCCTTCGCTATGATAAAAAAACGTCTTCAGCGGCAATACTCTATAATATACGGATAACAAGAAACCCACCCCCCGGTATAAGCGGAAGAGAGTGAGTAAATGCCTTTTACAGCATATTACCTGAAAAAGCGACCAAAAAGCCCCTTAAAACGGCTTTTCTTCAGCAGATATCAAAATTTCCCGTTTACCTGCATGATTGGCCGGACCAATAATTCTGTCTTCCTCCATACGCTCAATCAGCGAAGCAGCACGATTATAGCCAATCCCTAAACGACGCTGAATATAGGAAGTTGAAACTTTGCGATCACGGAGGATAACAGCAACCGCTTGATTATAAAGGTCGTCTGCGACAGAAGGGGAAGGTGAAACATCGGCCCCGTGATCTTCGGCCTCTTGCGTAATAGTTTCCAAATAATCAGGCCGTGCTTGAGCTTTGAGGTGTGCAACAACCTGTTCAACTTCATCATCGGCTACAAAAGGCCCATGAACACGCTGAATACGACCGCCTCCCATCATGAAAAGCATGTCCCCTTGCCCTAACAATTGTTCAGCTCCCTGTTCCCCAAGAATCGTTCGACTATCAATCTTTGAACTGACAGAAAAAGAAATGCGTGTAGGAAAATTAGCTTTAATTGTCCCTGTAATCACATCGACCGAAGGGCGTTGCGTAGCCATAATAACGTGGATACCGGCAGCACGCGCCATTTGTGCTAAACGTTGCACAGCTCCTTCGATATCCTTCCCTGCAACCATCATCAAATCTGCCATTTCATCAATAATAACGACGATATAGGGCATAGGGGTTAAATTGAGTGTTTCTGTTTCGTAAAGTGGCTCACCGGTTTCATGATTAAATCCGACTTGGACTGTGCGCGTCATCGTCTCGCCCTGACTCTGCGCCTCTTTCAAACGCGCATTAAATCCGCCAATATTGCGAACCCCAATTTTTGACATTTTACTGTAACGTTCTTCCATCTCACGGACAGCCCATTTAAGCGCAATCACCGCTTTTTTTGGGTCTGTCACAACAGGCGTTAATAAATGCGGAATACCATCATAAATCGAAAGCTCAAGCATCTTAGGATCTACCATGATTAGTCGACAGCGATCAGGCGTCATACGGTAAAGGAGAGATAAAATCATCGTGTTAATTGCCACAGATTTCCCAGACCCTGTTGTGCCGGCCACTAAAAGATGCGGCATTTTCGCTAAGTCTGCGATCACCGTTTCGCCCCCTATTGTTTTCCCTAAAGCAAGCCCTAGCTCGGCTTTATTATCGAAAAAATCTTGTGCTTGTAGAATGTCCCGCAGATACACCGTATCGCGCGTCGCGTTAGGCAATTCTATTCCGATCACATTGCGTCCCGGAACCACAGCGACGCGCGCTGAAATTGCGCGCATTGAACGGGCGATATCGTCCGCTAAACCAATGATACGCGAAGATTTAATACCCGCTGCCGGTTCAAATTCGTACAAAGTTACGACTGGGCCAGGGCGCGCATCAATAACTTTCCCTTTCACTCCAAAATCTAACAAAACGCTCTCAAGTTCTTGAGAATTTTCTTTTAAAGCCGCAGAAGAAAGTTTCACGGTTTTCCGATCTGATGAAGGAACAGAAAGGTAGTCCAACGATGGAAGAATGAAACTTCCATTTGCAGAAACCGCTAAAGAGTTGGCAAAATATCCATTTCGGCGAGAAGCGGACGTCTTATTTTGGGGATCTCTACATTCATTTTTTTCATCCCCAAAAACGGGCTCAATTCGATCAAACGGATCTCCCTTTTTTTCGGATCGACTACTAAACGAGAAAAAATGTCTAAAACGGGCTTGTACAGCATAAAAAAAGTGTAAAAATGCCCCCAAAAACATACAAATAAAACTGGGCCGTCCTTCACGCGAGGAATCTTCTGCGTCTTCTAGCATGTCGAGAACTGGACCCGTAACTTTAGGCCTATGGGCGCTTTTTCTTTTTCTTTTCTTAGCTTGACGTCGCCATACTACATTGCCAGAAATGGCGGCCATTAAAATACTTAAAAATGCCAGAGCAATTCCTAAAAGAACACTCTGCAAAGGAGAGGGAAAAAAAGACAACATTGAGGAGATGATATTCCAAATCTTATCGCCCACGACGCCCCCAAGGCCGATTGGCAACGGCCATTGCGTAAAAGGCGCGATAGGTGTCATCAGAGCGAAAGAAATTGAAAAACAACTTGCGGATACTATCCACGAACAAAAACGAAAAATAAAATTGCGAATATCCTTTTGTGCCAACAACAAAAGCGACCAGAACAATGGAGGCAATAAAACGCCAAGACTCGCTAAGCCAAAGCATTGCATAGCAAAATCTGAAAAAACCGCGCCAGGCCAACCTAGGAGGTTTGTGATTTCATTTGTGTTCGCGCGCGTTAACGACGGATCTTCAACATTCCAAGTCGTCAAAGCTAAAACACAGAAAACGATAAATCCTAAAAGCCCGAGCCCAATAAAGGAACCAATTTGGCGTAAAAATACCCCGACGAGGCGCGAACTTTGATAGTCCGGCGTATCTAATGGATCATAAGGAGAGGAACCTTGATGCATCAATCAATCCCAAATACACAACCTTGTCTCAAAAATAAATATACACCCCCGCCCAGAGAATTGTATCTGAAAATTTATAATACGAAAATATCAATACAGTTTTAACCAGCATAATCACAACAATTTTTCTTTTAAACTACGTAAAAAGTGATATTGGAAAGAGATGCTAAGTTCGCTTAACAGCAGAAAACTACTTAAAAGTGGAAAAACGTAGTGTCTTCTGATGCCTGCCAAGATATAAAACAATGTGATATCCTTGTCGCGGGGGGTGCTGCCGTCGGTCTAACGCTTGCTATAGCGCTTAAACAAGCTGCACCAGAACTGAAAATCAATGTTGTTGATGCCGCTTCTCCAGGAAGCGCGACCGCTAAAAATATACGAGCTCTCGCTATTACCGCCGCTTCTATTCGTATGTTCAAACAATTACAATGCTGGGAATATATTGAACCTCATGCTCAGCCTATTCATTCAATAATCATCACAGATGCGCACACGAATGACCCCGTCAAACCGACCTTTTTGACCTTTGAGGGAGATATCGCTCCAGATGAACCCTTTGCTGCCATGGTCGAAAATAAAGAGCTTACCGACGCCCTTAAAAAACGTACAAAAGATCTCAATGTTACTTTCATCGAAAATATACGTATCGTTGATTTCCACCAAAATGTCCAACATACAACCGTTTTCTTAAGTGACAAAGAAATTTGGCAAGCAAAATTATTGATCGCTGCCGATGGTGCACACTCCGAATTGCGGAAAAAAGCAAATCTTAAAAATTTTTCGCACCCCTATAAACAAACGGCCATTATATGCACCATCGGACATGAAAAACCGCACCATGGTCAAGCGATTCAACATTTTTTTCCCGCGGGACCTTTTGCTCTTTTACCTCTTAAAGGCAATCAATCAGCCATTGTATGGAACGAAAAACATCAATCTGCTCAACATTATCTCAAAGCTAATGAATCTATTTTTGAGATAGAAATCAAAAAACGGGTCGGCCATCAATTAGGAAAAATCTCTTGGAATGGTGAGCGTCAAGCCTTCCCCTTATCCCTTTCTTTAGCGCGTCATTGTATTAAACCTCGTTTTGCGCTCATTGGCGACGCCGCTCATACGATCCATCCTCTCGCAGGACAAGGGCTCAATTTGGGATTACGTGATAGCGCCGCTTTGGCCGAAATTATCATTGAAACAGCCCGATTGGGTCTTGATATCGGGTCGACTGCTGCTCTCGAACGTTATCAAAGCTGGAGACGCTCTGAAGTCGTGTGCATGGCCTTCACCAATCATTGGCTCAATCAGCTTTTTTCCAACGATATCTCATTTTTACGCATGTTGCGCGATATTGGCCTTGGTCTCGTCGATCAGGTACCAAAAATGAAAAAATATTTCATCCAGGAAGCTTCAGGCCTCACTCATAATACCCCACGCCTTTTACGCGGACTTCCGCTTTAAATTAACAAAACGCACATGTATCCTTTTCATTTTGACCCGTAAAAACCTCTATTTTATCGAAGAAAACCAGTGAACAAAGAAGCGCTCCTCTTTCCTTTTCTTTTTCTGGAAGATCTTACTGTGACCGTTTCATTGCGACTTAGATTTTTTCCGTCTTTGCTCAATATCTGATTTGAGCAGGCCCTTTTCTTATTTGTGAACAAAATTTATCGTGGACTGTGACACTATACACCGCACACAAAAAAACGCCCACACGCCAAAAAACTCCTCGGCCTTTCTTGACGGTCATCATTAGCCAACGAGGACCCCCACCTCACGCCCCAATACTCATAAAACCGCAACAAAACGAAGACACGCACAGCTAGGGCAAACAAGAGCTCTCTCATAATTTTGCCGTTTTATCACATTAAATTGCCCAAAAAGAGTCATATTTCTTTACTTAATACCACACCCACATATCATATCCGTCACTGATATCCATTCCTCTCCTTTCAGGTCTTATCGAAGAATTATGTTACTTCTAGTTCTTCGAGCGAGCAGCCGTTTTTTAACCATTCTTTAACCCATTTTGGCTTACGTCCACGCCCATTCCATAACTCCCACTGATTATCCGGATTTCTATAATGGCGCTCTTTTTTAACAAGATCTGCAATATCAATTCCGTGGGTATTGGCAATTTCAAGGATTTTCCGCCGTGCATCCTGCTTTTCCTTTGCCTGCCATTTTTTTAGTTCCACGTCGATTTGAGCGCGTATTTCCCGTAGTTCATCAGGTTTCATACCCCGAAAATCATTCATCTTTTACTCCCCTTGTTAACAAAGAATTGTGATTTGCCATATTTAAAACACAATTATAGATGATTTTCCCCTAGCGTAATCTTTATCGAAATTGAAAGTATGATTATAATCGCTTTCACGGAGGTTGTATTTTGAACTGCGAAAATTCCCTCATTTATGCCTCTGTTGTTTTTGTAGCATCCTTTTTTAATTCAATCGTTAAAATTAGCGGTTTTAGTTGTCGGGTTTTGCTTTACTTCTTCAATTCGCGCGCGCTAATTATAAAAGGTGGATGCAGATCGCTGATCCATAAACTATGTCACCCCTCAGTAAAGGGCAAGCCCTCCGCAGGGTACAATCTTAGTTTCGTCCTACTTGTGTATATTGGGCGTATGTGGGCGTTTGTCAAACAGACATTCGAGCGCTTTAGAGTTGGCGGTTGTGATTGGTGTGTTTTGAAAATAAATGACCTTATTGTACTTATCAACAGTGATATAATTTGGCCACAGACACGGAATCGGCGCTCCGTCGGTTTTTGTGTTTATGTTAATGAAGTTCCTTATCGTCAGGTGTATTGTTGATGGTCATTTCGAATTTCATGACGCTTGCTTCTACATGCGCACCCGCTATTCACCCTGATACGCTTTCAGCTATCATTGCAAGGGAATCGCGCGGTAATATTTACGCAATAGGAATTAATGGCCACCATAAATTGCCGCGTCAGCCATCTACGCTCAAAGAAGCAGTAGCAGTAGCCGAAGAACTCGAGCGGAATGGACACGACTTCGATGTAGGTCTTGGACAGATCAATGTCAAGAATCTTGGATGGCTCCGTATGTCCCTCTCTGATTTATTTGATCCTTGCAAAAACCTCAAAGCAATGCAAATTGTGTTAACGGACTGTTATCAGCGTGCTGCGCTCCGATATGGCGCAGGACAAACCGCGTTGCAAGCTGCATTAAGCTGTTACAACACGGGGAATTTTAGGCATGGTTTTACCAACGGCTATGTGCAGAAGGTCGCTTCGTACGTAAAAGTGAAGGTGCCCGCGCTTGCGCCACTCGATGCTGAATCAAATTATCAACCGCAAAAATCTGCTCAGCCTCGTTCTGCGCAAAAAAAACAAATTTTAGAGGAAAAGGCCTCCGCAAAATCTAATGAGGGGCTGGTAGATGCATTTGAGCATAAAACGACAGGTGTCCGCGACGCTTTTGCGAGAGCGAGTGGTTTTTTATCTGAGAGGTAAGAGGAGGTGGCTGTCGCTGTGTTTTGTAAATTAAAATTCCAATTTTGATAAAATAGAGTGGTAAACAATAGATATAGAGAATATTAGGCCCTAACTAATAAAATTGGACGAAATTCACTCCAAAAAGGGTTAAGGGCAATGAAGATGATAGAACAACACAGCATTGATATAGCATTTAGTCAAAAAGCAGTACGCGAAGTCACGGTCGTCATGCGTTCGGAAAGGGAGTGGTACTTTACATTTGTCGCAGATGATCCCGTAACTAAAAAGCCGAATAAATACGCGCTTCTGACACAGAGAGGAAAATTGAGAACGTGGGCTAATCCTAAGTGCCTTTTTAGTTTTCTCCAAGAAAGGGGCGTTGTTTGTGGTAACTTCAATCTTGACGAGGATGAACAACATGAAAGAACAGAGCATTCTGCGGAAGAATAGCAAAATCATAATGATTTTCACGGCTGTGGCTGCATTTTTGGTGACACAGTCTGTTTATGCCGCTCATCAAGGATTGACTAAAACAAAAACGGTTTTGACTACGATGCAGAGTGAGCTGAATGTCATTGTTCCTATCGCCGCTGCTGTTATTCTTGTATGTCTAGCTATCGGTTATGCAGGCCGCTTCATCGAAAAAAGCACGTTTGTGCGGTGGGCAATTGGCGTCATCATCGCCGGTTCCGCGGTCCAGATTGCTAATGCATTATTCAAGCCTTAATCGGACCTAGCTTTGTAATTGTGTGCTGTCGTTCAGAGACGGGGTTCGGGTCTTAACGGTTTGAGATATGTCGGCTAGTTTCTCTCACACTCTAAGCGAGAGTATTATTTATGGTGAATTCAATCTTAATGAGGATAAGTAACATGAAGCGAAATATTCTTCAAAAAAAGATCAGCAACGAAGTCATGGCTATTTTTACAGGGTTCGTCATGTTCCTTATGGGTCAGCCTGTATACGCGCAACAAAGGCTGACTAAAGCAAAAACTGTTTTAGAATCGGTCCAGACTGAGCTATCTACTATTGTTCCTATTGCTGCTGCTGTCATGCTTTTGTGTTTAGCGATTGGCTATGCAGGCCGCTTCATCGAAAAAGATACATTCGTCCGGTGGGCAATTGGCGTTATCATCGCCGGTTCAGCAACTCAGATCGCTACAACATTATTCAAGCCTTAATCAGGGGTTGACTGTATAATTGCATAACACAGAGTGTTCCATTTTTAAAGCAGGAACATGGTGTGCTACCAACGTGAAATGTATAAGTGATTTTGCTTGGATTGCAAAAGAGCGGCATTACTTTTTGTGACTTCAATCTTAACGGGATGATTACATGAGACAATTGAATATCCTCCGCACGAAAATTGTTGGTAGAATTGCTGCAGCTTCTGTGGCTGCCGTTTTGTTTTTAGCACCTCACTCTATACATGCCCAACAAAAATTAGTCGAAGCCAAAAATATAATGGCAAAATTAAAAGGAGAGCTAAGTACGATTATCCCTGTTATTGCCATTTCTCTTCTTCTCTTTTTAGTGATTGGTCGCGTATTTCGTTTCATTTCAAGAAGTGCGTTCATACGGTGGGCGGTCTGCATTATCACCGCTGGTTTAGCGTTTTACATCACCAATATGTTATTTGAAATAAGCTAATCGGAATGACTCATGAAACAGCAAAAACAGAAGGAGTTCCCTCTATTTAAAGGAGCAACTCGTGTTCCAACGATTTGGGGTGTCCCAATGATTCCGCTCATGGTCATGGCCATGGGGGTGGCTGTTGTCGCTATGACGATAAGTCTCTTATGGTGGTTCGTTGCACTACCACTGTGGTTCATTATGGCACAAATTACAAAAAGCGACGATAGAGCGTTCCGTATCTGGTGGCTGTGGATCGACACAAAATTCCGTAATCGTAATAAAAATTTTTGGGGCGCTTCAAGTTATAGTCCCTCCAATTACCGCAAAAGGAGATAGATATGAAGGCTCTTGAAAGCAGTAAACTGCTCGCATCAGAAATACCCGTAGGCCTGTTCATCCCTTACTCACACCACGTTACGGATACGATTATCTCTACCAAAAATGCGGAATATTTATCGGTTTGGAAGATCGACGGACGTTCGCATCAAAGCGCCTCAGAAGAAGAGGTTTTTCAATGGGTTGGAGAACTAAACAATACTTTGCGCGGTATTGCGTCAGCCAATTTATCGCTATGGACACATATAGTGCGCCGTCGCGTTTATGAATATCCTGATTCAACGTTTGACCGAATGTTTTGTTGCCAGCTCGATGAAAAATACCGGCATAGCTTCACTGGCTACAATCTAATGGTCAATGATCTGTATTTGACAATTATTTATCAGCCTATAACTGATAAGGTTATGTCATTTTTTGCCCAGCATGAGCGTGAGACGCTCGAGCAAAAAAAGATGCGGCAAGAATCATGCATAAAAGCCCTTGATGACATTAATCACACCCTCAACCAATCGCTTAAGCGTTACGGTGCAGAACTCCTCGGCGTTTATGAAAAGAATGGTTATTCATTCTCTTCTGCTCTCGAATTTCTTGGAATGCTCATCAATGGCGAATATTATTCTATGCCTATTTGTCACGACCATTTCTCTGACTATATGGCGGTTAATCGGCCTTTCTTTTCAAAGTGGGGAGCAGTTGGTGAACTGCGCACCTCCACTAAAATACGCCGGTTTGGGATGATGGAAATTAGAGAGTATGACGATACAACCAAGCCAGGGCAGCTCAATGTTCTCCTGGAAAGCGATTTTGAGTTCATATTGACGCAAAGCTTTTCAGTGTTATCGCGGCATGCTGCCAAAGATTACTTGCAAAGACATCAGCGTAATCTCATTGATGCTCGAGATGTAGCAACGAGCCAGATTGAGCAAATTGACGAAGCCCTCAACCAACTTGTCAGTGGACGTTTTGTTATGGGGGAGCATCATTGCACACTGACTATCTATGGCGATACGACACAAGAGGTTCGTGACTATATGGCAAAAGCGAGCTCAGCTATGCTGGATGTCGCGGTATTCCCGAAACCTGTGGATTTGGCTATAGAAGCCGGCTATTGGGCGCAACTTCCTGCAAATTGGAAATGGCGTCCGCGCCCCGCACCCATCACATCGCTCAATTTTCTATCATTTTCGTCCTTTCATAATTTTATGTCAGGTAAGCCGACTGGTAATCCGTGGGGACCAGCGCTTACCATCCTTAAAACGGTCAGTAAAACGCCACTTTATTTTAATTTCCACGCTTCCAAACTTGAGGAAGATGCCACCGACAAGCGCCTTCTCGGCAATACCGCACTTATTGGGCAGTCTGGTTCCGGTAAAACCGTGTTGCTTGGATTCTTATTGGCACAGGCGCAAAAATTCAACCCGACAACTGTCGTATTTGATAAAGATCGCGGCATGGAAATTGTCATTCGAGCTATGGGCGGACGGTATTTACCTCTTAAAATCGGCCAATCGAGCGGCTTCAATCCATTTCAGCTGCCACCAACACAAAATAATCTGATCTTTCTCAAACAATTTGTCAAAAAATTGGCGGAAGCCGGGGGCGAAATTACGCATAATGACGAGGAAGAAATTAACCGTGCTGTTGAAGCCATTATGAGCGATAGTATTGATAAATCAATGCGTCGCTTGTCGTTGCTGATACAATTTTTACCGAATCCGCGTCTTGATGATTTTAATGCACGTCCAACCGTCAGTGCTCGTTTAATTAAGTGGTGTGAAGGGGGTGATTATGGGTGGTTATTCGACAATCTTAATGACGCGCTTGATTTGTCAACACATCAAATTTACGGTTTTGATATCACTGAATTTTTAGATAACACAGAGGCACGCACTCCTGTAATGATGTATCTGCTTTACCGTACAGAAGGAATGATCACCGGACAGCGTTTTATGTATATTTTTGATGAATTTTGGAAGCCTCTGCAGGATCCATTTTTTGAAGAACTAGCAAAAAATAAACAAAAAACCATCCGTAAACAAAACGGTATTTTTGTCTTTGCTACGCAGGAACCGAGTGACGCACTGGAAAGCAATATCGCTAAGACCTTAATTCAACAATGTGCGACCTATATTTTTCTTGCCAATCCAAAAGCGAATTATGAAGACTATACGGAAGGCTTTAAATTAACAGATGCTGAGTTTGAGCTCGTCAAAGGTCTTGGTGAATTTAGTCGTCAGTTTCTTATTAAGCAAGGTGATCAATCCGCACTTGCAGAGCTTAATCTTGGAAAATTTCATGTCACAATTAATGGAGAAACTATCGAACAAGACTTTGACGATGAACTTCTTGTATTATCGGGCACACCCGATAATGCAGAATTGGTCGAAGCCATTATTGCTGAAGTTGGCGATGATCCAGCAATATGGCTGCCGATTTTTTTACACCATGTGAAAACGGAAAGGAGGTCGATATGAAAAAATTGGCTTTTGCCATGATGATGATTGCGATTTTTTTAAACGCCTCGAATTCAGCACTAGCCGCAACCGGATGGGAAATTTTTAAAAGAAAACTTGGTCTTTGGAGTCCTCCAAAGATTCCGCTGTCTCTGGCAGAAACGTTAATTCCACAGATACAGGAACAAACTAAACTCTTGGGGGAATTTGGTCAAAGTGGATCTGAAGATGAGTTAGATAAAATATATAAGTCCCTAACGGGCCCACGAACTTTTCATACTACACAATTGCCACAGAGCAGTAGTTCACTTTTCAAGGATCCAAGGAAATTCTACGAGAAGCGCTCTGATGTAACTCGAAAAGATCAACATAAGGTGCAATCTTTTGGTCCTTTTAATGATATGCTTAAAGAACGTCGCGCAATCGAAGATCGCAAGCAAATTGCAGCGGTCGTTAATAAAGCTGTGAGTTTACAGACTTTTGAAGAAGCTGATAAACGCCTTAAAAAAATTGATGAATTGATGGATCAAATTAAAACAACGCAGGATATAAAAGCTATTTCTGATTTGCAGATTCATATCGACAGTGAATTAGCTTTGATTCAAAATGAAATCACAAAATTGCAAACAATCGCACATTTGAGCAAAGCCGAACGATCGCTTATCAGGCAGAAAAGTCGCGAACGTCATATAAAGATTGTGAATAGTGCAAACACAGAAATGCCGAAGATACGGCAAGACGTCTTGCAATAACCGCACTTATGGCATTAGCCCTGCTTATTTTAAAGACGAGTGGCTGGCACACAGTGTTTGATATTATTGCAAAAATCCGAAAGAATGTGCAAGGAAAATTGACCAACGCGAAGGTAATTACGTTAAAGAGGATTTACAGAGAATTGTGCATATACAAATAGAACGGAACATAGATTAATTTTCAAAGGCGATGAAATATCAAAGAACCGCTCGAAAGGAATATTATGGCCTTCCAGCTATTCACACAACTTTCTTCCAAAATTGACCAGACAACGGCAGCGTACGTCACTGATATTTCGTCTAAAGCAATCGCTGCGATTACGCCAGTCGTATCAGTCGGTCTGAGCCTTGCTTTCATCCTCTACGGATTTCTTATCATACGCGGCGTGATCGATATGCCAATCGCCGATTTTTTAAATCGCTACATACGAATAGGTATTATCACCTCGATTGCTCTAACAGGAGGACTTTATCAAAAAGAAATTGCTGAGTTGATCACAACGATGCCCGATGAATTAGTATCCGAACTCATTAGTGACACATCAAACAGTGACACAATGACCAGGGTGATTGATAAAGCAGCGAAAAAAGGTTTTGACCGCGCAAATGAGGCTTTTGAAGAATCTGCATTTTTTGATTCTAACGGGCTGCTATACGGGATTTTTGGCGTTATCATTCTGCTTGCAACAAGCACTTTAGTGGCGATTGGCGGGGCGTTCATTATATTAGCCAAAATTATACTTGCGATTCTTGCCGGCCTCGGACCACTTTTTATCTTTGCCCTGCTTTGGCAACCAACTTATCGCTTTTTTGAGCAATGGATGTCTCAAATATTGAACTCTATAATTATTATCGTGCTGTTTTCCGCTTTGTTCAGCGTAGTAGTGAATATATTCGGGAACTACTTAGCGAATTTAAAATTTGATGGTACGCAAAACGTGAGTTACTCACTTGGTGGTGCCTTTATTCTATCCCTTTTCTCCATCGTGCTCTTACTGAAATTAGCGAGCATCGCAGGTAATTTAGTAAAAAATATTATGCTTAAACAGATATGGAAAAAGTAAGGCCAATATTTAGTAATACGAAGAAGGTTAGCGCATTTTACTCCACTCATCTGATAATAACCCATACAAATTTGTAACTAGATTACAAATTTGTATGGGTCACTAAGCATAACCGATAATTAAAGCATAGTTGGTAACGCGATAGGGTGACATCTACGCGATCAACCGGGCGCTTTTACAATTACAAAACAGGATGATATTAAAAAAATAAGCAATATTCTTCTATTTATTTACTATCAAAATTAATATATTGATAAAAAATTATAAACTACTCTTGACAGCTTCAAAAAAGGAGTATTGAAGTTAAAATAAATTATTTTGTAACTTTAATGACGGGATCTTTTACCAACTCTAAAGCCAAAGCGGTTCAGTAACTGGAGTTAGATATCTCTCAGGTAAGATAATATCAGGGACGATATGAAAAAAGAAAAGCGAGATCCATCAAAGCTATACAGCGTGGCAACTGCCATAGAGAAAGTTGTAATATGGAGTGCAAATTCGTTGGCAAAGTGATCAAATCGGCGACAACCTAACGATACCGTCGCTGACCTCCTACGGTGAATAAAAGCGGAAAGGGGTAAAAGGTGAAAAAACTGATTATTATGGTGACAATGATTGTACTTCTTGGAACACCAAATTTAGCGTGGGCTTATAGCGCGGGTATTATGGACTCAAAAACAACAAAGCATGTTGACGACATCAATCGTCGCCTAAAAAGCCAATGGGATAGAGAAGATAGAGAATATGCAGAAAGAAAGCGTAGTGTGGCAACAGCTGACGGTAGACTCAAAAGGCATATACAAGAGCAAACCGAACTCATAAAGAAACTCAAGAGTGGCCCAAAAACCGGAGCCAATGCAGATAAAATATACCGATCTATAACGGGGATACGAGATTTTAATATCCAAGACTCACCTCGCTATAAGCACTTTTCCAGCGGCCTTCAGTCGTTATATGCCCAAAACCTACAGGGTGATTTGAAGAAATTTTCCGCAGAGGTTCGGAATACACAGGCAAGGTTTCTAAGTTCCCTCGCGAATGTTCGCGCTGTGCACAATGCAATCGAAAACAGCAGACAATTAGTAGCTTTAAACGATAAAGCTCTGAGTTTGCAAAGCTTTGAGGAAGCAGAAGGACGCTTCAGACAGATCCAAGAATTATCAAGCAAAGTTTCAGAAGCACAGGACATGAAGGCTGTATCTGATTTACAGGCCATTCTTAAAGGCAAGCAAGCTATGATCCAAAATGAAATGACAAAGCTGCAAATGATTGCGCACATGAGCGAAGCTGAACAAGCACTTATTGATCAACGAAATCGCGAACTTAACAAGAAAATATTGAGCAGTGCGAATATAGGAATGCCGATTATACAATGAAATACCTTACAATGACCTCGCTTATCATACCGATTTTGTCCACTTTCAGAAATAGGAAGTCGGCACTGGATATTCGACGCTATTTTGAAAATTTTTCAAAATGGAGGAAAGATTTAATCAGTATGAGCGCAATTTTGCTCCCCGAAAAGCGTAACGCAACTTATGTAAGTGCCGATACAGTGCCACATAAACTGGCAATCCAAGATGATGAGATACCGAGAATTCATTAGAAAGGAATATTATGGCCTTCCAGCTATTCACACAACTTTCTTCCAAAATTGACCAGACAACGGCAGCGTACGTCACTGATATTTCGTCTAAAGCAATCGCTGCGATTACGCCAGTCGTATCAGTCGGTCTGAGCCTTGCTTTCATCCTCTACGGATTTCTTATCATACGCGGCGTGATCGATATGCCAATCGCCGATTTTTTAAATCGCTACATACGAATAGGTATTATCACCTCGATTGCTCTAACAGGAGGACTTTATCAAAAAGAAATTGCTGAGTTGATCACAACGATGCCCGATGAATTAGTATCCGAACTCATTAGTGACACATCAAACAGTGACACAATGACCAGGGTGATTGATAAAGCAGCGAAAAAAGGTTTTGACCGCGCAAATGAGGCTTTTGAAGAATCTGCATTTTTTGATTCTAACGGGCTGCTATACGGGATTTTTGGCGTTATCATTCTGCTTGCAACAAGCACTTTAGTGGCGATCGGCGGAGCGTTAGCGTTCATTATATTAGCCAAAATTGCCCTTGCGATTCTTGCCGGCCTCGGACCACTTTTTATCTTTGCCCTGCTTTGGCAACCAACTTACCGCTTTTTTGAGCAATGGGTAACCCAAATGCTTAATTATGTGATTCTCATTGTGCTATTCGCCACTGTATTCAGCGTGATCATGAACATATTCGGGAATTATATGAATGATTTAAAATTTGATGGTGTGCAGAACGTGAGTTACTCACTTGGTGGTGCTCTCATCTTATGCATTACCTCTGTCGTGCTCTTACTGAAATTAGCGGGCATTGCAGGTAATTTGGCAAAAGGTGTTACGCTTGGGCATATGTGGTTGAGACAAAATATGACATCTAGCTACCGCGGAAATCGCAATGCTCGTCGGTAAGGGAATGTTTGGCGTAAATTTGCAGCGTATCCGTCCGTATGTCAGATAACCAAAAACATAGCCAATAAGATCCTCTGCCATCAGTTAGATGCTTCCGGGACTAGAAAGTGAAATAATGACAAAAAACTGTTGTAAAAAAGCAATAACTGATTATTTATTTACTTATCAAAATTGAAATATTGACAAGTAAATGGTAGACTTGGCCTAATGGCCTCCAAAAAGGAGTATTGAAGTGAAATCAATCATTGCTGCAATTTTGATTATGGGCTTTTTAGCAGCCTGTACGTCGGCTCCGAAACCAAAACAGCCAGGGAGTTGGAATCGAGAGCCTGTCAATAAGACGGTGCCTGACGAAGTTCAGCGGGGTGCAATATGAGAAAAAAGGAGGCAAAACCGGTCAAAGCCGAACAGCTTAAAAGTTATTATGAAGAAAGTCGTGGTCTGGAGCGCGATCTTATTAGCGAGTTCGTAAAATCGCGCAGCGCCGCTTGGCGGACAGCGGGTGCTGCTTGTATCTTCGGATTGCTCGGTATAGCGTGCGCGATTATTGGGTTTTCCCAACCAGCTCCTACCCCCTTGGTGCTGCGCGTCGATAACGCTACCGGCGCAGTCGATGCTATTTCGGTAATGCGTGAACATGAAACGAGTTATGGTGAAGTTGTAGACAAATACTGGCTTAATCAGTATGTGCTCAACCGTGAGAGCTACGACTATGATACTATTCAGTTGAACTATGACACGACAGCGCTTTTGAGTGCACCAGCTGTTCAACAAGAGTTCTTCGGAATCTACGATGGTGAACATGCGCGCGACCGAATATTGTCTAATAAAGCGCGAATCACCGTCAAGGTGCGATCGATCCAGCCAAATGGAAATGGTCAAGCAACCGTGCGTTTCACAACGCAGCAACACAACAGCAACGGTACCGATGATGCACAAAAGCACCAAATTGCGACGATTGGTTACACCTATATCGGTGCACCAATGAAATCATCTGATCGATTGCTCAACCCCCTCGGTTTCCAGGTTACAAGCTACCGTGCAGACCCGGAAATCCTCTCACATCATTGAGGAATTGATTATGATGAAAAGACTTGCGTTTGTTGTCTTGCTGTCTTCGCTTCACGCAATGCCTGTGCGAGCACTTGAGACCCCATCCAATTCACGCTACGATCACCGGATACGCTATATAACCTACAACGTAGCTGATGTAGTCCAAATTGAAACTGTTCTTGGTGTAGCAACGCACATCATACTGGAGGAAGGTGAGCAGTATATAACTCACGCCTTCGGTGATGCTGATGCCTACGCCTTTGCCCAAAAAGGGCGGCATGTCTTTATTAAACCTAAGGCCGAACTCGCCAATACTAATCTGATTATTGTTACCGATAAACGTAGCTATAAATTCCGGTTGCAATTCCGCAATGACCGCGCTGGTGCTACCTATGAGTTAGCTTTCCGTTATCCCGATACAGAATCTCGACAGCTTCGTGAAAACAGCGAACGCACTATTCTCGAGCACGCCTTTAATCGGGGAACGAAAGTGCACAACCTTAACTACACCATGAGCGGTGACAAAGATATTGCACCAATGAATGCTTGGGATAACGGGCACATCACCTACTTCAAATTCTCCGCTAACGCGGACATACCGTCAATTTACGTAGTGGACGCTGAGGGGAATGAAAGTTTGATACCACATACCGTTTTAGGCGCTTCCAAAGAGATTATTGCGGTTAATAAGATCAATCCCAGATGGATAATACGGCTCGGCAGCCGTGCTTTAGCCATCTTCAACGAAGCCTATAACCCTTATGGTATGCCAAGCACAACCAAAACGGTATCCCCAGCGGTTTATCGTATCAATAAAGGAGACAAATGATGTTCGGCAGAGAGAAAGGAGATGAAATCAACACAGGTGAAAAGCCGGATCACACCGACACAAGATATATCGAAGGCGATTATGGCAGCTCTGAGTTAAATTCGGAACACCGCCCGACTATGCCTGGTTCGCGTGCATTATTGGTCGTTGTACTTGTTGCCATAATAGCGATACCCGTTGCTCTATCTTGGAAAGCATTGAGTATGCGCAATGCCATAGAAGCTAGCGAAGAAGATGAGCAATTAACCGTGCAACAAGTTATACCAAGTTATACCCCCCGAGTGATTAAGGAAGAGCCTCCAATCCCAGAAAAAGCGCCGCCGAGAGAGGAAGCTCCTCCGTCAGACTGGAGTCAACTTATTCAGACAGCTCTTCCATCGCAACTTGTTGATGACGTAGAAGAATTAGCGCGTAAACGTATGTTGAATTCTGGCCTTGTCAGTAGTTCTGGTGGAACAGATGCCGCGCATACCCCAAAAGCTGCGACACCCACTGACGATGATAAAGGTCCTACCAGTAAATTATCTGAGCAGTTACAACCAGTGCGATTAAGCGAATCGCGTGCAAGTCGACTCCGTAACCGTGACCTCATTATCACGCAGGGAACACAGTTAGATTGTGTCCTTGCAACGAAGATTACTACAGCGCAACCAGGAATGACTACGTGCCATTTAACACGTGACATTTATTCCACAAGCGGCCGAGTCGTTCTTCTCGATCGTGGTTCCAAGATTATTGGCTTTTACCAAAGCGGCGTACAGCAAGGACAAAATCGCGTTTTTGTGCAGTGGTCACGCGTTGAAACACCGTCCGGTGTTATCATCGATCTTGACTCGCCTGGAACTGGTCCACTTGGCGAAGCAGGCATTGGTGGCTGGGTTGATCGACATTTTTGGGAGCGATTTAGTAACGCGATCATGATTAGCCTAATCACCGACTTCGGCGGTTGGCTGAGGGACACGCATCTGAAGAAGGACAACAAGTCGCCCCCTGCCCTAGATACGCGGGACGCTCAGTCCGTCACTACAGAAATTCTCCAAAGTTCGATGAATATTGCTCCAACACTTTACAAAAATCAAGGCGAGCGAGTCAGCATCTTTGTCGCTCGTGATCTGGATTTTAGCGATGTCTACGCTCTCAAGGCAAACTAACCAAGTACTGCAGAAAGATCAAGCGATCGCGCAACTCTTGCGACCGCTTGATCGTTTTTTAGAAGCGGAAGATGTCATCGAGCTGTCTATCTGTCGCCCCGGTGAAATATGGACAAAAACTTTTGAAGGGTGGCAGGTCCATAAAATGCCCGAGCTGACAACCTCTTTTTTGCAGACCCTTATTACGGCCGTTATCGTTTATAATGGAGTAACTCCCAAAAGCGTTAATTATGTAATTTTGCCCGGAGGGCAGCGTGGTACAATTGTGCAGACGCCTGCCGTCGTCGATGGGACGTTATCGTTTGTTATTCGTAAGCATTCTCTCATCGCTAAAACATTGGACGAACTTAGCAACGAGGGCGCATTTGATAGCTTTATCGATGTAAGCTTTAGCAAACCTTCAGAAAAAGAAGCAAAAAATTTACTGTCAGCACAGGATTTTACGCGGTTAGAGCCATTTGAAGTAGAACTGTTGCAGTTCAAACGTAATGGTAAAATGCGCGAATTTCTGGAACAATGCATATTCTACAAGCGCAATATCATCATTGCGGGAAAGACAGGATCGGGTAAGACCACATTCGCTCGGTCTCTGATCGAAAAGATACCCGTGGAAGAACGTATTATCACAATTGAGGATGTTCACGAACTTTTTCTGCCCAATCACCCTAATCACGTGCATATGCTCTATGGTTATGGCGCAGGCCGCATCTCAGCCCATGAGTGCTTGAATGCATGCATGCGCCAATCACCTGACCGAATTTTTCTCGCTGAGCTACGCGGTGACGAAGCATGGGAATACCTTAATTCTTTGAATACCGGGCATCCCGGCTCGGTCACTACGGTCCACGCCAACAACGCACTACAGACATTCGAACGGTGCGCCACACTGATTAAGAGATCAGAAATTGGCCGCCAATTTGATATGCAAATGATAAAGCTCGTTCTTTATACGACTATCGACGTTGTTTTATTTTTCAAGGACCGGAAACTTACTGAAGTTTTTTATGATCCAATTTTCTCAAAATCGAAAATGGCCTAATTTTTTTTGACAAGGTCGAAAAACCCGATAAAAAGCCCGCGGCAACGCGCCGCGGGCTCTCTTGCATCAACCTGATGCTTTTTAACCTAAGCCGCCGTTTTTATTCAATTTTTTCGGCAAATTTTTGGCACTTCTGCAATATACAAATAAAAAATTGGCATAAAGTGATGAAAAATACGCACGACGGCCCCTTCCCCCCTGCACTTCGCTGCCTTAAGCAACTCACTTCCTTATTTCAAAAGTAAGTGCCCTTCAGCCACTGAAGGTAAAAAAGGAGCGCGCACAACCCCTGTGCCCCATCATGACCCTCAGGGCGTCCTTTTAAAGGCGGCGCTCAATCATAAGCTTCTTAATTTCAGCAATCGCCTTAGCTGGATTTAAACCCTTCGGACAAGTTTGCGTACAATTCATAATTGTATGGCACCGGTAAAGCCGGAAAGGATCTTCCAGATTATCGAGACGCTCACCGCACATCTCATCACGCGAATCGGCAATCCAACGGTAAGCCTGCAATAAAATAGCCGGCCCTAAATAACGATCGCCGTTCCACCAATAACTCGGGCACGACGTCTGACAACATGCGCAAAGAATACACTCGTACAAACCGTCTATTTTTTGACGATCAGAGTAGCTTTGCAACCACTCTTTTACAGGCTCAGGTGAAACAGTCTGCAGCCAAGGTTCAATAACGCGGTGCTGCGCATAAAAGTGGCTTAAATCAGGAACTAGATCTTTAACAACCGGCATAGAAGGGAGTGGATACACTTTAATTGGGTGTCGCACGTCGTCCATACCTTTTGTACATGCCAGCGTATTCGTCCCGTCAATGTTCATCGCACATGAACCACAGATACCTTCACGACACGACCGACGAAGCGTTAAAGTTGGGTCAATGTGATTCTTAATGAACAAAAGGCCGTCAAGAATCATCGGGCCGCAAGCTGAACGGTCCACGTAATAGGTATCAAGACGAGGATTCTCCTCATCATCTGGCGACCAACGATAAACGTGAAATTCCGTCACCCGCTCAGCACCCTCCGGTTTAGGCCAAACTTTCCCAGCTTTAACTCGAGAATTTTTAGGGAGCCTAATTTGTACCATAACTCATCCTTCCCCTTAGTAAACACGTTTCTTAGGAGCAATGCGTTTCAATTCAATACCGCCATCCACTTCAGAGGTTAATGGATCTACATGAACAGGCCGATATGACAATGTCACTTTCCCGTCTTTTGATAAACGCGAAAGCGTATGATGACGCCAATTTTTATCATCACGCTCTGGATAATCTTCACGTGCATGCGCCCCGCGGCTCTCCAAACGCGCCTCCGCGGAATAAACAGTCGTGATTGCATTAGCCATGAGATTTTCAAGTTCTAATGTTTCTACTAAATCAGAATTCCATATTAACGAACGGTCTGTCACTTTAATATCGGACAACTCATCCCAAATTTTGCTCATCCGCCGGCACCCTTGTTGCAAAGAATCAGCTGTACGGAACACTGCTGCATCTTCCTGCATAGCGCGCTGCATTTTCTCGCGCAGCATAGCCGTTGGCATATCCCCTTTAGCGAAGCGCAAACGGTCAAAACGCGCTATAATCTCATCGACAACTACTTCATTAAGTGGCGGAATCTCCGCATTACGGTCGATCACTTCACCGGCACGAATCGCCGCTGCGCGCCCGAACACTACAAGATCAATGAGTGAATTTGAGCCTAAACGATTAGCACCATGGACAGAAGCACATCCTGCCTCTCCCACCGCCATCAAACCCGGCTGAACGCGATCAGGGGAATCAGCCGTCGGATTTAAAACTTCCCCAAAGTAATTAGTGGGAATACCACCCATATTATAATGAACTGTTGGAAGAACAGGGATAGGTTCTTTCGTTACGTCAACACCTGCAAAAATCCGCGCTGACTCAGATATTCCTGGCAAACGCTCGTGCAATATAGCGGGGTCAATATGGTTGAGAACCAAATGAATATGATCCTTCTTGGGACCAACACCGCGCCCTTCGCGAATTTCAAGCGTTATACAACGTGAAACCAGATCACGCGAAGCCAAATCTTTAAAAGAAGGGGCATAACGTTCCATAAAGCGTTCACCCTCAGAATTGACTAAATAGCCTCCTTCACCCCGCGCTCCTTCCGTGATTAAGCAACCGGAGCCATAAATACCTGTAGGATGAAATTGAACAAATTCCATATCCTGAAGCGGTAATCCAGCGCGCGCTACCATTCCCCCACCATCGCCTGTACAAGTATGAGCCGATGTGGCAGAAAAATAAGCACGCCCGTAACCACCTGTTGCAAGAACGACCATTTTTGCAGAAAAGCGGTGGATTGTACCATCATCAAGATTCCACGCAACAACGCCCGTACACACACCATCGGTCATGATCAAATCAAGTGCGAAATATTCGATAAAAAATTGCGCATTATGCTTTAAGCTCTGCCCGTAAAGTGTGTGCAAAATCGCATGACCGGTGCGATCAGCCGCAGCACAAGTACGTTGAACTGGTGGCCCTTCTCCAAATTCTGTCGTATGCCCACCAAAAGGACGTTGATAAATTTTTCCCTCTTGTGTGCGTGAAAAAGGAACCCCATAATGCTCCAATTCATAAACAGCCGCCGGCGCGTTACGCACCAGATATTCCATTGCATCAGTATCGCCAAGCCAATCAGACCCTTTGACTGTGTCATACAAGTGCCACTGCCAATTATCAGGTCCCATATTTGCGAGCGATGCCGCAATGCCACCTTGTGCTGCAACCGTGTGTGATCTGGTTGGGAAAACCTTCGTGATACACGCTGTTCTCAATCCCTGCTCGGCCATACCAAGAGTTGCGCGCAAACCGGCACCACCTGCGCCAACAACAACAACATCAAATTTATGATCCACGTAGCTATAAGGCGCGTTACCCGCTCTCGCACCTAAAGATGACATCGTACTTACCATATTGTTAAGCCCCTAACGCAATTTTCAGAAGAGCAAAAATGATCACGCCACCTAAAATAGAACAAAATAAGACATTCAATATCAAAAATAAGATCCGCACATTTTCGCTTGGAACATAATCTTCAATAACAACCTGCATCCCGAGTTTCATATGATAAAGGTTTAAAAAAATCATCAACCCCATCAAAACGGCGATAACGGGATGCGCAAGCCGCGCGTGAACGGCGTCGTAATCTTTCCCAACAACTGAAAGAATGAGGATAATAAAAAATACTACAAGCGGTATATTAAGGAAACCTGTTAGACGCTGTAACCAAAAATGCCCTGTGCCTTCATGCGCACTCCCTAAACCGCGCACTTTCCCGAGTTCTGTCCGAAAATCTTTGTTCATACTTCTCTTTATCCCTGATTAGACAACGCTGCATCCAATAATCCAAATTACAATAGTGACAATAAGGGAAATAAAAATTGTCGTCCAAGCAGTTGCTGTCGCTTTTTCTTTAGCTAAAAGATGAGGCTTCATGTCCCAAACGATGTGGCGAACGCCGCCAACCATATGATGGACCCCAGCAAGTGTATAAAGGAATAAAATACAAAGCCCCGGATAAGAACCATAAATCCCATTAATCGTTCTAAACGCTTCAACTCCGCAGGCAATTGAAGATACCCAAATAGCGAGAAATATCATTCCAAAATAAAGCGCCACACCGGTAATGCGATGCGCAATCGACATCGCCATTGTAACTGACCAACGATAAATGCCCACATGAGGAGAACGAGGGCGACCTTTTTTCCTAGCTGTCTCCATTATACGTACCCTCTCCCGACTTCCACTAGTAACTTCACCACGAGCAAAAAACTCACACAAAGTGACTAAATGCACCATCGTTCTCACTTGCTTGCTTGGCATCTAAAGGACTGCTACCACGAATCGGCCCACAGAGACAAATTGAAGGTCGCACAAAAAAAGTCAGCCGCCCCACAGACATAAGCTATAAAATCCAATTTCTGTTTAGTACAATTTTATCCTCACGTCAAAGGCTTAACGCCATTTAAGTTTGGGCACACATTTTTATAAGCTTTTTATCGCAGTCGAGAGGCGCTTAAATCACCTGAGCTATCTAGATTCTTTAATAATTTTTGAATTTTAAATGACGTAATGAGCTTTCTTTTTTGCATATTCGTATTGAGCGCAAAAAAGTAAAGATAAATATCAGAAGAACGACAACAAAAAGGCCCTTACACAGCACCAACCAAACCGGCTTCTTCACACTTATTACATTTAACGAGACAATTTCTCCGCGAGCGTACACAATGGGGCCGCGTTACAAAAACACTTCACTCGTGAATCCCAGAAACGGACGTTTATGGGGCAATTTACCCCACAATATTCGCTGTTTCAGCTACTTTCTTCGCTGCCTCTGCGACCTTTTCACCTTTCTTACGGTGATCCATTTTTTCGGTGATACGCGCGGCCTTACCTCTTAAATTACGAAGGTAATAAAGCTTAGCACGACGAACTTTACCGCGGCGAACAAGTTCGACACCTTCAATCAAGGGAGAATAAACCGGAAACACACGTTCGACACCTTCACCATAAGAAATTTTGCGCACCGTGAATGTCTCATTCACTCCCCCTCCTGAACGCGCAATACAAATCCCCTCATAGGCCTGAATACGTGTCCGCGTTCCCTCTGTCACGCGCACCATAACACGCACCGTGTCACCCGCTTGAAAATCTGGAAGCCGGCGTTTTTCTTCAATTTTCGCGCATTGTTCAGCTTCAAGCTGTGCTATAATGTTCATTTTTTCATCCCTCGTGTTCTTCTCGAACAGCCAGAGCGCCCAACTCTTGCCCAAAAACCTTCCTCTGTATATAAATGAGGCGTCTTTTAGACTATGCTTTACACAGGAGCGAATACACCATCTTTTATTTTAGCTCTTATTTAGATTCACAGAAAGCTCTTCGCAAAAAAGCTCCCCAGAAGGTGGATTTGCAATACACTATCTTTCAAGATGAATCAAGTTTTCCGACGATTTTTGTCGTAAAGTGCGTAAAGATCGGGGCGACGTTGCCGTGTTAGCAACTCAGCTTGCTCCTGACGCCAATCTGCAACAGCTTTATGATGGCCTGATACCAATACCGGCGGAATGCTGTATCCTTCAAAAACAGGAGGCCGCGTATAATGCGGATGCTCAAGTAAACCGTCCTCAAAACTTTCACACGCTCCGGAAAGCTCATTCCCCATAACACCTGGTAAAAGCCGTACAATTGCATCCAAGAGAACCAATGCGGCTCCCTCTCCACCTGAAAGAATATAATCGCCAATAGAAATTTCTTCCAATTTTCGCGCTTGTATCACCCGTTCATCTACCCCTTCAAAACGACCACAAATTAACGTTACTCCTGAATTAAGCGCTAAAGAACGGGCATAAGCTTGGTTAAAAAGGCGCCCACGCGGGCTTAGTAACAATCTCGGAGAATCACTTGGACAACTGTCGATCGCAGCGGCTAAAACATCTGCGCGCATCACCATGCCTGCACCCCCACCCGCTGGTGTGCCATCGACACTATGATGTTTACCCGAAGCGAACCCTCTAATCTGCACCGTGTCGAGCGACCATACTCCCCGCCTTAAAGCTTGCCCTGCTAAAGAATGGCCCAAAAATCCCGGAAACATCTCCGGATATAATGTCAAAACACGTGCTCGGAACTTCATTTTTGCATCCTTTTACCCTCTTTCTCTCAATTTAAATCTTACTTCCACTTAATCTCATTCTTTATCACTGAGTAAACCAGCAGCAACCGGATCGATAACAAGAAAACCGGAAGTAATGCAAATTTTTGGCACAGCCGCTTTACTAAACGGAATAAGCACTGTTTTGCGGGTGTCTAAACGCACTTCAAGCAAATCACCAGCCCCAAAATTAAAAAAACCGCTCACCTCACCAAGAAGTCTGTCCGCATGGTCATAAACACGAAGCCCTATTAAATCTATTTGATAAAATTCATCTTCAACCAAATCATCAATCAATTGATCGCGCTCAATATAGAGGTTAATTCCCTTCAAAGCCTCCGCGGCACTGCGCTCTCCCACTCCTTTGAAACGCACAATCGCGTTATTTCTTCGCACCCGAAGCGCCACAATTTCATAAGAACGTCCTGCTTCGTCATAAAGAACACCGTAGGCCTTTAAACGCCGTGGTTCAGCACCTAAGACCTTAACCCGAACATCCCCTTTTATGCCGTAAGCTGCACCAATGACAGCAAGATAGACTTTCTTTTTAGGATTTTTTCTATTATACTGCATGCGGAAATGTCATCTCTTAGCAAATTGAAGGAAAAATCGTTTAAAGAGGCAAATTTTTAATATACTCATAACTTTCTTATTAAATTAACTCCTATTGAAGCTCGTTGCCATACCACGAATCTCCCGAAAGGGCCTTTTTTGGTAACAGAGTAGTTAAAAAAAGGAAAAGTCTTATGGCAAACGTCATGCTCTTTTATAAAAATATCACACCAGTTAACAAAGTTGCCCACAAAAATCTCAAATTTAGCCCCGTAGAAGATATGTCTTTTGCTAAAGATACCCACTGGGTTCCTTTAGCAGGAAGCGAATATTTTCAAGCTGCTCTGGACTATCCTATCTTGTTTATGGGCATGCAAGACGAAGATAAAAAGCAGCACTATACATCTGCCGCCCTCATTGGTCTTTCTAATAATGAAAACGATTACATCACTGCCGATAAAAGCTGGAAAAAAGACGCTTATATCCCCGCTTTCGTCCGTCGTTATCCTTTCGTTTCTGCACAAGCACAAAATGAAAAAGAATTTTCTGTTTGTTTTGACCAACAATCGGGCATGTTTAATGAAGTCACAGGGACAGATCTCTTCAATTCGGACGGATCCGTTTCCCCTTTTATGGAAGAGCGCATCAATTTCCTTAGAAATTTTAAAATTGCTATGGAAAAAACTACCGAGTTCATCAATATGCTCTCAGAAATGGGACTCCTTTGCCAAAAATCAATCAACGTAAAAAACAATAAGGGTGCATCAGCACAATTAGAGCATTTTTGGATCGTCGATGAAGAAAAATTCGATAAATTATCTGCCGCTCAACTCGCTAAATTGCACAAAAATGGGTTTTTAGGGTGGATTTTTGCGCACCTTATGTCGGTGAACAATCTGTTGAAGATACTCTCCATGAAAAGCGAAAATCAAACTGCTCATAATGGGGGACAAACTCAACAAAAGATCGCCAACTCCGGAGCTGCAGAATCTGAAAAGAAAAAAGCACCCGTACACTAAGGAGTAATATTCTTAGCTCGAAATGTCTCTAGAAAATAATAATGGAAAAGATGAAGATCCCTCTATAATCCCGGCGGATTATGCTATCTTGGCCGCCAGGAAGGACTGGTTAGATGACCTCGTGCAAGTGCGTCGCGTGGCTGCGCAAACAGCGGAAGCTTACGAGCGTGATACTCGGCAATTTTTGTCTTTTCTTTGTTATCATCTAGGAAATAAACCGACCTTTGATGATCTTGCCAATTTGCGCGTAGCTGATTTACGCGCTTATTTGGCGCATCGTCGTGCGCACAATATGAGCGCGCGTTCTTTGAGTCGGAATATGGCAAGTTTACGTTCTTTTTTTAGCTACTTGTCTCGTGCACAACTCGTTGATGTTCCCGCTGTTAAATTTATTCGCACACCAAAATATCCAAAATCACTTCCAAAACCCTTGACCGTACGAGCAGCAGTGCAGCTAGTTAAACAAGAAGATTCACAGGAAGATGAGCCGTGGATCATTGCCCGCAACGCTGCTGTTTTGATCCTCCTTTATGGCTGTGGTATGCGAATATCGGAAGCTTTAGCACTCACTCCAGAACAATTTTCTGATCCTGAAGTAAAAAGCCTATCTGTTACAGGAAAAGGCGGGAAAACACGCCTTGTCCCCTTGATTAAAGTTGTTCATGAAGCCGTACAAAATTATCTTGAATGCTGCCCTTATTCATTAGAGAATGGACAGCCAATGTTCCGCGGTGCTCGAGGCGGCCCTTTGCAGCCCGCCATCATTCAGCGAGCCGTTCAAAATCTGCGTGCTAGCCTTCATTTGCCAAAAACTGTGACACCACACGCGTTACGTCATTCTTTTGCTACTCACTTATTGTCGCGCGGGGGAGATTTGCGTACTATCCAAGAACTACTCGGCCATGCCTGCTTATCCACGACGCAAATTTACACGCACATCGACACAGATAACTTATTGGAAATTTATCAAAAAGCGCACCCCCGTGCCTGAAAAACCGAAGCACCTGAGGTGAGAATAGGTCAAACAGCTTTGGCTTCAAGCACTAAAGCGTGGACGCCCGCCGTTAATTCTTGCTGTAAAACAGCATAAATCGCCCTGTGTATTTCTACCCGAGTCATACCTGAAAAAGAAGAAGAGAGGATTTTTACACGAAAATGCGTTTCCCCGCGGCCATCGAAAACATGATTTTCATAATGATGCCCAATACGGATATGATGATGCCCTGCATGCAGATGGCTCTCGTTGATAACTTCAAGTTCTTGTGGACAAAAGGCTTCATTAAGCTTTATCTTAATCGCCGTTTGAATTTTAGTGGACATCTCTCTTTTTCCCTTTGCAAAAACGGGCCGCAACTGATTTTTTTATATCAAATGAACGGAAAAATAAATTTTTAAAAGTCAATTCTTGTAAAAGAGGATAATTTTGCATAAGTCAAAAATATGACGACAACATCTAAATTATTTGACTCAATTCGCATCAGTTCCAATAAAGGAAGGCAAGCTGAATCGGAAGCTCGGCAGTGTCAGTGGGAAGGTTGTGAAAAAGCGGGAGTACATAAAGCTCCAGCGGGCCGCAATCATGAAGGGCAATATTTGTATTTTTGCATCGATCACGTACGCGCCTATAACAAAAATTTCAATTATTTTTCGGGTCTTAACGACGAGGACATCGCCAAATTTCAGAAAGATGCTCTCACAGAGCATCGTCCAACATGGTCTACAGATCTCAGAAATAGCGCGTCAAAAAAAGCAGCCTCCCATTACGCAAAGATTCGCTCTGGGACAGCTGCTTACCAAAACCGTATGCGCGATCCATTCGCATTTTTTACTCAACATTCTTCAGCGGTTTCTGGCTCACGAAAATTAAAACCCTTGCAAGCCAAAGCTTTCGATACTTTGGGGTTACGAGCAAATGCTTCAGCTGAAGATATCAAAACAAAATACAAAGAACTGGTCAAAAAACACCACCCTGATGCCAACGGTGGTAACCGTTCTTCCGAAGAACGCTTCCGTGATGTTCTACATGCCTATAATTTACTCAAAAAATCTGGCCTATGCTGAAAATAGATCACACTCAAACGGCCCTGTTCAATATCGAGCGATCGTTATTTTCTTAAAGACATCGCGAAATATATAACGACGCGCTCACCCTTATCTAGATTTCATGGGTGGTGTCCAGTATGAAGGCGGCTCTGCCGATTACTTTAAAGCCCCCACGGGATAAGCTCTCCTTAAGCAATGCCCGTTCTTTACACCAAATAACTCTACTATAGAACATTGCATAAGCATCCTATGTCTTGTATCATTTTAGGCAAAAACGAGAAAGAGAAAACGCCCTTCTTGAAAAAATATGACAAAAACAAATCTTACAGATGAAAATACGCCAGATATCACATTTTGTGTTCGTGATGTATTTAATATCAATACTGATATGAAAGTGCCGGCTTTTAGCACGAAGAGCGCGCATGTGCCCGATATAGATCCTGATTATCTTTTCGACCCACAGACAACTTTAGCCATTTTGGCAGGCTTTGTTTTTAACCGCCGTGTTATGATTTCGGGCTATCACGGCACAGGCAAATCAACGCACATCGAACAAGTTGCTGCGCGTCTTAATTGGCCTTGCATTCGAATTAATCTCGACAGTCACGTCAGCCGTATTGACTTAGTAGGAAAAGATGCCATCGTTTTGAAAGAGGGTATGCAAGTCACGGAATTTAAAGAGGGTATTTTACCGTGGGCTTACCAAAACAACGTCGCTCTTGTCTTCGATGAATATGATGCAGGTAGGCCGGATGTTATGTTTGTCATTCAACGAGTCCTTGAAGCTTCTGGGCGACTCAGTTTACTTGATCAGAGCCGTGTCATCTCTCCTCACCCAGCATTTCGTCTTTTTGCAACGGCCAATACTATTGGCCTCGGTGATACAACAGGACTTTATCACGGTACACAGCAAATCAATCAAGCTCAGATGGACCGCTGGTCCATTGTAGCGACATTAAATTATTTACCCCACGATAACGAAGTCAATATTGTTTGTTCAAAAGTTAAATATTTTCAAACACCCGGAGGAAAAAAGACAGTTTCAAAAATGGTACATGTAGCCGATATGGTGCGTCAAGCCTTTATAAATGGCGACCTTTCAACAGTCATGAGCCCACGTACTGTTATTATTTGGGCAGAAAATACCGAAATTTTTCAAGATATCGGCCTCGCTTTCCGCTTAACTTTTCTTAATAAATGTGACGAGCTCGAACGCGCAACTGTCGCGGAATTTTACCAACGCGCTTTTGGAAAAGAGCTCCCTGAATCACTCATTCATAGTGTTTTTCCCCAGACAACGCAACGATCATGCTCGTAAAAGCTGGCAATAATAAAAAAAATCTGACGAAACACCCTTTTAATAAAAGCTTTGATTCTGAGGCTTTTAAAAAAGCTATTTCTGCCTGTATTCGTGCAATTGCTGGTGCGCGCGACCTTGAAGTTGTTTTTAGCCACAACAACAGACCATCACTAAGCGGTAATAACGTTCATCTAACGGAATTGTCAAAACAGGCAACAGACAAAGATATAACCATCACCCGCGGACTAGGTGACTCTATGGCACTACGTAAGGCGTGGCATAACAGCCATACTCACGCTCAATTAGCTCCGACAGAGCCAAAAGCGCGCGCTATTTTCGATGCTCTTGAACAAACACGTATTGAAGCAATCGGCACTTTAACAATGGAAGGAATCGCGTATAATCTCGATGCTATGCTTGCTGATAAATATCAAAAAGCTCATTATCAAACAATTAGCGAGCAAAGCGAAGCACCTATTCAAGAAGCAATTGCGCTCTTATTGCGCGAAAAAATAACAGCACGTACGCCTCCACCAGAAGCGGGACTCGTGGTGGAGTTATGGCGTTACTCAATTGAACAAAAAGCAGCGACAGAACTCTATGAACTTACCCACCATATTCATAATCAAGATATTTTTGCGCGAATCGTGCGGAGAATGCTTGTTACCCTGAAAATGGCTAGCCAACTGGAAGACAACAATACCAACAGCAAACACGACAAAAAACAGAAAAGTGAGATTGATACCCGACATACAATAGTAAAAGAAAGTGAAGACAAAAAACGGTTCCAAAGTGAAAAATATGCGACAACTGAACAAGAAAGTAATGCGCAAAACAAAGGAACAACGCGAGCCACTCAGCCTAGCAATTATTATGATGGAACAGAAGAAGAACAAAAAGGCCCGCAGCGAAAAAAAATGAGAAAATCTGAGTACCTTTTTGGTACTTCTCAGCGGATAAAAAGAGAGGCCGATTATAAAATTTTTACCCATCAATTTGATGAAATTTTAGAAGCTGCCGATTATTGCTCTGAAAGCGAACTGAATCATTTGTGGCATTGCCTTGATAAGCAATTAAATCACACTAAAAACATCGTCGGACGCCTAGCAAACCGCCTGCAACGCCGTCTTATGGCGCGGCAAAACCGTGCCTGGAATTTCGACCTTGAGGAAGGATACCTTGATACAACGCGCCTCCCTCGCCTTATCATCGACCCCACGCAATCACTCCATTTCAAAATGGAACGTGATACACAATTTCGTGATACAGTCGTCTCATTACTCATCGATAATTCAGGATCGATGCGGGGACGGCCCATTATCGTCGCAGCAAATTGTGCTGATATTCTGACGCAAACTCTTGAACGGTGTGGCGTTAAGGTTGAAATTTTAGGTTTTACCACCAAAACTTGGAAAGGCGGGCAATCTCGTGAAAAATGGAACAATCAAAATAAGCCTGATAATCCTGGGCGCCTCAATGATTTACGCCACATAATTTATAAAAGTGCAGACACACCGTGGCGCCGCGCCCGGCGTAACTTAGGTTTAATGATGCAAGAAGGGTTGCTGAAAGAAAATATAGACGGTGAAGCGCTTATTTGGGCCCATCAGCGCCTTTTATCACGGCGCGAACATCGCCGTATTTTGATGGTCATTTCAGATGGGGCACCGGTCGACGATTCGACACTTTCCGTTAATTCTAGCGATTATCTCGAAAAGCATCTGCGCGCCGTTATCAGAGAAATTCAAACACGTTCACCTGTAGAATTAATCGCCATCGGGATTGGCCACGATGTTACGCGTTATTATCAACGCGCAGCAACAATCGCGAACGTCGAAGAACTTGCTGGTGCTATGATAAAACAACTAGTCGCGCTTTTTGATTATCAAGCAGCCTAATCCTCGCACGACATAAAAATGAATACCGAAACTGGCTCTTAAATGTCTGAACTGCAATAAAAATTAAACCATCTGCACACAATACAGTCCCCGCATATCCGGCATTTCTACGAAAACACAGTGAAATTACACTATATTATAGCAAAAAAGTAAATCTTATCATTTCTGGAAGGTCGATAAATTACTTTTACAGCTGTCTTGGTGAAGGATGAGCACCAAAATAGCTGAGAATTGTGCCATAAGGCACAAGCATCAACAGACTCATAACAATTTTCACCGAAAAATCACCAATAGCCAGGGAAAACCAAACCGGAATTTCAAGCCCTCCAAAAGCCACACTGTCCATGATGGAGCCATCAACATAACTCGTTATGCGGTCAATAAAAGCAAAATAGTGAGAAAAAGCAACCGCAAAAAATAAAATTGTATCCAAAGCCGAACCAACCAATGCCGCTGCTAAAGGCGCTTTCCACCATGTTTGACGTCGCAGAGGAGTAAACACGGCTATATCAAGTAATTGTCCAAATAAGAATGCCGTACTAGAAGCAACTGCAAGCCGTGGTGTAGCTAATATCCAAGAAACAAAAAACCCCGCTATAAAACCAGCGTAGACTACATATCGTGCCGCAACCGGCCCATGAAAACGGTTAGTCAAATCATTGATCAGAAAAGCGATCGGATACGTGAAAGCCCCGTAAGTCAGAAACTCGCTGAAACCAAACCAGTAAACAGGATATTGAACCAAAATATTAGAAACGGTCACCGCAACACACATTGCAAGACCAGAAATAATTATATATCTTTTTGCGTCCTGTACTGCCCAAAATCTAAACGCCGACAACATATTTTAACCCAGGGAACGAAACTAAAATTAACGAGGAACTGCGATAAATAGCTAATGCGATAACGCACCGCTCCCTACAGCAAGGGCGAATATACGAATGCGACGAATAAGATCACTAAGCCGCTTGCTCAGCTCTTTTCTTAGTGATTTGGCGTTTCAGCAAGCGTGCCGACTGCGATAATTCTTTATCATCAGCCTTAACTAAAAAACCATCAAGGCCACCGCGATGCTCGACTGAACGTAAAGCATTTGCCGAAATACGCAAACGATAACTTTTCTGGAGCGCTTCCGAAATCAATGTCACATTGCAAAGATTTGGTAAGAAACGACGACGCGTCTTATTATTTGCATGGCTAACATTATTGCCATACTGCACCGTTTTTCCTGTCAATTCGCAGGTACGAGACATAAACTTCACCTTTAAATCTTAAAAAAATCTCTAGACTCTAAACCCAAAAAAACAAAATAGGCGCAAAACGCGCACGAATACTGCCTTAAACGGGCTATCAGAGAGTTGTGTTCCTATAAGTCGTTAACGGCAAAAGGTCAAGCCTTTTATTAAAGCCTTTTTTTCCCGCTTCTCTGATCAATTTCGTTATATTGTCCTACAAAATATACTGTTCTATAAAAATGTATGAAATATTTTTTGTGGCCCTCCGCACGCTAAAAAGAATTTTTACTATGACTAAGACTGACCAACCTGCTGCAAAACACAAGCACAAAAACATAAAGCTTTATTCTATTCTGCTTTATGGTTCGTGCATATTTTTCTTCTTTGTCTTTAGTGCATTAGGTCTTTGGCAAATACAGAGACTCAACTGGAAACTAAATCTTATCACCAGCGCAAATAAACGTGTTTATTTACACCCTATTAAAGCGCCGCCCCAAACTCAGTGGGCTCATATTACCTTTGATACAGATGAATATCGACCTGTCACAATCACCGGAAAATTCCTTATCAACAAGAATATCCTCGTAACTGCCGTTACTCAAAACACAACTGGCTATTGGGTTTTGGCCCCTTTACAAAGGACCGACGGCACACTAACTTTCGTAAATCGTGGTTTTATCCCCATGGATGCTCGCCACCGCTTTCAACGACATGAACAATTGCAGAAAAGCGACGCGCTTTATCACCATTTTGACACAGAAACAGAGCCGACCACAATCACGGGTTTTCTACGCATGAGTGAAAAAAATGGAATTTTTCCACGCAAAAATAACCCCGAGCAAGATCTGTGGTACACACGCCAACTTCCCGCCATGGCACAAAAACTTGGCCTGCCCACTGTCGCGCCTTATTTTATTGATGCCAACACAAAAACAACCACACAAGACGATCTCCCCATCACCGGCTTGACTGTCGTACAATTCCGGAACAATCATCTTACCTATGCTATAACATGGTTTATCTTGGCCGCCGGGGTTTTAAGTGCCTTCCTTTTTTTGCTGCGATACAAGGACTAAAAATGAGAAAGAGAGCACCCCGCTTTATTGAGCAAATAGCAGAGAATGAATATCTTCGCTACACGATCTTAAAGCTTTGTGCTAAATCTTATACGCCTCACTTGTCTCTTTCAAAAATGGCATTCAACAATCCCGATGAAGCGCTACAAGTATTTTCAGCTTGATCTGTCTGTCCGGTAAAAACAGCCCCCCGGCAAAACAGCGGGGGGCCTTCCTTTAATTTTTAATAAAGCATCTATCTGCGTGTAAATCAAAAAGGCTTACGTGTAGAACGCCACGCAACTGCGTTAATATCGCCACGATTAACACCAACATCCTTAAGTTCATACACTGAAAGATTGCTCAATGCGCTAACCGTTCGACGATAACGACGCCAGCGACCATAAGAACGCAAAATATTCATGTCTCTCACCTAAATTTACCCTACATTCCTGAACCCGTAGATTAAAGTAAATTACAAAAATGAGGTATGATATAAATGCATAACTAGCGTGCATCTATATAGCAAGAATATACCCAATTCTGCCCTATTCCCCGCGGGAGGGGGGGTTGAAGAAGGGATACACTCATTTAGTGACGAAAATGCCGGATGCCCGTGAAAACCATCGCTAAACCATGCGCATCAGCTGCTGCAATGACTTCTTCGTCACGTAGCGATCCCCCCGGTTGGATTACCGCTGTCGCACCAGCTTCAACAACTGACAATAAACCATCCGCAAAAGGAAAAAATGCGTCTGATGCAGCCACAGACCCTTTAGTCAAAGGCTGCGTCAAACCCATTTTCTGCGCATTTTCCTCAGCCTTACGTGCAGCAATTTTAGCGGAATCAATACGACTCATTTGACCGGCACCGATACCGACTGTTGCACCGTTTTTCGCATAAACGATAGCATTTGATCTGACATGTTTAACCACACGAAAAGCGAATTGAAGATCACGCATCTCATCTTGACTGGGAGCCCTTTTTGTCACCACACTCAATTTAAGATCCTCAACAACTGCATTATCACGCGACTGGACCAATATCCCTCCTGCGAGCGTTTTGGCCATCATCCCTTCACTACGTGGATCAGGCAAACCACCTGTTATTAATAAACGAAGATTTTTCTTCCGTGCAATAATTTCGCGCGCAGGCATTGTAGCATCGGGAGCAACAATTACTTCTGTAAAAACTTTAATAATCTCTTGCGCACATTCTTCATCAAGAGGCTGATTTAAAGCAACGATCCCACCAAACGCCGACATATTATCGCACATAAGGGCTTTTAAATAAGCTTCTTTTAAACTCTTCCCTTCTGCGACTCCACAGGGATTAGCATGTTTAATAATAGCCGCAGCTGCGGTTTTTTGGGGATCAAATTCTGCCACCAGCTCAAACGCCGCATCTGTATCATTGATATTGTTATAAGAAAGCTCTTTTCCTTGTAAAACTGTTGCAGTTGCAACCCCAAAACGTCTATCACTATTGCGGTAAAATGCAGCCCGTTGATGTGGGTTCTCTCCATAACGCATCACATTTTCAAGATGACCAGAAAAACTTCTCCAAGGTGGTGTTTCGATATTCAAATTTTGTGCAAACCACGATGCTATTGCCGTATCATAAGCCGCTGTACGCTCATAAGCACGCATAGCTAATTGATGCCGCAATAAAAAGCTTAAACACCCATCCCGCTGCTTTAATTCGGCTAAAACCAAATCATAATCACAAACCGCCGTTACAACACCTGTATAAGCATAATTCTTAGCCGCAGCGCGGATCATTGCTGGCCCACCAATGTCAATATTTTCAAGAACTGTTTGCGGATCTGCCCCTGATTGATAGGTCTCTTCAAAAGGGTAAAGATTGACAACAAGAAGGTCAATTCCGCTTATCCCGTGCTCTTCCATAGCTTCTGCATGATCTGGATCTCCCCTTACTCCTAATAAAGCACCGTGAATCAAAGGATGCAGCGTTTTAACACGCCCATCCATAATTTCTGGAAACCCCGTTACTTCAGAAACATCTTTCACCGGCAAACCAGCAGTCACCAAGGCTCTAGACGTCCCTCCCGTCGAAATGAGTTCAACCCCATAAGCGTGCAGTTCCCGCGCTAACTCCACCAAACCGGTTTTATCAGAAACGGAAAGGAGAGCGCGACGGACCCGACAAAAATCAGGCGTGAGAAAATTTTTTGAGGCGACGACCATAACCAAAATCCTAAAAATAAAACAGCTAAAATCTGAGAAAATCCCTTAACATATAACAGAGATTATAATACGAGCTTTCGGTAAAGCATACTCAAAGAATACTGCGTTTTTCTTTGACCCACAAATAATAAACCGGTTTTTAGCTAGATCATAAGGAAACGGATTATCGCCCCGATTCAAGGCGGGTAAAACGCCAACGAATTTTTTCCTGTAATGCAGGGCGGAAATATAAAACGATCTGCCGTGTACGCTGCGGACCTGTTAATCCGGCAAAATCAATTGAATCTTCAAGACAAATATCAGTGTCAAGTGATACAAAAAGCCACCCCAATCCACCTTTTACGGCTAATCGCACATAATCGCCATCACGGCTAACCTCAACCTGTGGATGAAGGTGAAATCTGACAGCAACATTGTTCTGTCCATTTTGGTCTTCTTTATGCCTGTTTAGCCGGCCATTGCGCGGCGCGAAAAAGCGGTCAAACCCTTCAATCATCTTCCCATTTGCGGATAAAACAAGACCGCGCTCGTGAAAAAGATTGAAAGATCGTATATAGCCATCATGGCGTGCAATAAAGCCGGTTACTTCTGGACCTTCTATTCGCCGCACTCTAACGTCCGTTGGCCCTCTAAGTAAAAGCGAAGCCCTCTTATTCTTTTTGTTATGAAAAACACCCACTGAATGATCATTAACGGTTGCGGTTGAATGTGCCGCTGTAACACGCCCAAGATGCCGATATTTTTCACGCCCATAAGAATCAATCCCTGCGTTAATAATGAAGCGGTTTCCTTGTGAAGACATTTCAAATGATAAGCACCCTGAGCACGCATGCTCTGCGGCGAAACGTGGTGGAAATTTTCCTGTATCTGCAAGGATTGTTGTCTGATTGGCATGTAGACGCTGGAAGCCCGAATAACGTGCATGGCTAAAAGGATGTCCCGCCGCTTCATCAAGATCCAAAATGGCCGATAAATACGCCGGCATAATGGGCCCGACTCCGTTAAAACGCGCTAAGGTTCGGTCCTCATGTACGAAAAACCGCAAAGCGGGCAGCATACGTTCAACAGAATCAATCAAAATACGCGGTGCTGTCTCGTCACTGTGCATGTAAAGATGGCGCAAAGACAATAAATCCGATAATAAACTGAGTAGAATGGCAGGGCTGCGTGAAATATGACCACCATCGACAAAAATCTGACGCGAAAGTTCACCTACAAGACTAGTTCGTACCTTTCCCTTCATTGCTGCAGAGATAGGCAGAGCTAAAGACGCGAACGTCAAAGCTATCGCTGCGAGTAACCGCTGATCGTTATTTTCCATACTGCGAATCGATACACGCAGATAGCGAAACTGAAAACCAAGCGCACGTAAAAAACGCTTTTCAAACCGCTCACTCGCGCCCTCTAACAACATTTGAGAATGGCAAATCCACGAAATTAAACGCCGTGTTACAACCGATCCGTCCCAAGGGCGCCCTTTCATCCCTTTGCTACTATGATCAAGCCAATCTTCTAACAAAGAACGCGCATGTACTTTGGCCAACTCGCTGCGCGCTGCTGTCATATGCCTTAGCCAATGAAAATCATGAAGCGCCGCTTCCCATTCCGGTGTAGGCGGAATGACCAAAAAAGGCGAAGTAGCACCTACATGAACGATAGAGCCGGCAAAAGCGAAACGGCCATGATAAAATTCATGCGCCATCGCGGGCTCAGCCAAGCGCAAATCAACGGGATGCGCTAAAATCTTGTGCGGACGAAAACCAGAAAATCGCCAACGAAACAGCGGACCTACCCATAAACGCCGCAGAAATTGATGCGCCGTATATACAAAAGCTGGTGTCTTTGCCTGAGGAACTGTCACTGCAATCGCCACAATCCTGTCTCCATGCACGTTTAATTAAAGGTACCTTCGCCTATTTTAGTAAATGAAGCATTAATTAAGCGATTTTTCGAAAGCGCGCTGCAAAAAAGCCGTCCATCCCGGATAATAATTCCCCTTCGATATCAAAATTTTTGCCAAAAAAATCAGCAGGCGTCGTGCGCAAAGTGCCTTTAACTGATAACAAGTGCGCCATAGCGCCCATTTCCTCTGCCAAAATAGGCTCCAAAATAATATCGCTGCGCGCGGACAAAATCTTTTCAGTAAGATCTTCGCCCTCTTCTCTTGCCAATGAACAATTAGAAAAAACGATACATCCACCCTTCTTCACTAAAGCAATTGCTGCACACAGCAACTCATACTGCAATGCCGCTAGCTTAACGATATCGTCTGGTGATTTTGTCCATAAAATATCCGGGTGACGGCGTATTGTTCCGGTAGAAGAACACGGTGCATCAAGAAGAACAGCGTCAAAAAGCTCATCGGGGCGAAAATCTCTTACGTCGCCGACCCAATAGCGTACTGAGAATTGAAGCCGGTCCATATTAGCACTAAGGCGTTTTAGTCGATTAGCCGAAAGATCAATCGCGGTTACATCGGCTCCTTGTAAAGCTAACTGCGCCGTCTTCCCACCAGGGCTTGCACAAAGATCAGACACTTTTTTACCCCGGATATCTCCCAATAAACGGGCAGGAAGCGCCGCTGCGACATCTTGAATCCACCACTCTCCTTCTGCATAGCCTGGCAAATCGACTACAGAACAATCCAAAGCAGAAAGCCGAACTGAACCATTAGGCAAAACAACACCCCCAAGCCGCTTTGCCCAACCCGCACTGTCAGATTTTACGGTTAAATCAAGTGGTGGTTCTGTATTTTGAATCGCTAAAATCTGGTCAGCCTTATCTGCTCCGTACGCCGACATCAAAAGCTGCCCGAACCAAACCGGAATATCTTTAATAGTCGGTGTTTGCGACCGCAAAAATACTGCTTCACGCGCGAAATGACGTAAAACAGCGTTAACTAAGCCTGCAAAACGCTGCATGCGCGGATCCTTTTTGGCTACACGCACAGCCAAATCAATCGCTGCATGATCAGGAACATCAAGATACAAAATTTGCGCCGCACTAATATGGAAGAGATGCTGAAGCGAGGATGCTCGCGACGGCAAAGGCCGCACTAAAAAGCGCGATAAAGCGGTCATAATCTGACCGCGGCGGCGCAATGCTGCCATCAAAATAGCCCGACATAGTAAACGATCTCGGTGCGAGAGCCCCAAATAATACGGATGCCCGTGCTCATTATCTGTCAAAGCCACAAGAGGAGTACATTTATCAATCACTGCGCCTAAAAGACGCACACACACTCGCCGAACAGCTAACCCTGGAACATTCGTCTCAGACACACTCCCCACTTTCTCATTTTTTGAAACAAGATCTTTATAATTTTGCCTTCTTTAAGACTTCGATTCAGGCTTATTTAAATCTTTGTACCGAAGCCAAGCAGGGCGCTTTTTTTCCCGCCGAAGATTCCCTCTCTCCTGGCCGCTTAACATACTGTCCCCAAAAGAGAGGTCTAAATCTTTATCGCTCAAGCTCCCGTCTCCCTTACTAAGACCGCTTTCTTTCCCCCACTGTATATTTTTGGACGTCGATATGTCCATTTCTTCCGCTTGCTTATAAAGAGCCGCGATGCGATTCGCGGTTGCGGGATGAGTAGAAAAAAGACTATCAACACCTTCACCGCTTAAAGGGTTAATAATAAACATATGAGCCGTCGCCGGATTATGTTCCGCCTCTTCATTATACACCGTGTGTTTGCTTCCTGCAATCTTACTCAAAGCAGACGCTAGCCATAAAGGATTACCACATATTTCAGCTCCCCGCCGATCAGCGGCATATTCGCGCGTACGACTAATGGCCATTTGCACCAACATCGCTGCAAAAGGCGCGACGAGCACAGCAATGACGCTTCCCAAGACTCCGGCACCATGAGAATTATCTGAAGAATCGCGCTGTCCACCCATAAATAAAGCAAAATTACCAAGCATTGAAATCGCTCCTGCAATTGTTGCCGTCAGAGTCATTGTCAGGGTATCACGATGTTCGATATGTGCCAATTCATGCGCTATGACTCCGGAAACTTCTTCTGCACTCAATTGTTTCAGCAGTCCTGTACTTGCAGCAACGGCTGCATTTTGCGGATTGCGCCCCGTAGCAAAAGCATTTGGCTGTAAGTTATCAATGATATAAACTTTTGGTCGTGGCAAGGAAGCCCTCTGAGCTAGTTCGCTCACGATCTTATAATAAATTGGCGACGAGTGCTGATTAACTTCATGCGCACCATACATACGCAGAATAATTTTGTCCAAATTCCAATAAGAAAAAAAGTTTAAGCCACCTGCCACCAAAAGCGCAACAACCATACCACTACTGCCTCCGATGAGATAACCAACTCCCATAAAAAGAGCAGTCATGAACGCTAAAAGTATTGCTGTGCGCACTATATTCATTATTTACAAAACTCCGTGATAAAGCATAATAATAATATAATGATGGGGTTCTTTTCCCGCTTCTTCAATGGAATATAGGTGTAAAATGGATAAAAAAGACGAGAAAACGAACAATAAAGACGCAAACGCCCCCCGACGGCGTCCCCTCTCGCCAGAAGCACAGCGCGCTCTACAAGAAGCCGAAGAAAGGCGTAAATACGAACTACATAAAGAGAAGCCTTTAGAAAAAGGCGGACGCGGCGGCAAGGACCCCGCGCGCTACGGAGACTGGGAAGTAAAAGGCCGCGCTATTGATTTTTAAGGGACCCCCGCACCGACTTCCGAAAGGCCGAACAGCTTTTTAAAAGCGGCGCTTTTTAGACGAAAATGAACAATAGTCACGCGCCTTGTAAAAAACTTTTAAAACGCACATTTAAATGCGTTTCAAGATAATTATACTTCCCCTGACACAGACTCTGACGCTGTTTCAGCCGCCGACGCTTCTTCGGCCGCCAATGCTTCTTCGGCCGCCAATGCTTCTTCGGCAGCTTGCTTTTCCGCGGCTAACCGCTCTTGTGCTTTTTTCCCTGGCTCACCCTTTCGCGGATTATTACGGGCGGGACGCTTTCTTAAACCAGCCGCATCTAAAAACCGTAAAACACGATCTGTCGGCTGAGCGCCCTTGTCAAGCCAATATTGAATGCGCTCTTCGTTGAGTTTCACGCGCACTCCGTCCTTAGGCAACATTGGATCCCATGCACCAACACGCTCAAGAAAGCGACCATCACGCGGACTACGAACATCTGCAACGACGATATGGTAGTAAGGGCGCTTTTTTGAACCCCCACGGGATAAACGAATTTTTAATGCCATATTCTTCTCCTACTATCAGCTCTGGCTTTCATCTAAACTCATTTTTTATTTTGCTCTTTAGCAATATGATGGCGGATAACTTCTTCGATAATGAATTTTAAAAAATTTCTCAGCAATATCGAGATCAAGATGGCTCTCTAGAGATTGCCACCAACGCTCAACCTGCCGTTGCTCACGAACAAGATCCACCCAAGGAAAATCACGACAGGTCTTTAAAACCCCGACTACTTGCGTGTAACGAAAACGCCCCGCCGAGATATGGACCAAAGCCGCACCGAAATTATTAACAGATGCCGGAAAACGCGCCGATTCATTTAGTATTTTTTCCTGCATCGCACTTCTTTCTCATTTTGCCTTTTATTTTTTCTTGGGAAGCTGAGGAGATTTTTTCCCGCTACCAGAAATGCCGCAGGGAAGGCCAGGAAGTGTGGCTTCACTCTTAGGAAAATTAGGCATCCCCCCCCTCATAATATCGTTTTTTGCTTGCTTCTGCAGCGTTAATAACTGGCTTGGATCGAGCTTCGATAAATCAGGTAATGCACCCAAATTACTTCCGGGCACGCCCATATTACCGAGCCCCATTTTGGAACCAAGCCCCCCAAACATTTTCCCCATCAGCCCCTTTTTGCCTTTTCCCCCCATAGCTTTCATCATGTCAGCCATCTGGCGGTACATCTTCAAAAGTTTATTAATATCAGCCGCACTTGTACCCGAACCTTTAGCAATCCTTTGCTTACGGCTATGTTTCAAAAGTTCAGGATTAGACCGCTCTGCAGGCGTCATGGATGAAATAATAGCTAACTGACGTTCAAAAAGACGGTCATCAAAACCCGCGGTCATAATTTGATCTTTCACCTTCCCCAGACCAGGTAACATCCCCATGATACTACCCATACCGCCGAGCTTTTTCATTTTTTGTAATTGCTCTGCAAGATCATTCAAATCAAACCGTCCAGCTTGCATCTTCTTCGCAAAAGCCGCTGCTTTTTCCTGGTCAATCGTTTCAGCGGCTTTTTCAACCAAAGAAACGATATCACCCATGCCGAGAATACGATCAGCAATACGATGCGGATGAAATTCTTCAAGAGCGCTTATTTTTTCACCAACTCCAATCGCCTTAATAGGCTTACCCGTAACGGCACGCATCGAAAGAGCTGCACCACCGCGGCCATCACTATCCATGCGTGTTAAAATAATACCTGTTATGCCTACACGCTCGTCGAAAGAACGCGCAAGATGAATAGCGTCCTGACCAGTGAGACTGTCGGCAACCAACATAATTTCGTGAGGAAGCGAAGACGCCTTAATCTCAGCCAATTCAAGCATTAGAGCTTCGTCAATATGATTACGCCCCGCCGTATCAAGCAGCACCACGTCATAACCGCCTAATTTAGCTGCTTGCACTGCACGCGCAGCGATATCGACGGCGGATTGACCGGAAATAATAGGTAAGCTAGCGAGTTGTGCCTGTTCTCCTAGTTGCCGAAGTTGCTCCTGCGCGGCGGGGCGGCGTGTGTCTAAGGAAGCCATCAAAACTTTTTTATTTTGTTTATCGGTTAAACGCTTCGCGAGCTTTGCGGTTGTCGTCGTTTTTCCTGAGCCTTGCAGACCAATCAGCATAATAACGACAGGCGTAGGAGCGTTTAAATCAGTTACAACACTTTCGCCCCCCAGCATATCAACAAGTTCATCATGAACAATCTTAACAACCATTTGGCCAGGTTTAATGGACTTAATAATCGCAGATCCAACCGCTTTTTCACGGACTCTATCGACAAAAGCACGGACGACATCAAGCGCAACGTCGGCTTCCAATAAGGCACGACGAATCTCACGCAGTGCTTCCGCTACATCCTGATCTGACAAAGTACCACGCCCCGTCAAATGAGACAGAATGGAACCAAGCCGTTCTTGCAGTGATTCAAACATCATTGACCTCATTACCACATAACAAATAAACCAAAACGCCACCCGAGAACGCAACGCGCCGTCGGATGTTGACCTCCGGGATCTTTTTACACCTCACATAGGGTCCCAGTCGGTGGCTCAAAATTAATTCCTGCCTTGAATATCTCCTTCTTCAAACAACAAAACCCCTCCTTTGTCAAGGTTTATCGTACAGTACTTTAATTTCTAGGAAGAATCTAAGGGCAAAAATTTTATAACTGAGTAAAAAATCTATTCCCGACACGCGCAAAATTGCCCGTTTCTTGTTCCATGCTCCACAATTCGCCGTTTAGGATATCAAACCAAGCTCCGTGCACCGTCAAGAGGCCCTGGTCTATACGCGCCTTTAACCATGGGAATGTTTCTAAATTTTTTAAAGAATAACGAATAGAAATGTGCTCCAGCGCCGTCTGTTTTTCCTCTACAGTCATCAATTTATCACTGAAAACAGCTTCCCCTTCCGGCGCCAAAAGGCTCATCCATTGGCCAATGAAGTCATCTGATGACAAAGATTTGAACGCTCCGTCAAAAACAGCGCTGACCCCCCCGCAATGCGCGTGGCCTAAAATAACAATATGTTTGACTTTAAGCAATTGAACAGCGAACTCAATGGCCGCTGATGTTGCGTGATATTGATTATCGGGCAAAAAAGGTGGCACTAAATTTGCCACATTGCGCAACACAAAAATTTCACCCGGCTTAGCGTCAAAAATTGCTTCTGGTATAGTGCGTGAATCACAGCAAGCAATCACAAAAATCTCAGGTTTCTGCCCTTCATCAACCAATTGCCGATAATGCGCCGCCTTGTATGAAAAATGATTTTTTACGAAAGACTCATAACCACTTAAAAGTTTTCCTGGCAAACGTGTCATAAACTTACCTTCACTCCGTCCTTCAAAAAACGCTATTAGGCCGCAAAAGCGCTAAAATAAAATATCCTTTCATCTATGCAAGATATTTTCTCTAAGACATTAAAATTACCGCTATAAACTGGGGAAATAATTTTCTTAACCAATAAAAATAAACAACTATCTCCTTCGAAAAGAAGATGCTACATTGAAAATGATATAATGTCCTGCTCTTGTGGAGGAGGAAAATCGCCGAAAACAAGTAACAGGGAGGTTATTGTGTCAAGACAAAGGTCATTAGATGCAGAAAATAGCGAAGATAAAATAGAGCAAATCCTTTTCACTCATACCGACGAAGAAGATATAGCCTGTTACGAAAAAGAAGAGCTTCAAAAAGCCGCGGCTTTCGCTGCTAAAGCCCTAAACCTCCATGAGACGGGAAAAAGCACTTTATGCTTTGAACGAGAAAACATCACTCGCAAAGGCGAGCCTATAACAGTCATCACACTTGTTAATGATAATAAGCCTTTCCTTCTCGATTCTATTTTGAATGTGTTCAACCAGAATGGACACCAAATTTACTTGATTGCACATCCTGTTATTGATTATGCCTCCGGACAACGTATCAGCTTGATGCAAATTCATATCGAACTCTTAAACAAAGAACAAGCCCAGGAACTCGGAGAGAAACTTACCTTAGTACTCGAGCAGGTCAACGCCGCTGTGCGGGACTGGAAACCTATGCTTGAAGAAATTAACAAGCATATCCACGCTTACCAAACGAATCTCCCGCTGAGCTACAAAAAAGAAGGTGAAAAAACCATTGAATTCCTCAAATGGCTTATAGATGATAATTTCATCTTCCTTGGAATGCGTACCTACGACTTTATAAAAGGCCAAGAACCTATAAAATCTTTCAAAGCCGGTAGCATCGAACTCGGCATCCTCACAGACGCTTCTATTCGCATCATCGGTGACGCCCGCGTAGAAGAACCGCCTCGAGAAATTCTCTCCTTTATGGAAAGCAATAATCTGCTTATCGTGACAAAAGCAAATAGCCGCTCGAAAATTCACCGCCCTGTTTGGTTGGATTATATTGGTCTTAAAATCTTTGATGGAAAAGGTCATTTACGCGGGGAATTGCGTGTTGTGGGTTTATTTACCTCCTCAACTTACACACACTCTATTTTACAAATCCCCTTTTTAAAAGAAAAAGCCGAAGCCATCATTCAACGCCTCGGATATAATCGCGCCGATTATTCCGGAAAAACACTTATGGATGTTCTGGAAACTTATCCAAGAGATGAAATGTTTCGCTCTGATGTTGATACACTAACAAAGAATGCCGAACTGATTATGCAATTAGACGAACGCCCGCGCTTGCGGGTTCTCGCTCACACAGATCCTTTCGGACGCTTTGTTTCCGTATTCGTATACGTGCCACGTGACCAATATAACAGTAATATTCGCGAAAAAATTGGCGAATATTTCATGGACATATATGAAGGTGATTTTTTCGAATACTATCTTCTTTTCTTAGAAAGCACCCTGACCCGCGTTCATTACGTTATCCACCGCAAAGGAGGTGATAGCGTCCCTATTATTAAACGCACGATACTTGAACAAAATATTCGTTCTATAACGAGAAGCTGGGAAGACAGCATTCAAGCTGTAGCTCTTATTACACCCCGAGTAACGGACCAACAAACGCTTCTAGCCTGCCAATTCCCCAATAGCTACCGCGACTTATTTTCAGCTGAAAGCGCTATTAAAGACGCGGGTCATATTTTAAATCTTAATGATAAACGCCCTCTTTGTGTCACTTTTTATGACACTCACAATAAAGAAAAACAAACAATTTCTCTCAGGCTCTTCCACCGCCGTGAAGCACTCGCTCTTTCTAAACGCGTACCACTCCTTGAAAATATGGGCTTCCGTGTCATAGCCGAGCAAACACTTGAATTGCCAGATGGACACGGAAGATATGTATATCTCCATGATATGCAGCTGGAAAGTGCTTTTAAACTCTCCGTCGATCTCGACAAAAACGGCTTAAAACACGCCGAAACATTTGAAGCTATTTGGGCACAAAATGCTGACAATGACGCCTTTAACACCTTAACACAAACCGCTCAACTCGATTGGCGTGAGATTATTATTTTACGTCATTATGGGCGCTATCTCCAACAAACTGGAATTCCTTATTCACAAAAACGCGTCGCTCAAAGCCTTAACTCTTACCCCGATATTACCCAAGATCTCTACGCTTTATTTCACTTAAAATTTCATCAAAGCCACACAGAAAAAGAGCGGGAAAGTGGTGAGAAAATCATTCAGCAGCGCATCGAAGAAAAACTGCAGAATGTTCCAGGTCTGGATGATGATCTCATTCTACGCCGCTACCGTAATCTCATTTCAGCGAGCTTACGAACTAACGCTTTTACCCCCCTTCCAGATGGCAGCCCACGGCGTATTTTAGCAACTAAGCTGGATCCTCGCCAAATCGAAGGTCTTCCTGAACCGCGTCCTTACCGGGAAATTTTTGTTTATGGGCCGGAAGTTGAAGGCGTGCATCTGCGTTTTGGCCCCGTCGCCCGTGGTGGCATTCGCTGGTCTGATCGTGCATTGGACTACCGCACCGAAGTATTAGATTTAGTCAAAGCTCAACAGGTTAAAAATGCAGTTATCGTCCCTGTCGGTGCAAAAGGCGGATTTTACCCACATCGCCTCCCCCAGACAAATGACCGCGCTGTTGTAACAGAAGCCGCACGACAAGCTTACATTGAGTACATCACAGCGCTTCTTTCTATTACGGACAACCTGATTGATGGCAAAGTAAGCGCACCCCATAATGTAATCCGTTATGATGGCGATGATCCTTATTTTGTCGTCGCGGCAGACAAGGGTACCGCGACTTTTTCTGATACTGCAAATGCTATTAGTCAAGCGCAGAATTTTTGGCTTGATGATGCTTTTGCTTCTGGGGGATCGGCAGGCTACGACCACAAAGCCATCGGGATCACAGCGAAAGGTGCGTGGGAAGCTGTCAAAAGACATTTTCGAGAATTATTCGATCACGATATTCAAGAAACTCCCTTTACCTGTGTTGGCGTTGGTGATATGTCAGGTGATGTTTTTGGTAATGGGATGCTCCTTTCTAAAAAAACGAAACTTATTGCTGCCTTCGATCACCGCGATATTTTCATCGACCCAGAACCAGATATAACTGAAAGCTACGCAGAGCGTATGCGCCTTTTTCAACTTCCCCGCTCTAGCTGGCAGGATTATGACAAAATGAAATTGTCAAAAGGCGGTGGTATCTTTTCACGAACAACCAAAACCATTACTCTTTCGCCCGAAGCTGCACGAGCTATTGGCTTCGAAAAACAAACGGGCACACCTTTTGAAATTGTGTCCGCTATTCTTAAAGCACCTGTTGATCTTTTGTGGTTTGGTGGAATTGGTACCTACGTGCGTGCAACGACGGAAACTGACGATCAAGTAGGCGACCGAGCCAATGATGCACTTCGCGTTACCGGTAAACAAGTACGTGCTAAAGTTGTCGGGGAGGGAGCTAATCTTGGCCTCACACAACGCGGCCGAATCGAATATATTTTAAATGGCGGACGCTGTAATACTGATGCTATTGATAATTCTGCTGGAGTCAATTGTTCTGATCTTGAGGTTAATATCAAAATTGTCCTGGCATCGGCACTCCGAGCGAAAACGTTAACTCGTGAGGCCAGAAACGAATTACTGAAAAAAATGACCCCACAGGTTGAACAATTAGTTCTGCGCAACAATTACCTGCAAACGCTTTCTCTTTCCTTGGCTGAAAGTCGCAGCGTTGTTGATTTGCCTTATCAGATGCGCTTTATGCGCGATTTGGAACAAAAGAAATTGCTGGACCGTAAGGTTGAAATTTTGCCTGATGAGCAAATTTTGCACCAAAGAATCGCCCAGGGCCAAGGTCTTACACGGCCCGAACTGGCTGTTATTTTAGCTTATGCTAAATTGACTTTACAAGAAGAGATTGCCCATAATCCCGTCGTCGATGATCGTTATTTTGACTCAGTCTTATTAAGCTATTTCCCAACCCAAATTCAGGAAAATTTTGAAAAAGAAGTCATTAACCACCAATTACGTCGCAATATTATTGCCACTCTCATTGCCAATGATATTGCAAATCGTGGCGGACCTACTTTTGTTAATCGCCTACAAAATGCGACAGGGCAAAAAATTGAAAATCTCATTCGCGTTTTTATTGCTGTCCGTGATGGTTTTGAAATTTCTCAGATTTCTGATCAAATTGATAATCTTGATAATAAAATACCTGGCCTTGTCCAAAATAAATTCTACGCTGCAATTACTTCAATGCTCTTTGAAACGACAAATTGGGGCCTTCGTAATATGGATTTATCGGATCCATTAAAAGAGATTGTAAAAACAATCAAAGAGGCTCGTATTGTTATTGAGAAACAGCTTACACACCCGAGTAGTGAAGATATTCGACAAAAAATTGAGGAAAAAACTGTATATTATAGCGCAGAAGGAGCACCAAAAGCTCTAGCAAAACAATTAGCTCTTCTAGAAGTAGCTCCGATGATTTGTGACATTTCTCTGGTTGCAAAACAAAGTGGCAGCGATCTCATTAAAACGACGAAAATTTATTCTTCGTTCGCCCAAATGATTCGCATAAATCGCATAAATGAGGCAAGTCAAACAATCCCTGTTCTCGATTATTACGACGATATGGCTCTAAGTCGAGCCAGAGAAGATATTGCTGAAAGCTTAAGGCGAATTGTTATAAAAATTTTGAAAAATTATGGTGAGAAAAGTGACCCTCTCGCCGCTTGGAGTAAAATAGGAAAAGATCAAATTCACAATGTGACGAACCGAATTGGCGCGCTCATCGAGAAAGATCTTAATATCTCCCGTTTCACCTTTGCAGCTGGTATGATCGCTCAATTAAAAGATGTCGCCTTCTAAGCTTAAAATAGAGGAACTCTGTTCTACCTTACGACCTGCCGGGGCAAAATGATTTTGCCCCACTTGTTGTGTGCCGCGGAGCCCTAAATAAACCACGATGCGCCGTTAACTTGCGTGAAGGGAAATACTGCATGTCGCGGCGAGGGTAAATTCTGTTTTTTCGTCGTATATCCCTTTATGATTTTAAGAAATTCCTTACGCAAAAGGCACTGCATGTCCTAACCTTCATACGATAAAGCAGGGGAAACACCAAAAATCCGTCGTAATATCTTTTCAAACCATTTGTGCAAAGCCCAATCATAAATTAAACAACCTTCCAAATGTGCCAAAGCGGGCTGAGCGCCTTTTTTAGTCAAATCTTGGGCCGAATCCATCAGCAAACGCCGTATCATAGCTCGCGTAAATTCAGCGTGAAATTGCCAACCCCACGCGTTATTTCCATAACGGAAAGCTTGCACGGGATATGCCTGACTTCTTGCTAAAAGAACTGCCCCTTTAGGCAAATCGTGAATACCTTCGCTGTGAAAATGATAAACCATCTCTGGCCAATCTATGAGCGCTCTGCCCTGCGGAGTCGTCTCCAATGGATACCAACCAACTTCAACAACTCCATCGCTTCTTGCACCAACACGTCCACCTAAATTACGGGCCAGCATTTGTGCTCCAAGACAAACACCCAGAAAAGGCTTATTATCTTTCAAAGATAAAGAAATCCAGTCAATCTCTTTACGAATATAGGCGTCCTCATCATTCACACTCATCGGACCGCCTAAAATAACGACGCCAGCATAATTTTCCAATGTATCAGGGAGTTTTTGTCCCAACATAGGACTGTATGTATCAAGAACAAAACCACTTTGTTGCAGTAATCGCCTCAGCCAACCAGTGCGCGCGGGCTCACGGTGGAGAACTACTGCAATTCTCGATTTACTGTTTCTTTCCTCTTTACCAAAACCCTTTTCTGCTGGAAACATTTTTCAACCAATCATTTTTGTAACCGAGATAAATTTGATTTTTTAAAATATAAGGGCACAAGCTTTTATGAGCGTCACCCGCTATAGTTTCCTTTTTTTAATAATTGAAATTTTTTTTAAAAGGGAAGGACTTTTTACAGCTACCTTAATTCCTGGATCATCCACGTTCAAACGTGTCTGACTGGGCACTTCTTCACCTTCGTTCTTTACCTGAACTTCGTGCAAAAGCTCATCTCCTACAGGGGATAATTCCTGAAGCGGCTTATCTTCAATAAAAGCTATTTTGGCAGTAATATCTTCTTTGTTTTCTTCTTTCAGCATAATACCATCAGCTTCTAATGTCTTTGGGGGCCGACAAGGTGGTATTTTCCACTCAAAACAGCCTAATCGCCCGCTTATCGGAGAAACAAGAGACCAAGAAGAAAAAAGGACACCATCACAAATCCACGCTGGGTCACGCTCTGCACGCAATGCCGAAGAAAGATATTGACGGACTAATCCCTGGTCATTTCCTTGCGCTTCTTCGATATCTGCCAGCAATAAATAAACGCTTTCACGCGGATGATAATCGAGAGCCTTTTGCGCACATTTTTTTGCTAATTCCACTTCGCCCGCATCGAGGGCAGCTTTAGCAACAAGAAAAGCCGATTCGAATGTATCCTTATTATAGGAAGCGAGTGTTTTAGCTTTTTTTAGGCGCCCAACTGCCCCTTCTTCTCTCTTAAGATAAACCGCTCCTAAATCAGGGTGAGGATTTTTTTGCCAAGCTCCGGTAATCATTTTATCAGCTTTACGGGTTTCATTTAACGTGTAAAGAATGTCCGCAGCGATCACCGTTATAGGTACAAAATCGGGCACAAATTTATGCGCTTTTAAAATAGCCGTGCGCGCTTTTACAGGATAATTCTTCAGCAAATGAAGTGCTAGCCCACTAAGCAACAGAGCATGTGTATGATTACGCTCTGTCGTAAAACGCGCAGAGCGTGGTAGAGCGTTTTGCGCCCGATTAAAAATATCAAGTGCTTTGTCCCACTGCTCCTCAGCACTAAGCCTATCAAGCACAATCTGATTGGCCCATAAAAGCGCTGGAGACAAAGTCAGCGCTTCTTCTGCATATTGCTGTGCTGCTTCATAAGCTTTCGCGTTTACAGCTTCGCGAAATAAACCGTAAAGCCCAGCAAGCCTCGTTGGTGCTTCTTTTTTGAGCTCCTCATAAAAACGAATAGCACGGATAGAATCCGTTTGTAACAATAAAGTTTGAGCTTGTAAAAGCTTCACCAACGGCTCTTGATTTCCTTCGAGATATTTCAAGGTGCACTCTTCCATTTTTCGCGCAGTCACATAATCACCCGCAAAAACTGCAATAAGCCCCTGCGAAAGAGCTTCATGACCACGTTTTTCGTGACGCACACGAAAATAGTTCGATAAAACTCTAGGAACAGAAACAATAACACCCAAAAGCCACCATAGAAATACGAGCACCGCGAGAAGAAAAACAAACGCAATCAGCGCCGTCAACAATGAAACAGTAAGCCGAAGATGTGGAAATGTTATGACTAAAATACCATTGTGATTGGCGACCCACCCAAAAACAATTCCCAACACACACACGATAAAGATATAAACAAAAATGCGTATCATCCTTAACCCTATTTACATCTTAGTTGCTTCGAGTGATTTTTGTTGTATAGAAACCAATAATTCTCTAAGGACGTCATGAACAGCAAGATATGTTTCAATCTGACGAATAAAGTCTGCCGAAACAACTTTGGCGTTTTCGGGGAGATCCCGCCATTCAGCGAGAGCCTTCTCATAATCGCCAGCTTGAATGGCTGCTTCCATTCGCGCAGCGATTGCACCCGGCGTCACACCTTCTACATTTCCTACAGGTCGGGAAATGACAAGACTTTTCGTCCGTACCCAAATTTGTTCAAAAAAACCAGCACCTGGTACAGTAGTGTTTTGCGTACCGGCGATCGCATCTGCGACATGGGCAAAATCAGCTGAAAGTTTAGCAGAACTTGGAAGACCTGTGCGCGCTGTTTTTTGCAATAAATCAAGCCCAGCAGCGGAAGGTAAAAAATGCCGCACCATTTCTAATTCATTGACATAAGATCCACCGCGATCCACAGCATTTTTTAGAGCACTAACTGCGACAAATATAGCGGTATTTACCCCGTTTTTCTCACTATTTTTAGTGATAATCTCTTCCTGCATATTATCTAATTGCTGCTTTAGCACGGCAAGATCATTTTTATTGCTTTGCCCCATGAGTAAAGCTGCATTAACATTTTGCGGTGTTTTAGCCCACGCTTGCGCATGCTCTTCAAGGGCATTCACCTTTTCTTCTAAAGCCGCGAGAGCCTTTTTGTTTTCTTCTTGGGGTACTTCATCTCCCCGAAAATTTTCAAAATGCTGCGACGAAAAAGAAGAAAAAGCTGTTTTCAAAGCGCCGAGTTCTTGAACAACATGGTCTAATTGTTCTTCCGCCTTTTCTGCTTGGCTTTTTGCAGTTTCGGCAATCTGAACAATTTTCTCTCCTTCAACAGAATAACCCGCTGAGAAAAAAGGAAAGAAACCCATCCACTGAATTCCTACCCAGAAGCTTAAAGTGATGAAACCGCCAACAATCCCTGAAATTAATAAACAAATCCAATTTACGCAAAGTGTACCTTTACTGTCTGCCCTTGGCTCGCTTTGTTTCCCCATTGTCGCCGGTTTTTCTGAATTCGACGCTTTTTGCTGTGAATTATGTTCCGCAACTTCATGCTCAATCACAGGCGCTTCGCGACTTCCTCCCTTATAATACGGTTTTTTTTTCGGTTTTGAAGAATCTGTCATCATTATCACTTATTTTTCATTCCTTATCCGTAATAAAATAACAAAATGGAAAAAGCTTTAAAAGTCAAAAACCGCGCAATTCTTCTGTCTTTATGCAAAAAAAGCGTCTGCGGGGGCGGGGTTTCGTTGTGCAATCAGTCATATATAAAGGCTCACTGCCAATTCTTGTTAAAGAGGCGCTTCTATTTCCATTTTTGCATTTTTAAGAACAAAACGAATATATAAACAATTATTAATACACCATCTTATTGACCGCAAGTAAAATCAGTTTGCTCTCCTGTAAACCAATAAACACCAATTTCGGGAGAAGTTCTTTGCATCCTCATTCATTCGTGATACCTACCATTAAAAATTTTTCGATGTAAGGTTCAACCTGAAATGCGCCTGTTGGGAATTGAAACAAGCTGCGACGAAACTGCTTCTGCTATCATTGAACGCGACAATGAAGGGAAGAGTCGTATCCTTTCCAATATTGTTTGGAGTCAAATTGATGATCACGCACTCTATGGTGGCGTCGTTCCTGAAATTGCCGCTCGTGCTCATGTTGAAATTCTCGACAGCTTAATTCTCAAAGCGCTTGAAGAAGCTAACATAGAAATCAAAGAGATTGATGCCATCGCCGTCACTAGCGGCCCCGGTCTGATAGGAGGGCTTTTAGTTGGGCTCATGACCGCAAAAGCTCTAGCCCTCGCCATCCGCAAACCATTGATTGCCGTCAATCATCTAGAAGGACACGCCTTGACAGCTGTCCTGACCCATAATGTTAATTTCCCCTATTTATTGTTGCTCGTTTCAGGTGGCCATACACAAATAATTCTTGTCCGTGGAATAGGCGATTATCAACGTTTAGGGACAACCATTGATGATGCATTAGGAGAAGCTTTTGATAAAACTGCAAAACTTTTAGGCCTCCCTTATCCTGGCGGTCCAGCGCTCGAAAAAGCAGCTCTATCAGGCAATAAAAATCGCGTTCCCCTCCCACGACCTTTAAAAGGCGAAAAACAGATGAATTTTTCTTTTTCCGGCTTAAAAACTGCCGTTCGACAAGCAGCGACGGCTATGGCTCCGCTCACAGAAAGTGATATAGCTGACATTGCCGCAAGCTTTCAAGCTGCAGTCACCGATATATTGCAAGAGCGCGTTGACTTAGCTTTGCAACAATTTACACGATACTACCCCCGCTCCTGTTATCAGTCATCTTCCCTTCCTGCTTTAGTTATTGCCGGTGGAGTAGCCGCTAATCAAGCTATTCGTTCTACTTTGCAAAAACTTGCTCATAAGCACGGCTTTGAATTTATTGCCCCCCATCCTTCTTTATGCACCGACAATGCAGCAATGATTGCTTTCGCCGGCGCAGAACGAATAGCGCGGGGTGAAACAAGCCCTTTTGATATTGCCCCTCGCTCACGCTGGCCACTCGATGAAACAGCCACTCCTTTAATCGGTACGGGGCGCCGTGGAACAAAAGTATAAAGGAAGTAAAATTGCCCTTACGCAGTATATTTGGCTGAACCCGGAATAATAATTGAATTTTCAGTACTTAACGATTTTAATTTTAATATTTTCTCCCGCACAACCGTGCCAATGTTCTTCATAAACCCTCCGTGTCAGAGGACATTTACCCGAAACGTACAACTAGCAGAAGGTGTAACGAATCCCTTTATCATAACGCAATTATTTTATAAAAAAGAAAGAAAGCATTCATGATCAACACTGCTCCATGCTCTTTAACACTCTATCGCCTCTCAAACGAAGCCCCAAAATGCGTCAAAATTTACATAAAGGAGGAGTCTTGATGGCTTATTGGCTTTTCAAATCCGAACCTCATAAATGGTCATGGAGTATGCAAAAACAGAAAGGCACCTGCGGCGAAGAATGGGATGGTGTGCGCAACTATCAAGCCCGCAACAATATGCGTGCTATGAAATATGGCGATAAAGGTTTTTTTTATCACTCAAATCAAGGATTGGAAATAGTAGGTATTGTAGAAATATGCGCTGAAGCGCATCCTGATTCCACGGCGTCTGACCCACGATGGGAATGTGTCGATATCCGCGCTGTCTGTGATATGCCATATCCTGTTTCATTAAAGCAGATTAAAGCTAATCCAAAATTGCAAAATATGGCATTGGTTAAAGCCGGACGCTTATCGGTACAGCCGGTTAGAGAAGATGAATGGAGAGAAGTTTGTTCTATGGGCGGACTTAGGCCAGAAGAAGCTTTAGCCTAAGACAACAATTTTCGTACGCCGGCTAATATGCGGCAAAAGACGCGCCATATCGCGGCGAGTAAGCGCTATGCATCCTTCTGTTGGCGCGTAATTATTACGTGATAAATGCATAAAAATTGCGCTCCCTCTCGCCATTTTCCGTTCTGTGCTATTCCAATCCAGGATGAGACCAATCGCATACAGGCCATCTTTACGCTGCATCTTTTCAGCACTTTTACGGTAAGGGAGACGCACTAGACGATTATAATTAGCGTCGCCACTAGCATCACACCAGCCATCCTGTTCTCGAATGCGACGAAATGGCAAAACTGAGCGCGGAAAGGAATGATAAAAATTACTACGAAATCCCCCTAAACAACGCATGCGAGCGAGGGGTGTAGCACCATCTCCCTCACGTTTAAAAGCAGAAATACCGGCTCGCCCTAAAGCACAAAAAAAACGATGCTGGCCAACACAAAGCACACCCCGCGCGCGCGTACTCGCCAGCCGGCGAACAATTACAGAGTCAATAAGTGTTCGTTTTTTACAGGATTTCTTTTTTAATGCTACCTGCATGAAATCTCATTTTTGTGAAACTGCTCTTGGTCGATCATAGCACAAATACATCTCACGGGGAAAAAATGAACAACTATACTCTCTTAATCGCCAAAAAAGACGCTGATATGCGCCCTATTTTAATATAAAGACTCCAAATTCACGAGGAATTTTTAAATTCTTCAAGCAAAAACGGCCGAAATAGGGATCCAAATAGCCCAAAAAGAAGATTTTGACTTCATTCTTTTTGATATTGGACTCCCCCCAATTCTGATAACTGCGAAGCGGCCAGAGAATTACGGAACCAGGGTCTCATGCTGCTATTATCGTGATTACTGATGACAATACAGACTATGGCACATTTTTAGATTTAGAAACGGGCGCCAATGACTATGTAACACCCCGGGCTCTAAGGTATTATTAGCGCACCCGCCCACGCCTAATTACGCCAATATGAACGAAATGCAATAAGTAATTATTGATGGCGTAAAAAGACTATATAAAGGACTAATTGAAAGGTAGGCATTCCTGAAAAATCGACTGTACGAATTGATTGACCGTACATTATACGTGCGAGATCGATCCTGTTATCGCATATTATACTTTAGTACAGTGCAAATCGCGCAGCCTAGGAAAGCCTTTTTTGAAAGGGGTGCATTTGTGGCACAAACTCAACCAGATGATTTTTAGGTATATGTAATCTTCAAAAGATTCACAAGGACGAAGCAACTCAACAGTGGGTGGGCCTTAGTCTTTTATCGTAAAGACCAACCCCACCTTTCAAAGTACCAAATTCGGCTATATTAAGGTCCAAAAAGGGTGATTTTGAAGTTACCACGTCGTTTCAGTAATTGCTTTTATAAGTGCTTTAGCATCATCATTAGCCCATGGTGCCGCGCCATTGAATGAAGCAATAAGGCGGCCATTTTCATCAACGAGAAGCGTTACGGGTAGTCCTAAAGCAAGTCCTTGTTTTCTAATATCTTGCAAAATATTCATTGTTTCATCACGGTAATAAACCAGATTATCAGCGTGAACTTCGTGCAAAAATTGCTGAATTTTTTCAGGAGAAGCAGTTTTATCAATATTGATGGCTATTACGTCAAAATTTTCACCACTCATATCACGTTTTAATTGCCCTAATTCGGGCATTTCTGCGCGGCATGGGACACACCAAATGGCCCATAGATTGATGAGCATCGGTTTTCCCGTAAATTCTATAAGTTTATGGTCATTTTCCTGAATATCTTTAAAAGAAAGCTGGCTCATATCATAAGGGATATCAGCGAACCGGAGATGAGTAAAAAAGCCCTTCGCTGCTTTTTTTACAGTTATCATTTTTTCCGCTCGTACCTTATTTGTGTTTTTTTCTTGTTCTTTTGCAGTCAAAATAAAGTTTGGAAGGAGAGATGTTTTACCGTCACTGCGGTTTATGATTGCGTATATGCTTGAAACGATTATAAATAATGCGAGAAAAACGAGAAAAAATTGCACTTTTTTATTTTTGTTTTTTCGGTAGATGAAAATTTGAGAAGCCATAATTCTTGTCCTTTTAACGGGTGCTTTTGAGATACGACAGATGCAAAATTAAAAAACCAAACGCGCGGCAGCCAGTTTCCGGAGAAGCCTGGTGCAATTATGGAAGAAATTAATACTTCAACTGATTTTGATAAAAAACTTTGTTGTCAAGATATTGAAAATTCCTTTTCTCATGCTTTAATTTTAGCGAAAACGAAGACTATTTCGCAACATGATTATGAAAAAATTATTCGTGATTTAAAGGCTATTCGCCAGGAAATTGAAAAAGTATATTATTTTTTCACGAAATCTCGAAGATATCCATATGAATATTGAAGCACGATTAAGAAGATTGACCGGTCCTATAGCAGGACGTTCACACACAATACGCCCCCGCAACGACCAAATTGCGGTTGATTGTCTTTTGTGTATGTATGAAAAGGCGCAGAAAATAATGCAAGCTTTAAAAGGACTGACGGAGCAATTTCCTTATTCGAGCAGAACAGAATGTCGATATCGTTATACTAGGATTTAACACATACGCATTATGTCACTGAACGCATGAATAATTGCCTTTAGGATCGGATATTTTGGTGGAGATGGGCTTTCCGACTTATCTTTATATGACAGCATAAGCGCCCACTTTTTGTGACCCTGCACATAATTCAATTGACAGTATTCCGGACCGTGATTTTGCATTAGAGTTTTTAAATGCTGACGCTCTTTGTGCAGTGCGTTTTTCGATATTAGCAGATTTTAATGTTTTAACGATTAAAAAATCAGTTGAGAGCCACAAAAATTTTGGTAATACCGCGTCTTCAGAAATTCTTCACCAAATTTCTTATTAGATAAAACATCTTGCAACTACCTGAGTAATTTCATTTTATTAAAAATAAAGATTGGGTATTGATATGAGAGGAAAAGGCTTATGAAAGCCATTTTAAAGAACTTAATGATTCTCTTTTTGGGAAGTATTTTCATCGTTGGATGTGGGCGTAAAGGGACCTTAGAATCGCTTCCTTCAACGGCAGCGGAGCCTCTACAAGGAGCGCTTATTTCCAAAAGTAAAGCAGATAAATCTTTTGTTCTTGATCAGTTGATACAATAGGAATTTTTATGCATTTTTTTTCTTATCATCAGGGCATTCTTCATGCTGAAAATTTTTCACTCTCCACACTTGCACAGAATGTAGAAACGCCTTTTTATTGTTATTCAGCTAGCGCGTTGATTGCGCGTTTAAAAGACTATCAGGATGCATTTCGAGAAATGCCGAATTTGATTGCTTATGCAGTTAAGGCTAATTCTAATCAGGCGGTTTTACGGCTTTTAGCAGCAAATGGGGCAGGAGCCGACGTCGTGTCAGAGGGTGAGTTACGGCGCGCACTTGCTGTAGGTATTCCTGCTCATCGTATTGTTTACTCTGGCGTGGGTAAAATGGTGAAAGAGATAGATTTTGCTCTTGCACATGATATTTTTTGTTTTAACGTTGAATCAGAGCCGGAACTTGAACAATTGTCGGCGCGTGCCGTCGCTCTCTCAAAAACAGCACGTATTTCATTGCGCATTAATCCAGATATAGATGCAAAGACCCATAAAAAAATTACAACGGGAAAATCTGAAAATAAATTTGGTATTCCGCTGTCCTCGGCGTGGAGTGTGTACGAAAAAGCGGCCCAATTGCCTGGTCTTCGTGTGTGCGGCGTCGATATGCACATTGGCAGCCAAATTTGTGATTTAAGACCGTTCGAAGATGCATTTTCCATTGCAGCGAACTTTGTACACCAGCTGCGCAGTGGCGGTCATAATATAACCCACGTCGATATTGGAGGTGGCCTTGGTATTTCTTACGGCAACGAGCAACATTCTATCCCGTCTCCTTTTGATTATGCGGCATTGGTAAAAAAATATATCGCACCTCTAGGAGTTGATATTATTATAGAACCGGGGCGTAGTATCGCCGGTGAAGCTGGTGCTTTGATTACGTCTGTAGTGTATGTAAAAAAGGGAGAAGGACGAAATTTTGTTATTGTTGATGCAGCGATGAATGATTTCCTTCGTCCGACACTTTATGATGCATGGCAAGATGTGATTCCGGTAAAGCAAATTTCGATGGTTCCACTGATGAATGCAGATATTGTTGGCCCAGTTTGTGAAACGGGTGATTATTTAGGATTGAATCGTTCTTTACCCATGCTGGCGGCAGGTGATCTTTTGGCAATTATGGGAGCTGGGGCTTATGGCGCAGTGATGGCGAGCACTTATAATAGTAGGCCTCTAGTCCCAGAAATTTTGGTTAAAAACGCACATTATTCGGTTATCCGTCCGCGCCTTGATTATGCACAATTGATAGGACTTGACCATATTCCAAATTGGATGGATGATTTTTAACTGCCTTTGGTTTTATTTTTACTTGGTCTTGGCGAAGCAATTTATTTTCTGGAAATTGTTGTGTAGGGGGCTTATGATTTTGGCCCACTACCTTAAATAAAGGGCGAATATTTACACATGAGAAACGAAAATACCAAAAGTTTTGCGATAAGAAAGCTTTTGTGTTTACGTATTTCGGTCTGGTTTATTTTATTTTTCAAGCGGATATGGCCGCGATTGTTGCCGTTTTTTATAGTCCTAAGTCTTCTGTGTTCGCTCAGTTGGTTTGGCATTTTTGGCATTTTGAGTTATTGGCCACATCTATCCCTTTTATGCCTCTTGCTCGTTGCTGCTGTAGGGAGTCTTTTCCCACTCTTCAGTTTTCGCTTTCCTACAGCTAAAGATGTTGATTACTATATTGAACAGGAAAACGGGCTCGAAAACCAGCCTTTGAGTGTTCAAGCGGATCAATTATGTTTTGAAGATGATGGAAATTTTAGTGCAGTTATTTGGCGTGAGCATCAACGCCGCATGGCAGAAAAATTGCATCATTTACAAATTGGGTCGGCCTATCCCAATAGCGCAGCCTACGACCCTGCAGCCCTTAGAACTTTATTTGTTTTGCTTTGCGTCTGCGCTTTTAGTTTTTCTTATGGTGCATCGGGAGGCCGTTTAGCAGATGCATTTGATTTCCGTCCTATAATAGATGAAGCATCCATACGAATTGATGCTTGGGTTGTACCACCTGCTTATACGGGAGTCGCACCCATTTATTTAACTCGAGGTGAGGCAACGCAATTGTCAGTTCCTGAAAAAAGTAGCGTGATTGTGCGTATTGTTAATGGTGCGGGTGTAGAGGTCAAAGCGATTTCTGAAGAAGATGGACATGAGATTTTTCTTTCTAAGAAAAAGGAAAAAATGACTTTAGACGATCCCATCATTCATTTTGAAACAAATTTAGAACATTCAATAAATTTATCTGTGTCCTCGCGTTATAAGCAACGGCAATGGCGGTTGCATGCGATTAAAGATCAGCCGCCAACAATTCGTTGGCTGGAAAAACCGGGTCGAGTTTTAGCCGGATCACTAGAGTTGCAATATGAAATGGACGATGATTATGAAGTGACGAAAGCTTTCGCTAAAATAGAGTCCCTTTTTGATCAGGATAAAAACGCTTCTCCTCTTTATGGAGCACCTGAGGTAAAACTTCTTTTAGCACGCGACGGAAAAGGTAAAATGCGGACAGTACGAGATTTGTCAAGTCATCCATGGGCTGGTTCGGAGGTAAAAATCACTTTAGTAGCAGAAGATGGTGCGGGCCAGCAGGGAAATAGTAGTAGTTTTCTGATGACATTGCCACAGCGTATTTTCATTAATCCGGTTGCTCGTGCAGTTAGTGAACAACGTCGTTTGTTAGCTCTTAACGCGTCTGCGCGTGAATCTGTGCTGGACATGCTTTCCGCTTTGCTCGTGCGTCCTGAAGATGGCATCAAAAATATGACACATTTCCTTATATTACAGAGTGCATGGACGAGACTGTCTATGTCAGAAACAGAGGAGCAATTGCGCGATGTAGCCCAGTATTTGTGGAAAATTGCTCTAGCTATCGAGGGTGATCAATTTGGATCAGTTCAACAAAGATTAAAACAAGCGCAAGCAGCCCTGCGCGATGCACTCCGTTATGGTGCTTCAACTGCGGAAATTGAGCGACTTGTAGCAGATTTGCGCCAGGCTATGGGTGATTATATTAGCGCGTTGGCTGAAAAAGCGCCAGGCATCGACAATGCCAGCAATACCAATATTTCTCCTAGTGATTCTGACCTTTCTTCCAATGATACCACCCTTTCTAACGATGCATTACAAGAAAAACTCAATTCAATTGAAGAAATGGCTAAGATGGGTTCTTCTTCTGCAGCTGAGCAGCTTTTGGCTGAAATTGAACAGACCCTCGACCATTTGCGTGTTCGCAAAGGTGATCAAGAAAAGAGGAAGGATGATAGCCAAACAGTATGGATGAAAGAAAAAATTGATCAGCTTGGTGATTTGATGCGCCGTCAGCAGGAAATTCTCAATGATACACATCGCTTAGAAATAGAACGGCGACATGAAGAAATTACACCGGAAAAGCAGCAAAAGCAAAGTGAAACCCTGAAAAAACGTCAAACCGAGTTGCAGTCCGAATTATCGGCATTAGAAAAAGAATTATCAGCGCAAAATATCGAGCAAAGCAACGCACTGAAGAATGCAGAAGAAGAAATGAAGTCTGCAGGAGCCGATTTTGATAGTGGGAACCACGAAATGTCAATACAACACCAATCTGGTGCTTTAGAAGCTTTACGGCAGGGCGCGCAAGATGTTTTAAATAAAATGCGTGAGACACTTAAAAAAGCGAGAAACAATCAAAATACCGCTTTTGGTCCTCGAGACCCATTAGGGCGTTCCCTTTCTTCAGAAATTGATAAAGCCAAAGAAAACACGATTGCGCCACAGGAAAATGAAAGAACGCGCGCGCGGCAAATTTTAGAAGAAATCCGCAAACGTCTTGGTAATGATCGTATTTCGGAAGAAGAAAAAACCTATCTTGAAGAGTTACTTCATTTTAATTGATTACTCGGCTTTTCCCCTCATCAATATTGAAAAAACTAAATTGAAAATTTTCACGTGGGTGACAAACTAAAGGTTAAAGGACATGGTAAAGAGTTAGTTGCGAAAAAGTTACAAAATAATTTATTTTGCGGCTTTATTTTTAAGTGAAAAAACTGAGACGCTGAGATTTTTTACCTTGCGGAGAAAAAAGAGAGGTACATATACAACCGAGTATATGAAAATCTTCGGCGTTTAAAATTTATTTCTACATGGTATGCTAAATTGGATATAGTCACACTCAGAGATTTTTACGCTTCTGCACTTGGTAAGCGTGTGCAGACGACGCTTTCTGATCAATTAAATTTATGCTGGCCGGACCTCGCCGACAAGCGGGTTGTAGGTTTTGGTTACGCGCTTCCTTATCTTTCGGTGTTACGCGCACGTGCTCAAGGATGTTTTGCTTTCATGCCCGCGGGTCAAGGTGCTCTGCCTTGGCCTTGCGCTGATAGAGTTGCTACAGCGCTCGTTTTTGAAGAAGATTTACCCCTTCCTGATGCTTCGATTGATTGTATTTTATTGGTGCATGCACTCGAATATTCGGAAAACTCACATGAAACACTGAACGAAATATGGCGTATTCTGACTCCTAATGGTCGTCTGATCGTTATCGTGCCCAATCGCAGTGGTTTTTGGGCACGCAATGACCGCACACCCTTCGGCTATGGTGAGCCTTACAGTAGGCAACAGGTCGTTCGTTTATTTGAAGAAACGAATTTTATTTCTGGCCCGGTACGAGAAATCGTGCATTATATGCCTTCCTTGGGTCATACTTCACGATTATTCTCTTTTTTTTATGGGCCGTTTGCGCGTCGTCTTTTCCCTTATTTTGGTGGACTTTTAATATGCCAAGCGCAAAAACGTGTTTACCAGGGATTGTTTGTGCGACGTCGCCAGTCGAGGCGCGTTTTTATTCCGGCACTCTCACCGCAAATTCGTGAAGGGTGTATTTCATCTCGGTCTGACATTATATCCAAGAGAAAGAAAGATCGATAATATTAAAGATATTTTGGAAGAGTTACTGCAGGTAAAGCTTAAGGCAGTAAGGTCGGGGCTCGTAACGAAGATTCTTACGCGTGGTTTTTTTTCAATTTTTTGCTGCAAGCGATAAATATAAGTTTCTGGTGTATGGACAACCATATTTTTATTGTAGCCCAGAATTTGGAGCTAACGACGCTTCACATCTTACGACCTGAGTGCCAGTGTGATAGAGAATATTCGGGAATTTCAGCTTCCTTCCCTGTAAGGTGGATTATATTGCCGCATTGACCAGTACAGAATTTTGCCTGGACTTAAAAATGTAGGGCCCACTATCGAGAATTGTGTCTTCATTTTGTTCATGTTGACGCAATTGGACGCAGGTGCGCGCCAATAATGCCGCAAAGCGGAAGGGTTCCGTCATAAATTCTTAATTCAAAAATAGAAACGGTTAGGCATAAAATACTATTTTATCATTATTATTAAGAAACCCCCACAGTTTCACTAACCTTTTACTTAATTGATGATTCCGTAAAATATGCTAATTTTGCGCAGAACAGAGCTCTACAGTAACAAAATAACTCGATCTTTTTTCATATTCATGAGCTGACCGAATAGCCGACGAAAAAATATAGTGATCTTGAAATTGTCCATTTTCCCAACGCCGTAAATGCGTAAAGAACCTAGTAATTTTATACTATTAAGGACACATCAAAATGAAAAATGCTCACCTAATAGACGCTATATCTTCTGCCACAAAAGTCTGCAGCAGCAGCGGATACGGGTTATCGAAGAACCGTTTTTTGCTACAAAAAACGAACGCCCTTTAAAGGAAAACCCACTTTATAAAATTTCGCCAAGCTATAAAAGGGATCTGATGCAAATATGGACCAAGATTTCAAGAAGCAATTTTGCGCTGTGCAGTCACTGCCAGCCCCAACAAAGTTTGGCGAATAATAGCTTCGCTCAAAAGCGGATTTTTACGGCTCTCTAAAACAGCGCTCTGAATTTTCTCCATAGCATAAGAAATTTGCTCTAATTTCCAATATTTCAAAGCTCGCTCAATTGTTTTTTTTCGCTGAAAAAAAATCGGCGGTCGTGCTTGAGAAATCACTGCAAGAGGAATTTTACCTTCAATCTCTACTTGATAACGTAAAAGCTGTAATTGCTGAAAATGCCTTTGCGCAGTGCTCAAAATAAAAAAAAGCGCACCGTGTATAATCGCATGCCGGCTAAAATAAGTGTCAAAACCTGCAACATCTCCTAATAAAACGGCATCAATCACTTCATCTTGAGAAAGAGCACTAACATCGCTTACCACTGCTTTAACGTCCTCAAGAGAAATGTGAGCCTTATCCAAGGCATAAAGGCAAAGCTTTTTCAGTTCACTACGCGAAGCAAGGCGATCTCCTCCTAGACTTTCATGCAAACACTTGCGCGCTTCCAAAGAGATGGCCATATCAAAATCACTTAATACTTCATCGATCAACATGTCGAGAGAACGAGCATCATCTGCAAAACAAGGCAGAGCCATCGCTGTCGACGCTGTTTCGATAACACTGCGCAACGTCGCTCCCTTTTTCAAATCTCCCGCTTCAATTAAAACAAAACTTGTTTCCGGTGGTTCTTTAATTAAAAGCTTAAGCGCTTCAAGAAAACCTTTCTGATTAGCGCCATTAGATATCCACACCAAGCGGTTACCGCCAAAAAGTGATAAAGTACGCGCTTCATCTCCCAGCCTTGCTGGATCCTTATCAATTTCAGATGCATCTAAACGAATCGTTGAGAAAGGGTCCTCTAACGCTATCTGTGTAAGCTTAGCAAAACGCTGTGCGCGTTCACAAACAAGGCCACGATCAGGACCATAAATTAAAATAATAGGGAAAGAACGCGAAAGATGTGCTAGAAAATGATTAACCTCGTGTGCTTTTTTCTGAGCCAAAATATTAATCCATTAAGAGTTCATCATTATCAACGGCTTCACCGCGAACCTTCTGAAACATACCGATTAAATCATTTACACTTAAGTCTTTACGCTTCTCTTGACATACATCCAAGATCACTTCCCCTCTATGCAGCATCAGTGTACGGTCCCCGTAATCAAGAGCTTGGCGCATAGAGTGCGTCACCATCATAGTAGTTAATCCTTTTTCTTCAACAATTTTCTCGGTTAAACGCATCACAAAATCAGCCATTCCCGGATCTAACGCAGAGGTATGCTCGTCAAGTAACAAAACGTCCGCATGCGCTAAAGTAGCCATCACTAAACAAATTGCTTGACGCTGCCCACCCGATAAACTGTCCATACGGTTGTGGATGCAGTTCTCAAGACCAAGACCTAATTGAGCAATCTTTTCTCGAAAAAATTGCCTTTTCTCACGATTTAAAGCTGAACGAAAACCACGCTTCTTTCCGCGGAGAGCAGCAAGAGCCAGGTTTTCTTCAATTGTCAAAGAACTACAGCTTCCTGCTAAAGAGTCTTGAAAAACACAAGCAACTCTACCGGCCCTCGCACTCACAGACTGGCGAGAAACATTTTCACCATTAATCGCGACTTTTCCTTTTGTTAGCGGAAGTGCACCCGATAAAACACTCAATAAAGTCGATTTACCAGCACCGTTCGAGCCAATAACCGTGACAAAACTACCTTGTTCAATTTTGAGGTTAATATCGATTAAGGCCTGTTTTTCTAGAGGCGTTTTCGGTTTGAACGTGACTCCGACATGAGAAAATTCAATCATGTTTCCGCCTCTCTAAATAGCGTGGTATAGTAAGAGTTAAAACAACTAAAAGCGCTGTAATCAATTGAAGATCCGTTGATGTATCAATGCCGATACTATGGGCCTCAAACGCAAATTGCACTGCAACGCGGTATAAAACAGACCCCGTGATACAGCTAAAAATGATCCAAAAAATGTTCCGCGTACGAAATAAAGTTTCGCCAATAATGACTGCCGCCAAGCCAAAAACAATTGTACCCATCCCACCCGTAATATCTGTAGCGATTGCTATTTGAATATAAAGGGCCCCTCCAAGCGCAACACACCCATTTGAAAGCCCCATACCAAAATAAATTAACGCTGATGTGTGGACCCCTTGTGCTGAAGCCATACGCGGATTAGCCCCCATTGCCCGCATAGCAAGACCTATTTCACTTTCTAAAAACCGCCAAATTCCGAATGCGACGACCAGCAAAATAATACCGACAAAAAGGGGACGCACGAACATATCAGGCATGCCGAATGAACCATAAAAGGGTGTTAAAACTGTGTCAGAAAGCGCTAAATTGATATTAGACCCCCCCATAATCCCCATGATACGAAGATTAATAGTGTAGAGGGCCGTCATCGTTAAAATCGAAGCTAAAAGATTTAAAATACCGAGCTTTAAATTCAAAAAAGCTGTCAATAAGCCGGCCAACATCCCCGCAAAAAAGGCACATGCAGTAGCGACCCAGGGATTAAAACCCAAAAGAATCAAGACACCACAGACAGATGATCCAAGAAGAAATGAACCATCAACCGTTAAATCAGGGAAATCTAAAACGCGAAATGAAAGGTAAACCCCGATAGCAACAAACGCGTAAATAAAGCCTAATTCTATAGCCCCAGAAAGAGCAAATATACTCATTTATAGCCCCCTTTCACGAGCGTCAAACATTCTTTTTCTTAATTTTATTAATAAAAACTTATTGAATAACTCCCACCGCGCGCTCTAAAATCGCTTGTGGTACTACAATGGAAGCCTTTTTAGCTGCTTTCATATCAACCCAGATATTCTTATTAGCTGCGTACACAACATCAATATCGCCTGGTTTTTCGCCTTTTAAAACACGCAAAACCAATTTCCCCGCATCAATCCCTATAGCATGGAAATCTACGCCCTGGGTCATAAAAGGACCCCGTCCGATGGAATTAGAATCCACGGCAAATAAAGGGGTCTTCGCTTCAAGTGCGACTTTTGCTGCCCCTTCTAAAACAGAAATAATTGTATTGTCAGCGGGAATCACAATGATATCCACCTTACCAATTAAGGCCCGAGTTGCTGCTTGAACGTCAGAAGATTTTGGTGCAGATGAAGGAATAACTTCGATCCCAGCCTTACTTGCTAAATTTTTAAATACCTTAAGAGTTGAAACAGAATTAGCTTCAGATGCGTTGTAGAGATAGCCAATTTTTTCCAAATCTGGCTTTACTTCTTTTAGGCTTGCAAGAATTCCTGAAACATCCAAACGATCAGAAATTCCGGTTACATTACCGCCAATCTTGGTAAGGGAAGGCACCACTTTTGCCTCAATAGGATCAGAAACCGCTGCAAAAATGATAGGGATTTTTTTTGTTGCCGCCACCATTGTCTGTGCCGAAGGCGTGCCAATTGCCACGATTACATCAGGTTCATCACCGACAAATTTGCGTGCAATCTGTGTGGCCATGGGTATACTTCCCTGCGCGGATAAAAAGGTTAATCTCAAATTTTCACCATCTTTGTAGCCATTTTCCGCTAATGCGTCCTCTACCCCCTTGCGGATTGTATCTGCGGCAGGATGCGCTACAAGCTGTGTTATCGCTACCTTAACCTGACCTGCTTCTTTCGCAAAACCATTCACCGTGAAAGCGGCCATAACAGCAACACACACGCTTATTACCTTCAGCACAGTTATCCTCCCTTATTCGCAAAGGCGGCGAACGTAGCGTATTCAAAGGGCTCTGTCAAAATTAATTCTTTGGGATATCGAAAAAAATAAATCGCCGTGAAACGTTATTTTTTTGTTGCAATTCAGGTAAGCCTAGGCCATACAAACACCGTTTGAGATAGAACATATTTCGAATTTGTGAGCGGGTGTAGCTCAGGGGTAGAGCACAACCTTGCCAAGGTTGGGGTCGTGGGTTCGAATCCCATCGCCCGCTCCATTTAATTTTTGGGTGGTTGTGCCCTAAAATAGGAAGTTTCCGGGAAGTAAGTTTTTTCGGGAGCCATTTTATCGATGTTTTTTCTCTCCGTTGCGCTTTTCTCTCCCTTGTGGGCAATGTTTGTGCGGTATCCTTTTGCGCGCGTAGATGAAATTATCTTAAATCATCCATTACTCCATAGTTCACAGAAATGGTGAACTGGGCCTCTGCCTTTTCCCACCTGCAAAATATCTGAACTTGATAAAGCATTGCTCAGATAATTTTTTGCTCTTTTAACTGCGCACACTAAAGGCTCTGTGGGCAAAAGCGCTGCAATTGCAGCTGAAATAGTACAACCTGTGCCGTGGTTATTAATTGTTTTGAGACGGGAAGCTTCAAGTGTCACAATACCGTCAAAGTCACAATAAAGGTCTGGACTGGATAAAGTCTCATCAGCTGCGCTCATATTAGCAAAACTGTCCAAATGCCCTCCCTTTAACAAAACCGCGTTACAACCAAGCGCTAAAAGCTGGGGACTGTACTGGTACATAGCTTTTAATGACCACTGCACTTCGCGCCCCAATAACATCGCCGCCTCGCGCAAATTTGGCGTTATCACCGTCGACATAGGAACAAGAACGTCACGAATAATTTCAATTGTATCAGACTGTAAGAGGATATCGCCACTTTTTGCCACCATAACTGGATCAAGAACAATAGAACGAGCTCGGTAATAAGTTAAACGCTCTGCAATAACTTGTGCAATTTGAGCATTTGCTACCATACCGATTTTAACTGCATCAACGTGAATATCCTCAAAAATAGAATCAATTTGGTCTGCAACGAAAGATGCGTCCAACGCTCGAAAAGAACGCACACCCTGTGTATTTTGTGCAACTACAGCTGTAACGACACTCATACCATAAGTCTTCATCGCTGAAAAAACCTTCAAATCTGCTTGCATTCCGGCCCCTCCGGAAGGATCAGTGCCAGCAATGGATAAAATCCGTGGAATAAAAAATTTATCTTTGCCAGCCTGCGGCATCATTGGTCTCTTTCCTTATTCTTTCCTTGTATTGTAAAATACTCCGGCAAATGTAAATAAATATAGTTTTTCACGTCAATTACGTTGCAGGTTGAAGCCTTTTGCAAATTAAAATGGGAAAATATAGTGGTTACTCTTCGTTCTCTGTTTTTTACGTTCGCTTTTTATACAACAACTTTTGTGCAAATGATTCTTTACGCACCCTTTTATTTTTTAATGCCACGCAAAAAGGCGTGGATTGTACCTAAAACGTGGGCGCGTGTTACATTATTCTTGCAAAAATACATCGTAGGCACAAATTACGCAATCGAAGGCATAGAAAATTTACCAGATGGTGCCTATATCATCGCTCCAAAGCACCAATCTGAATGGGAAACCTTCGGCCTTGTCCCCCATCTCGATGATCCTGCTCTCATTATGAAACGCGAATTAACGTGGATTCCCCTTTTTGGCTGGTATATGGCGAAAACAGGAATCATACCGATTAACCGAACAACTCCTATTAAAGCTCTCAAAACCATCATAAAATGCGCGAAACAAAAAGCGAAACAAGGGCGTCAAATTTTAATCTTCCCTGAAGGGACACGCCGACAGCCAGGCCAAGAGCCAAATTATAAATCGGGAGTTGTTGCTCTTTACAATGAACTGGGGCTTCAAGTCGTCCCCATTGCCCATAACGCCGGTTTATACTGGCCGCGCGATAATTTCCGTCGTTACCCAGGGACGATTCGTATTCGTATCCTGCCCCCTATTGAATCAGGCCTCCGTAAGCACGATTTCCTGGATCAACTTATCCAAAAAACAGAAAAAGCCTGCGATGAATTGCTTTTATTAGCTGCTCAAGATCCCACTCCACCACCTATGCCGCTCTCCGCCGTTAAAAGACTTCAAGCGCTTGGTCACCACTGGAAGGGAGAGGTGCGGCATTAAAATCCCGCCTCTTAGCTCATTCTTAAAAATTTATTATAATTTATTAAGCAGCTTTGAATTACTCCAAACTGAAAAACGGGAAGGCTCACTTCATGCGTCGATTTTTCTGCAACCTGTTGTTATCTTTTATTTTGAGCACGATGAGCTTACCGTCCTTAGCTCACCCCTTGATCTCTGTCGATGTCGAAACCGGGCGGATATTAGCACACAATCAAGCCTTTGAACGCTGGTATCCCGCCTCTTTAACAAAATTAATGACAACTTACGTTATTTTTCGCGCCATGAGTAAAGGAGAGATTCTACCTCAACAGGCCATCGTTATCAGCAAACATGCAGCGAACACTCCTGCTGTCCATTCAGGTTACAAAGCTGGCTCTGTCCTTACACTCGAAACAGCTTTAAGTATCCTCCTCGTTAAATCCGCTAATGATTTGGCAATCGCTATCAGTGAAGCTTTTTCTGGTTCAGAGAAAGCTTTCGTACAACAAATGAATATTCACGCTAGGCGCTTAGGCATGTTTGGGACCCATTTCGCCAATGCAAGCGGGTTGCCAGACCCCAACAATTATTCCACAGCGCGTGATATCGCCCTCTTAGCCGTTCAAATTCGCCGCGAATTTCCTCAATATGCCCATTATTTTTCTATCCCGGCCATTGATTTTGGCGACGGCAAAAAAATCAAACGCAATTCAAATAATCTCATTGGCCGCTTCAATGGAATAGACGGCATGAAAACCGGCTTCATTTGCGCATCTGGTTTTAACCTCGTTGCTTCAGCAACCCGTAATCAACGCACAATTATCGCCGTTATTTTAGGGGCAAACAACATCAATGAACGAGAAAGTATAGCCGCACAACTGCTTGATACAAGTTTTTCGAAAAAAGGATCACCAAAATTAACTTTAGCAACACTGAGACCCTATGGCGCTAAGATAACACAAGTAACTGATATGAAACAGAAAATATGTAACCCTAAAACAAGAGAGATATATGCAGATTCTTACGACCAGCAAGGTAACGTCATTCTTACTTCACCTTTAATTACTGCTTTGCCTTCTTTTATCCTTCCATTGCCGGTACGCCTGATAAATAAGAAACAGACACACAAAATCGCAAAAAAAATGTCACAAGGCATTCCTATTCCACATAAACGACCTGCCTATACCCCGTGATGAAAGTAGTCCGCAAAAATTGATGTTTCCCACGAAAACTACACACATTCCCGTTACCCCCGTGGTCAAGCTTTTAGATTTTAGCAAAAAAAATTTTCGACCGTGTGCTAAAAAGCCCGTGTTGGCCGGTGCTGTTATTATCAACGAATTTAGTGTAGGAAGTTCGACTACCTCTTCACTAAAAAAGCCGCAAAAGACGTCATTGCGAACTCAATTTGTTATTATTGCCGACAGTATCAAGGAAGAAGCAGCGCGGAGACTTTTTGATATTTTTCAGGCGACTCAGTAATCGATACTGCGGATAAAATCGCCGCGTCGTACCCCTTAGCTACCTGGGGATAAAATTTTAACTTTCTTTCCAAGCTTTAATGAAACGGTACCTTATAAGGAAACACAAACGCCCACCGCTCCCCATTATAAACAGAGTGCCCTAAGACATATTACAGCGCTAATGCTACAATAAATTTATATTTCAGGTATTACAAAAGCTAATTTCTCATCACCAGAGTAATCGAAAATGTAGCGTTTTTCATAAACCTCAATTTTCGGAGGTTTGCGCCTCTTTTCAAATAAATCATAACCTTCTTTAAGCATTACCCAAAATTGGTAATTAGAATCTGCACGATGACGTTTCATATTAGCATCCGTCATGCGAAAAGGGAAGGCATGTAGCTGAAACTCACTTTGTCCTCCTCTAAAAGCATCCCGCGCGAAAGCATAAATTTGTGCCATATTTTTGTCGCTCATCGAATAACAGCCCGCAGAAGAACAAGCACCGTGAACCATAAGATTACTCCCTGTACGACCATGTGCTTGATCATAAAGATTAGGAAAACCTATATTAAAAGAAAGGTAATATCTTGAATAAGGATTCATCTGGTCCGCATGGATAGTATAAAAACCTTCAGGCGCCTGACGGTCCCCTTCTTGATATTTTGGCCCAAGTTGGCCCGACCATTTGCAAATATGATACTGCGCCACGAGTATAAAATATCCTGTGTCGTCCTGTTTCCAAATTTCAGCAATATTTTCTTCTTTGAAAAACCGCATCATAATCGGCGCATATTGATCAATATGGTGCGCAACCATTCTCTCTTGAATTTCTTTAGGCAATTCCTGTTCAACCTTAGCTTGAATAGAAGTTGGCAGCCTTTGCTGACAAGCACTTAAAACCCCGATTATCGACAAAAGAAATACTGAGAAGGATTGCTTTAATTGCATTGAATAAAACTCTAATTAAAAAAATTATACAAAAAAATATCATACTAAAGAGCGACCAATTTGGAGATACTTGTCCCAACGTTCTTGTTTGACAGTTTCGCCATCCTTACCAGCCATAGATTCTAAAGCAGCTGAAATCGCATTTCCTGTAGCTTCAATTGCTGCCTTCTTGTCCCGATGTGCTCCTCCTATAGGTTCAGAAATAATGCCGTCAATAATTTTTAACTGATAAAGGTCTTGAGCAGTAATGCGCATATTAGTCGCCGCATCTTTTGCGCGAGTCGAATCGCGCCACAAAATAGAAGCCGCACCTTCTGGCGAAATCACCGAATAGATCGAATGCTCTAACATATAAATTTTATTAGCTGCAGCAATTGCTATTGCACCCCCAGAGCCACCTTCTCCAATGACAACAGAAACAACAGGAACCTGCAGACGCAAAGTTGCCGCTGTTGATTGGGCAATTGCTTCTGCCTGTCCGCGCTCTTCAGCACTCACGCCGGGATAGGCACCTGCTGTGTCTACAAATGTGAGTAACGGTAAACTAAAACGGTCAGCCATTTCCATGATACGGGCAGCTTTGCGATATCCCTCTGGACGTGCGGAACCAAAATTGTAACGTAAGCGAGTTTGTGTATCATGCCCTTTTTCTTGGCCAATATAAGCCACCGCTTCACCTTTAAAGCGGGCAAAACCGGCTTGAATGGCCTCATCTTCAGCAAATTTACGATCACCTGCCAAAGGTGTAACATCACTCAATAATTGCGCCGAATAATCCATAAAATGAGGCCTATCGGGGTGACGAGCTACCTGTGTTTTTTGCCACGGTGATAATTTTTTATAAAGATCCCTCAGAGCTGTTTGAGAACGTGCCTCAAGGCGTGCGATTTCATCGCCTGTATCGAGGCTACCTTTTTCCTGGGCAATTTTTTTCAGTTCAAGGATTTGCAGATCGAGATCGGCAACTGATTTTTCAAAATCAAGATAATGATACATAGCACCCAACCTATTTTGCGTAATCTATATGGCCGTAATTTATTTTATAAAATACTCTTTTTAGTCAGACTCACTCTGATCAGCAAGTGGATGATGCTCATTCACCAAACGATAAAGCCCCGACTCCAATACATGTGTATAAATCTGAGTTGTAGAAATATCACAATGACCCAGTAAATGCTGCACTGCGCGCAAATCAGCACCATTTTGCAAAAGATGACTAGCAAAAGCGTGCCGTAATACATGAGGAGAGAAGTTGTCACTTTTTATTCCCGCTCTTTTAGCAAGATCTTTCAATTCCCGCGCAATAAATTGGCGAGCAACATATCCTGTTGATGAATGAGCAGGAAAAAGATAAGGGCTTGCTGCGTCCTTTCCTTGATCTCGTAAAACCAACCATTGAGAAAGAACCCGACACGCTTTAGCTGATAAAAGCACTATGCGTTCTTTTTTACCTTTCCCCTGAACCAAAATACATTGTTCCTGTCCCCGTACCGCTTGAACCGGTAAACTAATCAATTCACTGATACGTAATCCCGTCGCGTAAAGCATTTCGCTCAGCACCTGAAGACGCAGCGCGCGGAGATGATCTTTAGACCCATAGTCTGCCTGATCTGTTTCTGATTGAGCAAAATCAAGCAATTTTGCCACTGTATTTTCATTAATGATTTTTGGCAAAGGGCGCCCTTGACGCGGCGCATTAATATCACTGGAAGGATCATCTTCTCTCAATCCTTCAGAAAAAAGAAATTGATAAAATTGGCGCAAAGCCGATAAACGGCGAGCCTGCGAAGCAGCTGTAAAACCAAATGTGTGCATAAGCGACAAAAGAGCGACTAAATCTTCTCTTTGCGCAGATAAAAGCGAAACAGAACGCGAAGATAACGCACCTTGCGCCCATCGCAAATCACGTCGATAAGCCGCGAGCGTATGAGAAGAGGCTGCCCGCTCAGCACTCATCATTTCAAGAAAACGGTCTATTACAATGTCACTTTTCATAGATCTACTTTCGAAGATGAACTCAATGAATCTAAGGGAACATCGATATACATATCCACCACTACTGGCTCAACTGAAATCACAAGTGCAACCATGATACTGAAAAGAATGATAATAAAAATGAAGAGAATCATTAAAAATCTGGTTAATGTTGGCATGAGGAAATAAACTATCTAAAGAACATTATATTTTTTATCATGCCCTATAAAAATTAAAAGAAGCTGACTTTAAAGCAGATAAATGTGGAAATAAAGTTATAAAAGACGATCAGTTTAAAAATATCCTGATGTACAAATAAAAAATCAATTATTATCATTTCTTGACAGACAAGTCCTTGATTTATCGGCCTTATGGACCCGGGCAAATCAGTCATTGGAAAACGTTTTCTGCCATACTCGGCTTATCTCACGCCAATTTACAAATATCGTAGCCCAAAATGAACGGAAACAGGGGAACGCACGCTGCTAAATCTAGACCATATTTTGGGGCACGTGCCTGAAACAGCGACTTCTTATGATTTAAATTGTCTGATTCACGGCGGGAGATGTGACCGTCGAAGTGATTTTAGCCGCTAATTCTCTGCCCAATTGAATTCGATAAGCCCTATATCGGTACAACGCGTTAAAGTGCATTTCGGAACCGTTAGCTTACCCACGTGGATACAAGATATCCCGGGTGAACCGCCAAATGCCGGGACATTAGTAGCTTTTATCGCCCAGGATAAAAAATTTTCACTAAATAGCTTGATCCTCACCCTAACATGCAAGCTCAGTCAATCATTCACCGCAAAAAATGTTCCAATAGACACGCTGTCTTGACCTTCTTGAAGCAGAAATTAATTAAAACTTATTGAGTGATATTTATACAATTGATTAACTTTTATACTTTCGCTAAAAGGATCAAGTGCAATTGGGTCTGCGTAGCTCAGTAGGATAGAGCACAGGATTCCTGAAAATTGGGCGCCTTGAAGAGAAATCTTCAAAGTGGATCTGTTCAAATTCGGGGAACGCTTCATAGGGAACTATATGCCAATCCCGAGCCAAGCCTCTCTTAACACAGAGAGGAAGGTGTAGAGACTGAACGGGCAGCACCTAAAAAGCGCGAGCTTCAAGGTGAAGAGACAGTCCAGACCACGAACAGCCTGTTTTAATAAGGCTGGCGATGAAAATCGAAGTGGTATGAATCCTGGGGTCGCAGGTTCGAATCCTGCCGTGGACACCATAGCATTTTTCAAAGTCACCATTCTGAATAATAAGGAAACATTATGAAAAAAACTCTAATTTTGGGATTTTTTACCGCTTTAAGTTTACCATTTTTCAGCTCAATTAGTGCCTTTGCTGGCTCCTTAATTATTGAAGTGCCAGACGACCCAAAACCCTCAGCACAAACCCTTGCCTACCAATGCGATATCGGAACCGAGAAAGAGCGAATCGAAGCAACCTACCTCAATGCTGGCTCTATTTCGTTAATTGATTTTGAGTGGAAAAATGAACGTGTCATCGGCGCACAGGTGATCGCTGATACAGGAATAAAGTACGCAGGCGCTCATTATATTTGGCTAGAAACCAAAAAGAGAGTCGCACTTTACGACCTTAAAAACGACCCACAAGAGAAAAAGCCCATCTACTGTGTAGAAGAATCGACGTTATTGTTCTAAATAATTGAGGAAGCATTATGAAAAAAAATTTACTCATCCTAGGATTTTTGAGTGCCTTAAGTTCGCCAATTTTCACCCCGCTCAGTGCCTTCGCTGAAGCTTTAATTATTGAAGTACCAGACGATCCGAAGCCTACAACACAAATAGTCGTCTATCAATGCGACACTGGGAACAACAAAGAGGAGATTGAAGCGACTTATTTTAACGCTGACAATGTTTCACTAGTCGATTTTCAGTGGAACGGTGAACGCATTATCGGCTCAAATGTAATCGCCGCCTCGGGAGCAAAATATGTGGGAGCCCAATATATTTGGTGGGAAACAAAAGGAACTGTTATACTCTACGACCTTATTAATGACCCAAAAGAGGAAAAACCTATTCGTTGCATAGAAGAGAAAAGAACACAGTAAAATCAGCTTTTGTAGATTAATAGCTCTATGAGCCGTCGATTTGGTGTTTTTTTTCTAATGCAGGCGAGCCTCCGTCTGCTTCGTGCGACGAAAGGGACAGGGGCTTTCTTTGATAATTCTCTGAGTGATCTCTGTAAACCGCCGCCTGCGACAGTAATATGGAGGTCACGGGCGCTGTTACGAATAAAAACACCGCTAATAATATTTCGTGGAAGACAAAACGATCATCCACGAATATTGAGTAAAGAACTGAAGCGATTAGAATGCTCCCAGCACCCCAGCTTGTCCCTAATGAAGGCATATGCAGACGCTCATAAAAATTTGAAAATCGAACCAATCCTATCGTCCCAATCAGCGTAAGGCCTGACCCCAGCACTAAAAAAGCAGTTATAACAAAAGCAATCCACGGCGAAATATCATTATTCATTCGATGATTTCTCCACGCATCAAAAATTTTGCCAAAGCTATACTCGATGTAAAACCCAAAAGGCCGATAATAAGAGCCACTTCAAAATAAATGGTTGTTCCCGAAAAAATATCAAATGTAAGGAATAAAAGAATAGCTGTCGTATAAAGAGCGTCTAAACCAACGATTCGATCTTGTGCTCTTGGGCCATAAATCAGCCGAAATAAGGCCACAATCATCGCTAAACTCAAGAAAAATTGCGAAGCAAATAGTCCCCAATAAAGAATTACCATGCTCATGAGAAAATCTCCAAAAGCAATTTTTCGTACCGCTGCTTGATCAACTGTCTATAATCGTTCCCATCCTTTAAATTTAATACATGAATCAGGAGTTTATTATTTTTGCTATTATACGTGACCCAAATAATACCTGGGCTTGCTGATAAAATGCATGCCAAAATAGCTAAAGCCGTACGGCTTTCAAGCAAAAGAGGAACAACAATAAAACCAGAATGCTGTCCTTTATACCTTTTCGTTAAAGTAAACCAAGCTACTGAAATATTTGCAGAAATAGAATCAAAAAACACTCGGAAAATCAACTTAAAAACTATATTCCAGTTTTTAACAGCTCTTTTTTCTGGTTGAATAAATTGCGTCACCCAACCACAAAATAAAGCAACTATAATTCCTAACAGCAGCTGTCCAAGACTAAAGTTATTTAAAATCAGCCACATGAGCGCAATTAAACCACTTAAAAACGGATAAGGAAAAAAGCGGTTCATTGATTCCTCCCTATATCTTTTGGAAAAAAATCCACAAGAACGCTATCGATGTAGTTCTTGGGAAGAAGCAAAATTTCTGCAGTCTCGGACATATAATGACCGATAGGGCCAGCTGCAATCGTCATAATAAAACATAAAGTTAAAAGAACAGCGATAGGAGCAAACTCACTCACTTGCACGCGCGGTACTTTTCTTTCAAGAGGAATCCAAAAAATTCGAATACCTATGCGCGTCATCGCAATCAAAGCTGAAAAACCAGAAAGTGTAATAAAGATCGCAAAGAGCCAATCACGCAAAACTGGCATAGAGGCAGAAAAGTCTCCCTCACGTGAACTAAGAACAGCCTTAAGCATCATAAATTTTGCAACAAAACCAGAAAAAGGCGGTAATCCAACGATTAAAATTGCACAAATCGCAAAACAAGCCCCTAGAATTGCTAAAGTTGCGGGAAAATAAATGCCAACTTCCTCTTCTTCCTCTTTTTCATCATCACCATATACTTCCATTGTAACAGCCAAAATATTGGCTGCTGTATCCTGACCGCGCTCAACCAATTCAACCAAAAGAAAAAAAGCTCCGAGCGTTAAAGTTGAAGAAACAATATAAAAAAGCGCGCCTGCTATCAGCGTTTCATTAACAACTCCGATCGCTGCTAACAAGGTGCCAGAAGATACAAGGACGCTATAAGCCGCCAAACGCCCCAAACTTTGACTAGCTAACATCCCAATAAAGCCAAAAGTCAAAGTACAAAGCCCACCATAAAACAAAACTGTCTGACCAAAATGGGTAAAATATCCACTCTCAAAATCGGACCATAATAGCATCAAACGCAAAATAACGTAGATACCTATTTTACTCAGAATTGCAAAAGAGGCACCCACGGGTGCTGCCGCTGCGCTATAGGTTGGCGTCAGCCAAAAATTAAGCGGCCACATACCCACTTTGAGTAAAAAAGCAATACCTAAGAATACCACACCTACTTTAAATAAAACGACATCCGTTAAAGCTATATGTTTTATTTTGACAGCTAAATCAGCCATATTAAGTGTGCCAGCTACTCCGTAAATGAGTGCTGAACCAATTAAGAAAAATGAAGAGGCAACAAGATTAATGACCACATAATGCATACCGGCACGCACCCGTAACTGACCAGAGCCGTGTAAAGCAAGTGCATAAGAGGCCGTCAACATAACTTCAAAAAATACAAATAAATTGAATAAATCTCCTGTCAAAAAAGAACCATTTATCCCTACCATCAAGAACTGCATCAGTGAATGAAAATGGGAGCCTGCTTTGTACCAGTATGCCTGCGAAAAAACTAACGCAGAGGCGATCAACAAGCTTGAAAGAAAAATCATCATAGCACTCAAGCGATCGAGGACCAAAATAATTCCAAAAGGAGGAGGCCAATTACCAGGCTGATAAACATCTGAAGCTGGCGCTACTTCAAGAGCGCGTACAAGCAACAAAATAGAAATCACAACCAATAAAGCTGCAGAAGAAAGACTAATGAGTGATTTTAATTTTGAACGACGCTCATCATAAAAAAGCAGCACTGCTCCAGCGCCCAATGGCAAAAGAATAGGCAAAATAAGTAGATGATGCGACCAGGCTTCCATCGTTATTTTGCCTCGCGTCCATCAACATGATCTGAACCGGTTAAACCACGTGAAACTAAAAGAACAACCAAAAACAAGGCCGTCGTCGCGAAACCAATTACAATCGCTGTTAAAACCAGAGCTTGTGGTAAAGGATCGGCATAATTAGCAGAATTAATTACGACAGAAGGATCAACAATAGGTGCCACATTTTTACGCGGCCTGCTTATTGAAAATATGAAAAGATTGACGCCGTATGAAATAAGCGACAAACCTAGAATAAGTTGGAAAGTCCGTGGACGCAAAAGAAGCCAAATGCCCGATCCAATCAGAACACCAATACCTAAAGAAAGAACCGCTTCCATTAACTTTCCTTCTCTTTCAAAACAGATTTCTTACCGATGCGATAAACGCGGATTGATTGGTGTGCAATCGCAATTAAAATAAGGACTGTAGCCCCTAAAACTAGAGAAAATACACCTAAATCAAACAAGAAAGCAGACGCCATGGGAATTTTCCCAACCCAAGGAAGGTCGGTATATTGAAAAAACGACGTTAAGAAAGGATACCCAAAAAACCAAGCTCCCATCCCGGTCGCCATTGATAATAATAAACCGAAACCCATCCAAAGCAAAGGCAAAACCCGTAAACGATTTTCCACCCAACGAATATTAGTCGCAAGATATTGTAAAATAAACCCTATTGCCAAAGTAACTCCACCAGCAAATCCACCCCCTGAAGCATCGTGCCCGCGTATCAATAAATAAACTGCAAAAGCAATAATGACCGGGAAGAGCCAACGCATAATAACAGAGGGAATGATCAAATAATCCGGCGAAGTGCTCCCTGTTTCATAATCAAGCTGTACCGCATCGAAGGCTTTTTGGATACGTTGTTGAGAAGGAGCGTCAATACTGTCAGGGGCAGGGCGGAAACGTCGCAAAAGTGCAAAAACGGCGAGCGCAACTACGCCCAAAACCACAATTTCCCCCATTGTGTCAAACCCGCGAAAATCGACTAGCAATACATTCACAACATTACGACCACCAGCATCAGAATAAGCGTGAGTGAGAAAAAAATCAGAAATTGTGTTTCCCTGTGGGCGCGTCATTACCGCAAATGATAACCACGCCATGCCCGCGCCCCCCACAAACGCAATGATTAGATCACAAACGCGACGCGAATATACTAAAAAATGCGCAGGCTGCCGAACAGGATCATTCAAACGTTTAGGTAACCATCGCAAACCGAGAAGTAAAAGAACCGTTGTCACAATTTCAACAACCAGTTGTGTCACCGCCAAATCAGGCGCAGAAAGCCACACAAAGGTGGCACAAGTCATCAAGCCGGTTCCTCCCAATAACATTAATGATGCAAGACGGTGAAATTTTGCCTTCCAAGCAACTAAAAGTGCGCATATTCCGCCGACAAACCAAAAAGAAATAAAAGGAAAATCTAGAGGAAAAAGCGGTAACGAACCGGCTGAAATCAAACCATCATACCAAAGTACGAGACCAATAAATACAAAGCATACCGAAAGTACCCAACGCAATTGAACTTGTAGACGACGCGTTGATAAAAAAGCTTCCGCCGCACGCGCCCACTTCCAAGAAATAACAAGGAGAATTTGTCCAAAAATGCGCCGTCTTTTTGTCACCTTCTGAAAAGATGATCTTTCCTCACAGGATAGGAAATAACGGCGCCCCAAAATATAAAGCAATACACCCCCTAATAAAGCTGTAAAACTCATAATCAATGGGGCGTTGAAACCGTGCCAAACAGCTAAATTATAAAAAGGCGCCTCTTCTCCCAAAACAGCCACTACCGCGTTATCTAAAATAGGTCCTATCGTTAAATTAGGGAAGACACCGACCAGTAAACAAATAAAAACTAAAAATTCTATCGGAAAACGCATAAAATGCGGTGGTTCATGCGGTATTTTAAGTAAATCGACGGGTTTTGGTCCAAAAAAAACGCCATGAATAAACCGCACAGAATAGGTTACACTGAATAGGCTAGCCAGCGTCGCCACGTAAGGCGCAATCCAATCCAACCACGATTCCATGTTGGTCGTAACCGCTGCAGCAAAAAACATCTCTTTCGACAAAAAACCATTCAGCAAAGGAACTCCAGCCATTGCCGCACTCGCGACTAAAGCAAGTGTCCCCGTGATAGGCATATAGCGAAAAAGACCTGTCAACTTACACATATCACGTGTACCCGTTTCATAGTCAATAATGCCTGCTGCCATAAATAAAGAAGCTTTAAAAGTAGCGTGATTGGCCATATGAAAAATCGCTGCAACACATGCAAGTGGGCTGCCAAAGCTTAAAAGCGAAGTAATCAAGCCGAGATGGCTAATGGTCGAGTAAGCAAGAAGGCCTTTCAAATCTCGTTGAAACATTGAAAAATAAGCGCCAAGGAGTAATGTTGTAAGCCCCGAAAAACCAGCCAACCAGAACCAACTTTCTGTCCCCGACAAAACCGGCCATAAACGAACAAATAAAAATAATCCTGCTTTCACCATCGTCGCTGAATGCAAATAAGACGACACAGGAGTTGGGGCAGCCATGGCGTTCGGCAGCCAGAAATGGAATGGAAACTGTGCACTCTTAGTTAATCCTGCTAATAAAATACAAACAAGTACCGGAATATACAGGGAGCTTGAACGAATTAGATCACCAGATTCCAGCACCTTATCTAAATCAAAGCTGCCAACAATACGGCCGACGAGTAAAACACCAATAAGGAGCGAAAAACCACCGAGGCCCGTGATCGTTAAAGCCGCACGTGCCCCATCGCGCGCGCTTGCATTACAATACCAATAACCAATCAATAAAAAGGAAAAAATGCTGGTTAATTCCCAAAAAATTACTAAGAATACGAGATTTCCTGATAGGACTATTCCCTCCATCGACCCCATAAATGCCAAAAATAAAGAAAAAAAACGCGGAACCGGATCTGCTGGATTCATATAATAGCGCGCGTAAACGACGATAAGTAGCCCAATTCCTGTAATTAAAAGGCAAAAAAGCCACGACAAACCGTCCATACGTAAAACAAAATTGACTCCCCACTCAGGAAGCCAAGGAATATCCAAGCGCACTACGCGGTTTCCACAAACCATCGGATAAAGAACGATCGTAAAAAGAAAGCTGAAAAATACAATTATTCCAGCGAACCACGCTTCATTATTTTTGGCGGTCGAACGAAAAAAACCTATGATAGCACTACCACCAAAGGGAAGCAAAACCAGCAATATCAACATTGCTTCCCGTACCGTCATTACCTAAACTCCAACCTATTCTCGACCCATCATTAACAAAACGAAAATAAGAAAGTATAAAACCACATCACCCCTATTCTTTCACACCTATAATAATAAAATTTAAATAAACTTAAGGGGCACCGAAAATTCTTATGAAGCAACCTTTTTATAAAAAAGTTACACAAAATATAAAATATTCCAAGACCCTCGTGTCTTCTCTCCCCTTTACCCCGGAAAAACGCGGGAAAAGCACTGCCTCCGAGGCCCATGAAAAGGCTGATAACTATTATCATTTTGGTTATAGGAACGATAACGAGCTATACAAGAATTAATATGTTCTTTCAGCATCCATGGCTCTCTTTTCCCTAAAGAAGGGGTGGCGTCTGGCTTTTTCAAAGCTAGCGTCGCTTCTAATGATGGACGTTTTATATCTAAACGCGCAACCTCTGTAAATGCTGTTTCGGGGTACCACCAACCATCGCTATATCTGCGATAACCTCGCCGATAATTATAGTAACCTTTGAAACCATTAAGCTCTTTGCGCCCTGTAAAAACTAAAGGAACCAGACTCTCCTGGACAAGAGTTTGAGGAATCATCTCAACTTCAACACTGCTTTTTTGTATCGAACCAGCGATATTAGTCGTTATAATGAAAAACACTCCGAAAGTCATAATAACAAGAGAATAACATAAATTTCTAATCATACGCATAACACAAATCTCAAACACAACTAGATTAAGGGCAACCTTCTATCGCTGAACAAAAACAGATTCTCTTTTATGATTCTTTTTCCTTGAGACATGCTGTTAGTCCATGTACTAAACGTTAATATGCATGATAAGATCCTTCAAAGAGAACGAGTAAACAATGATTGAGACTCCTTATTACCTCATAGAGAAATCTAAGATTATGAAAAATATGGAAATCATTGCTCGTTTACGAGAAATATCGGGCGCGAAAATTTTACTAGCCTTGAAATGCTTTGCCACGTGGAGCCTGTTTAATTTTATGTCCAAATATATGGATGGAACTACATCATCATCCCTCTATGAATTACGTTTAGGAAAAGAAAAGTTCGGCAAAGAAACCCATGCCTATTCAGTTGCTTGGGCAGATAATGAAATCGATGAAGCATGTCATTACGCGGATAAAATCATTTTTAATTCAATCCAACAACTTCGACGTTTTGCAGGCACTACAAAGACTATTCAGCGAGGTTTAAGACTAAACCCAGGCATTAGTGCATCCAATTTTGATCTTGCAAATCCTTCGCGCCCCTTTAGCCGTTTAGGCGAAACAAATCAAAGTGCTATTAAAGAAATCTTGCCTCTTATCAATGGCTTAATGATTCATAATAACTGCGAAAATGCTGATTTTAGTCTTTTTAACCAAATGCTTAACCAAATTGAAGAAAAATTTAAAGATCTCTTCGCCGCAGTTGACTGGATTAGTCTTGGCGGTGGCATTCACTTTACTGCTGAAAATTATCCTCTAGAAGCCTTTGCTGAACGTTTAAAACGTTTTTCTCAAACCCACGGTGTAACCGTTTTTTTAGAGCCAGGAGAAGCTGCTATCACCAAAAGTTCTACATTAGAGGTCAGTGTCCTTGATACATTGTATAACAAAAAAAAACTTGCTATCGTTGACAGCTCAGTCGAAGCGCATATGCTTGATCTTTTGATTTATCGCGAAAACGCTCAATTAGAGCCAAATCAAGGATCAAACGAAATTATGGTTTGCGGCAAATCTTGCCTTGCTGGTGATATTTTTGGGACATTTCGGTTTCCCGAACCGCTGAAAATAGGTGATAGACTGTCTTTTCAAGACGCTGCGGGCTATACAATGGTTAAGAAAAACTGGTTTAATGGCATCGCGATGCCCGCTATCGTCGTGAAAGAATGCGATGGAACGCTGACAATCCAGCGCAAATTTAGCTATAATGATTATCAAAATAGCCTTTCATGATAAAAATGGCATACAAAAGGACAATCACGCAGCAATATTAAAAAGGAGATAAACCCCTATGATGAAGAAGAACGTTCTCATTATTGGTGCTGGAGGTGTCGCACAGGTTGTTGCACATAAATGTGCCCAAAATAACCATATCCTTGGTGAAATTCATATCGCTTCACGAACACTTAAAAAATGTGAAGCAATTATTGCTTCTATTAAAGACAAAAAAACAATGAAAGAAGAAGGTATTCTTAAAGGTCATGCACTTGATGCAATGAATGTAGAAGAAACCGTAAAACTTATTCAAAAAAATAAATGTAAAATCGTTATTAATGTCGGATCTCCCTTTCTTAATATGTCCGTTCTTTCAGCTTGTATCGAAACCAAATGTGCCTATATCGATACCGCAATCCACGAAGACCCTTTAAAGATTTGTGAAACACCTCCTTGGTACAACAACTACGAATGGCCTCGGCGCCAAGAATGCGAAAAAGCGGGTGTAACCGCTATTTTGGGAGCTGGCTTTGATCCTGGTGTTGTTAATGCTTACGCAGCGTTAGCGCGTGATAACTATTTTGACACAATTACCGATATTGATATTATCGATATTAACGCGGGGAATCACGGGCATTGGTTTGCCACCAATTTTGATCCAGAAACTAACTTTAGAGAATTTACAGGAAAAACATGGTCGTGGCAAAATAAGAAATGGGTTTCTAATCAAATGTTTGAAATCGGCCATGAATGGGATTTACCGGTTGTTGGAAAACAAAAAGCCTATATGACGGGGCATGATGAAATTCATTCATTATCTAAAAATCTTGATGTTCAAAACGTCCGTTTTTGGATGGGATTTAGCGAACATTATATAAATGTCTTTACCGTTTTAAAAAATCTTGGGCTCTTATCTGAACAACCTGTTAAAACAGCAGAAGGCCAAGAAGTTATCCCTTTAAAAGTTGTGAAAGCCGTTTTGCCCGATCCAGCTTCTCTCGCACAAAATTACACAGGAAAAACCTGCATTGGAGACTTAATTAAAGGCAAAAAAGATGGAAATCCGAGAGAAATTTTTTTCTATAATATAGCCGACCATAAGCAAGCTTTTAACGAAATTGGAACGCAGGGAATTTCTTACACAGCCGGTGTGCCAGCTGCCGCTGCTGCTGTTCTCATTGCTACCGGTGAGTGGGACGTCAAGACCATGGTCAATGTAGAAGAATTACCCCCGCGCCCCTTCTTAAAATCTCTCGATCATATGGGCCTTTCAACCTATATGAGAGAACAACAAAAGGATGAAAAGCTGCAATTTTAGTTTATTGATACGCAAGAAATACGACGAGACAGCCCCTAAAAGGGGCTGTTTCATCATAAAGATATTCAGCCTATAAAAATTCTTCCGCCGTACTCAGACAAACGTCGTGAGCCTTTCCTTACAGCGTTTTAAACATGAATAGGTTTAGAAAACACCGCTAAAGCTGCCTCCCGCACCGCTTCTGATAAGGTAGGATGCGCGTGGCAGCAACGGCCTAAATCTTCTGAAGAACCGCCAAATTCCATAAGAACCACAATTTCGTGAATCATTTCACCGGCACCAAATCCAAGAATATGCCCACCTAAGACTCGATCTGTTTTTTTATCAGCGAGGATTTTAACGAACCCATCACTCTTTTGCATTGCTCGCGCACGTCCATTAGCCATAAAGGGGAATTTGCCAACATTATAATCAATTCCAGCTGCTTTAAGCTCCTCTTCCGTCTTGCCTACACTAGCAATTTCTGGCTGCGTATATACAACACTGGGAATGACGTTAAAATTAACATGGCCTTTTTGACCTGCCAAAATTTCAGCCACAGCGATACCTTCTTCCTCAGCTTTATGCGCCAACATTGGTCCTTTGACGACGTCGCCAATCGCATAAATTCCCGGAATATTTGTTTGCCAATGCTCATCCGTTATAATAAAACCGCGCTCATCTAATTGAACACCCATTTCCGCTAAACCGAGACTCTCTGTATATGGAGACCGTCCAGTAGCAACGAGGACAATATCAGCTTCCAAAGTTTCAATCGCTCCACCTTTTACAGATTCAACAATTACTTGAGCGGTTGAATTAGACCTGGTCACAGCGGTCACTTTTGTACCAAGCTTATATTCAATTCCTTGCTTTTCCATTAGCTTCTGAAACTGCCGTGAAATCTCACTGTCCATTGATCCCAAAACTTTATCAAGAAATTCAACAACAGTAACCTTGGCACCCAAACGGCTCCATACCGAACCGAGCTCCGAACCTATGACACCAGCACCGATAACGATCATGCGCGCCGGGACCTTTTCAAGTTCCAGCGCTCCCGTGGAAGACACAATAACCTTTTCGTCAATTTCTAGATTCACACCCGGAATGCCTGCAACATTTGAACCAGTAGCAATGATAATATTCTTTGTTGCGACGGTTTGTTTGCCACCATCTTCGGCAACAACTTCAATCTGACCTGCACCCAAAATTTTTGCCGTCCCTAAAAAAATATCAATTTTATTTTTCTTCATCAAAAAGGAAACGCCACTGGTATTAGCCGTTACAACAGTCCTTTTGTGCTCCATCATTTGCTCAAGGTTAAGCTTAGGTTTAGAAACAGAAACACCAAGCGTTTCGAAACCGTGCTGTGCTTCAGCAAATACCTCTGAAGCATGCAATAACGCTTTAGAAGGAATACAACCGACATTGAGACATGTACCACCTAATGTTGCACATTTTTCGATGATTGCAGTTTTAAGGCCCAACTGTGCTGCTTTTATCGCCGCTACATAACCACCGGGACCTGCTCCAATCACAACAACATCATAAGACATGCGTTTTCCCTTTCATCTTGAAAAACTGTGCTTTTATAAATCAAGAACAAGACGCTCTGGATCTTCCAAACTTTCTTTAACCCGCACGAGGAAAGTTACAGCTTCTTGACCATCTACAATACGGTGATCATAAGAAAGCGCTAAATACATCATCGGGCGAACCACAATTTGGCCTCCTATAACCATGGCGCGTTCTTTGATCGCGTGCATCCCTAAAATACCAGACTGCGGTGCATTTAAAATCGGCGTTGACATTAACGACCCATAAACGCCACCATTAGTAATGGTAAATGTCCCACCTTGCATATCAGAGACCGCTAATTTCCCTTCGCGAGCAAGACGCCCTAGACGGCCAATCTCTTTTTCAATCTCCGCAATCGACATTTTGTCCGCACCACGAACGACTGGAACGACAAGCCCCTTGTCGGTTCCAACGGCAATCCCAGTATTGACATAATTTTTATAAACAATATCCGTCCCGTCAATTTCCGCATTAACAGCAGGAAGCTCTTTTAACGCATGGCAAACAGCTTTAGTAAAAAATCCCATAAAGCCGAGCTTAACGCCGTGTTTTTTCTCAAAAACATCTTTGTAACGCTTGCGTAAATCCATGACTGTAGACATATCGACTTCATTAAAAGTCGTTAACATTGCCGCTACATTTTGCGCATCTTTTAAACGACGTGCAATCGTTTGACGCAACTTTGTCATACGGACTCGCTCTTCGCGCGTTTCATCAGCGGGAGCAACTGGAGAAGCAGGCGTTAAAGCATATGCTTTTTCTCCTTTTTCTAATGCACTCAAAACATCTTCTTTAAGAATTTGTCCTCGCTTCCCAGAACCTATAATATCATTTTTTTTCACATTATTTTCAGCCATTAATTTTGCTGCTGAAGGCGCAGGAGGCATTATACCGCCTGAAGAAGGTGAAACTGACCCAAACACCGCGGCTGGAGCAGCCTTAATGGAAGGGTTGGAAGCTGACGAAGAAACATCAGCGGAAGGTGAAGACGGTGGAGAAACATCGGTAGCTCCAGCCTCAACTAAACCTAAAAGAGCATTTACTTCAACTGTATCACCCTCTTTCGCAATGATCTTAGATAATTTTCCTGTAACAGGTGAGGGAACCTCGACTGTTACCTTATCAGTTTCTAATTCAACCAAAGGTTCGTCCATGGACACGGTTTCACCAAGTTTCTTGAACCATTTGCCGACCGTCGCTTCGGTGACGGATTCGCCCAAAGTAGGAACGCAGATTTCAGTAGCCATAATATTTTTCCATAGGTCAGAGTGATAATAAGTTAAGAACCTAACGCATCTTCGAGAAACGCGGCAAGTTGTTCAAGATGCTTTGACATTAATCCAGTAGCTGGCGATGCACTCGCAGAGCGTCCGGCGTAACGCGCACGCGGATACCGCGCATTAATATGAGTCAAAACCCATTCCAGATAAGGCTCAATAAACGACCAAGCGCCCATATTTTTAGGTTCTTCTTGGCACCAAACAATCTCCGCCTGTAAGAAACGCGACAATATATTCACCAACGCCTTGGCTGGGAAAGGATAAAGCTGCTCAACACGTAACAAATAAACATCGTCAATTCCTCTCTTTTCACGCTCTTCGTAAAGATCGTAATAAACTTTGCCTGTACAAAGAACAACGCGGCGAATTTTGCCATCTTTCCGTAACTTAACCACTGAATCCTTAAGATATTCTGCATCATCAAGCAATAAACGATGGAAACTTGTCCCTGGCCCCATCTCACTTAAAAGAGAAACAGCCCGCTTATGGCGTAAAAGCGATTTTGGCGTCGTTAAAATCAACGGTTTACGGAAATCGCGTTTAATTTGTCGGCGTAGAATATGAAAATAATTTGCAGGAGTTGTGCAGTTAGCAACCTGCATATTATCTTCCGCGCAAAGTTGCAGAAAACGCTCTAAACGCGCTGAAGAATGTTCCGGTCCTTGTCCTTCAAAACCGTGAGGTAATAAGCACACAAGGCCGGACATACGAAGCCACTTACGTTCCGCCGATGAAATAAATTGATCAAAAATGACCTGTGCACCATTAGAGAAATCACCAAATTGGGCTTCCCAAAGCGTCAAACCACGTGGTTCAGCGAGTGAATATCCATATTCAAAACCAAGGACCGCTTCTTCAGAGAGCATAGAGTTAACAACTTCATAAATAGCCTGGCCCTTTTGCAGATTATTTAAAGGAATATAACGGTCTTCATTTTCTTGGTCGTAAAGAACAGAGTGACGTTGCGAAAAAGTCCCACGCTCAACATCTTCACCAGAAAGACGAACCGGAGCTCCCTCTAAACAAAGTGAACCAAAAGCCAAAGCTTCAGCTGTTGCCCAGTCAACCCCTTCTCCAGTTTCGAACATTTCAGCGCGGTTTTTCAAAAAACGCTGGATGGTTTTATGAACATGAAATTTTGATGGAATTTCGACAAGTTTCTGCCCAATTTCTTTCAAAGTTTTTAGCCCAACACCTGTCTTTCCGGAGCGTTGTTCATCGGCATTACTCGCCGCTTTAAGCCCCGTCCAGCTTCCATCAAGCCAATCAGCCTTATTAGGCTTATAAGATGAACTCGCTTCTAACTCAGATTCAAGCTTATCACGCCATTTTTTCTTGTATTGCTCAATCTCTTTTGGATCGATTATCCCTTCTGCTACTAATTTGTCACTATAAAGCTGAACAACCGTTTTGTGACCGCGAATGGCTTTATACATGAGCGGCTGTGTAAAAGAAGGTTCGTCTCCTTCATTATGCCCATAACGACGATAACAAAACATATCAATCACTACCGGCTTATGGAAGATTTGGCGGAATTCCGTTGCCACTTTTGCTACAAACACAACAGCTTCAGGATCATCACCATTCACATGAAAAATCGGCGCATCAATCATTTTCGCTACATCAGACGGATAAGGTGAGGAGCGCGAGAAGCGCGGATCAGTCGTAAATCCTATCTGATTATTGATAATCACGTGAACAGACCCCGCGACGCGGTAGCCCTTTAAACCAGAAAGGCCAAAGGTTTCCTGAATGACTCCTTGTCCTGCAAAGGCAGCGTCACCGTGAATTAACAAGGGCATTATTTTCGACCGCTCGCTTAATGGGACAACCTCAGTGCGTACGGGACCAACAAGTTGGTCTTGCTTAGAACGCGCCTTCCCTATGACAACTGGATCAACAATTTCAAGGTGAGATGGATTCGCCAAAAGTGATAAATGAATTTTTTTACCATCGAATTCGCGATCAGCCGAAGTCCCTAAATGATACTTTACGTCCCCCGATCCTTCTACATCGTCAGGTTTATAAGAACCACCTTTAAATTCATGAAAAATAGCCCGATGCGGCTTCGCTAAAACCTGCGAAAGAACATTCAAACGGCCGCGATGAGCCATCCCAAAAATGATTTCCTGTACGCCCAAAGAACCACCGTGCTTAATAATTTGTTCAAGGGCGGGAATAAGCGCTTCACCGCCATCAAGGCCAAAACGCTTTGTCCCTTTATATTTTACATCCAGAAACTGTTCAAAACCTTCCACTTCAATAAGCTTATTGAGGATAGCTTTTTTACCTTCCTGTGTTAAAGCGGTTTGCTCATCAGCCCCTTCAATCCGCTCCTGGAGCCACGCTTTTTGGGCCGGATCAGAAATATGCATATACTCTACACCGATTGTTGAACAATAAGTACGATGGAGAATTTTAAGCATTTGCGAAACAGTCGCATATTCTAGACCCAGTGCATTATCAATAAAAATCGGACGTTCATAATCAGCAGGGCCAAAACCATAAGCCTCTGGGGACAACTCCTTATAATCTTCCTGTTTTTCCGATAATTGAAGAGGATCAAGCTGCGCGCGAAGATGCCCACGTTCTCGAAAAGCACGAATCATCATGAGGGCATTAATAGAATCGCGTGTCGCTTGGATAATATCGTCTTGACTAGGAATATTCCCCTTTTGAGCGGCACTAACCGCTGCTTTTTCTTTTAATTTATCTTCAATATTTTTTTCAAAAACGGACCAATTACCATCTAAAGCAGAAACTAATTCCCCGTTTGCTTTTAATGGCCAATGCGCACGTTTCCACGTCGCCCCTTCAGCGTTTTTAAGAACATCTTCTTTGTCGTCTTTAAAAGTTTCAAAAAAAGCGCGCCACTGCGGATCTACATTATTAGGATTTTTCTCATATTCGGCATAAAGCTGATCTATATAATCCGCATTTCCACCATACAAAAATGATGTTTGCGCAAAAATATCATTTGTTTCATCCTGCCTTGCCATACTTCCTTCCGGAACCTTAGTCCCGTCTCCTCATTTTAAAATAAGAACCACAAAATAGCGAAAAAGCCCTTAGTTTCCGCGAACTATACTTTATCTAAACAAGTATACAGATTTATTTAGATAAAGCTGTTTTCTAATCTTTCAAAACTTCTACCAAAGTCTTACCTAACTGTGATGGTGAAGGAGAAACGCGGATTCCTGCTGATTCCATCGCAGCAATTTTATCTTCCGCACCACCTTTCCCACCAGAAATCACTGCTCCTGCGTGGCCCATTGTGCGTCCTTGAGGCGCTGTACGGCCGGCAATAAAACCAACAATAGGTTTTTGGCGACCTCTCTTTGCTTCATCTTTGAGGAACTGTGCGGCTTCTTCTTCAGCGGAACCGCCAATTTCACCGATCATAACAATAGACTCGGTTTCATTATCAGCTAAAAACATTTCCAGCACGTCGATAAATTCAGTTCCTTTAACAGGATCACCACCAATACCTATAGCGGTCGTCTGTCCGAGTCCTTCATTACTCGTTTGGAATACCGCTTCATAAGTTAAAGTTCCGGAACGAGAAACAACTCCGACAGAACCTCTTCTAAAAATAGAACCGGGCATGATACCAATTTTGCATTCATCAGGTGTGAGGATACCTGGACAATTTGGGCCAATCAAACGTGATTTTGATTTCTCTAATTTGGCCTTAACCGCGACCATATCCATAACTGGTATACCTTCTGTAATGCAGACAATCAGACCGATTTCAGCTTCTATAGCTTCTATAATAGCTCCCGCGGCCCCCGCGGGTGGAACATAAATGACGGAAGCATCGGCCCCAGTTTTTTCTTTACCTTCTGCAACACTGGCGAAAATAGGAAGAGTTTCACCTTTTGCACCCTCCCACGTTTCTCCCCCCTTTTTGGGATTAATACCACCGACCATTTGTGTACCATGGTAAGCAAGCGCTTGTTCTGTATGAAACGTTCCCGTTTTTCCCGTAAGTCCCTGAACCAGAACTTTTGTGTTCTTATTGACAAGAATCGACATAACTTAAGCTCCCTTTACGGCCACAACAATCTTCTGAGCAGCATCATCTAAATCATTAGCGGAAATAACGTTCAAACCACTGTTATTGATAATCTCTTTACCCTGCTCAACATTAGTGCCTTCAAGGCGAACAACCAGAGGAACTTCTAAACCGACCTCTTTAACAGCAGCAATCACACCCTCGGCAATGACATCACAACGCATGATTCCACCAAAAATGTTAACTAAAATGCCTTTAACATTTGGATCAGCAGTAATGATCTTAAAAGCAGCGGTTACTTTTTCTTTCGAAGCCCCTCCTCCAACATCGAGGAAATTTGCCGGTTCAGCTCCATAAAGTTTGATAATGTCCATCGTGGCCATAGCAAGCCCCGCGCCATTCACCATACAACCTATCGTACCGTCAAGAGCGACATAAGCAAGATCATGCTTTGATGCCTCGATTTCTTTTGGATCTTCTTCTGAAATATCACGCAATTCTAAAATGTCTGAGTGGCGGAATAAAGCATTATTATCGAAAGAAACCTTCGCATCGAGAACCCGCAGATGACCATCTTTCATTATAATAAGTGGATTGATTTCAAGAAGGCTCATATCTTTTTCACAAAAAGCCTTATAGAGGATAGGGAAAAGTTTTTCACCATCTTCACGTGCACTTCCGCACAATTTTAGCGCGTCACAAAGTTTCACGCAGTCTTCAGAAGTAACACCCTTCGAAAAATCAATGGAAAGAGTCAGTATTTTTTCCGGCGTTTTTTCGGCAACCGTTTCGATATCCATACCCCCCTCTGTAGAAACGACAAAAGAGACTTGCCCTGTCGTACGATCAACCAGAAGTGAAAGATACAGCTCTTGCTCAATGTCAGCACCATCCTCAATATAGAGGCGATTAACTTGCTTACCTTCTGGTCCAGTTTGCTTAGTTATCAAAGTCTTACCAAGCATCTCCTGGACGTTAGCCACGACTTCTTCAACTGACTTTGCAAGCCTAACACCACCTTTTGCATCAGGACCTAGTTGTTTAAACTTTCCCTTACCACGGCCACCAGCATGAATCTGGCTCTTTACGACATAAAGTGGTCCGGGTAATTTCTTTGCCCATTCCTCAGCTTGTTCTACAGAATAGACAGCAACACCATTTGCAACCGGCGCACCATACTCATGAAGCAGACGTTTAGCCTGATATTCATGGATATTCATTTATCTTCCCTCTTCATTTACGGATCACATAATTAATCCAAAAAATACTTTAAATTCCCCGCTTTAACCGGCAGAATCCAGTTTAATTTATTTAAGATTAGGCGCGATAACAACGCAAGCTTCGCAAAGCTTCTGCACCGCTCCTACTGACTTTTCAAAAGCAGCTCTTTCATTTTCGTCAAGATCAATTTCAATGACCCTCTCAACACCATCAGCGCCAATAACAACGGGCACGCCAACGTATGTATCCTTAACTCCGTATTCACCTGAAAGGTAAGCAGCGACAGGAAGCACACGTTTAGTGTCCTTCAAATAAGCTTCAGCCATGGAAACAGCAGAAGAAGCAGGTGCATAAAAAGCGGACCCTGTTTTTAATAAACTTACGATTTCTGCACCGCCATCACGCGTGCGCTGAACAATTTGATCGAGTTTTTCTTGTGTAATCCACCCCATTTTGACGAGGTCAGGCAAGGGAATACCCCCAACTGTCGAATAACGAACTAAAGGCACCATCGCATCGCCGTGCCCTCCTAAAACAAAGGCTGTTACGTCTTTAACAGAAACATTAAGTTCCTCAGACAAAAAATAACGAAACCGCGCCGAATCAAGAACACCAGCCATGCCAATAATTTTTTGTGTAGGAAGAGCAGAAAATTTCTGCAACGCCCAAACCATTACATCAAGAGGATTCGTAACACAGATCACGAACGCTGAAGGCGCGTATTCTTTAATTCCCGCACCGACCTGCTCCATCACTTTTAAGTTCGTATCCAAAAGTTCATCTCGGCTCATACCAGGTTTTCTTGCAACGCCAGCTGTTACAATAACAACATCAGCTCCTTCGATTGCCTTATAAGAACTGGTGCCTATTAAATTCACATCAAAACCGTTGATTGGTGAGGATTCAGCAATATCTAAAGCTTTCCCCTGCGATAATCCTTCTGAAATATCAAACAAAACGACATCACCAAGCTCTTTCAGCCCGATCATATGGGCCAAAGTACCACCGATCATACCTGACCCAATAAGGGCTATTTTTTTCCGTGCCATTTCCGTTCCTTCCTAATTTTCTATTAGATGACAGAATGCGACTCCTCTCTCATGCTAATATCATTGAATATTTCTTTTAGACTCCGCCCCTTTAAAGCTGATCCCCTCTGATACAGCTTTGTTATCAAAACCTGGAAAAATGAAATTTATCGAATTTTTCATCCTTCTCGATGTAGAATCTATTCATGAACGTCATTGTCAAAAACCTACTATATCTTATCGATAAGATGAATTTGAAAAAAATACAACAGATTATTACAACTTCTTCAAATTCAAGAGGATAACGTATTAACAGTTTACGTAAAGGTAAATAAGCAGCCACTTTTTTTCTTCAAAAAAACCGTTTTGCCCAAATATCTAAATAATTTTGGCTCTGCATTTCAAAAAGGCGTGACTGCGTTCTCTGAAACTCGAATGTCTCCGTCGTTTGTGAATATCCTTTATATAACCCCTCGAGTTCTGTTGCCGCTGACATAAAAAGTCTCATGTGGCGTTCATAAAGAATATCAATAAGTAGGATAAATCGTTTAGTTTCATTACGATGCATATCGTCCATCACCGGGACATTATCAATAAAAACTGTATGATAACGTTCCCCTAAAGCCAAATATTCAGCAGTTGCCCGAGGTTTTGCACAAAGATCTTGATAATCAAAGCGCACACACCCCGCACCTGAGCGTAAAATATGAATAAAACGCCCCTGTACAGATATACTATCAGACACTTCTTTCTGACCTTTTAGCGCTAACACCCACGCTTGATCCATGCTTTTATCTGCTGCTGCCCCCAACGGTGTTACATAAACATGCTGCGGATTCGATTTTTCGAGACGATAGTCTGTTTTTGCGTCGAGGTTAACAACATAAACACGTGCCTTTAAAATTTGGATAAAAGGCAAGAAAAGCTCTCGATTCAAACCATTATAATAAAGGCTATCAGGAGGAACATTTGAAGTCGCAACAAAAATAACCCCTCGGTTAAATAAAGCAGTTACAAGACGACCAAGCACCATAGCGTCTGCAATATCTGTTACACTAAACTCATCGAAACAAAGCACGCGCGCTTCTTGCGCAAGATCTTCCGAAACTGCCGAAACAGGATCATTTTGTTTATTTTTTTTGCGTAAAAGTCCTTGCCGATAAGCATTAATACGCTCATGGACGTCAGCCATAAAATCATTAAAATGAACGCGTTTTTTGCTCCCTTCCGGCAAACAGGAAAAAAATAAGTCCATGAGCATAGTTTTGCCACGCCCTACTTCACCATAAATATATAAACCTTGAATGAACCCCTTAGGACCGCCTTGTTCTGAAATAGAAGGATAAGTCTGCCTTTTTTTCTTTAAATAACGCCAAAATGCCCAAGGAGGAGAAGTATTTTGTTCTGAAATTTCCTGTAATAAACGGTCAAAATGCCCTGTTAAAGCCGCCTGAGCTGGATCAAAACTAACCTCTCCTTTTGAGACAAGACTCTTATAGCACGATGAAACTAAGACCATCCGGATATTCCTACTTCAAACCGCCCTCGATAAAAGAAAATTTCATACAATATAATGCATGTTTTTTTTCATAAACGATATAAAAAATTTAACGGTCTAAAATAACAAATTGATGATCAAATGTACGCCCTTCAAAGTGATCCATGCCCGTAGAATAAAGAGCTGCTGCGACATGACCTAAGTTATCATGAAAATACAATTTTTTTCCCTCTACTGACCACGAACTCACCCTAGAAAAAACCCCCGGACAATGTAAAGGACCAGCGCGATATCCTTGGCCAAATTTTGTTTGTGGCGTCGCAATTCGGCAAACTGCGCCACTTACAGAGAGATTCCATACACCTGCAATAGTTGCAGGCGACAAATGGAGAGCGTTGCTAGGTGGTTCAAAGCCGATTATTTGTCCATCAGAAGGATATCCTTCCCCGTAAACTGAAGAAGCAGATACCTCAGATGTCATTAAATCAGATGTTATCGAAGGCTCTGTAATTTCCTGAACAGGATAAAAAATTCCAGCCACATTGTTTCTGCTATTGTCCTCAAATTGTGTCATTAAGCAACCACCTAAAATAACTATACTTGATACCGCAGAAAAAAATAAAATCCTTGAAAACATCATATCCTTACTTTCTTCCCCACACCGACAAATAGAATCACCCTGAAAAAAGCCTCTGACCATCACACGCTATTTCATCTAGATAGCTTAATAAATAAAAAATACTAAAGAGACAATGCAAGTTGTCAATTTTGATCAGCAATATCTTCTACAATGGGCTTCATTTTATTAAATACTGGAAATTTACAAAATTTTCAGCCATATAACTCTCATTATGCTTCATCATTAACCGCTGAAAACAGATAAACTTTATGAAGACACCATTCAGCAAAATGAACGGCCTGGGAAATCAAATTATCGTCGCCGATATGCGCAAAAGTGCGCACGATATCACGCCGCAAGCAATTCTGACTTTAGCCACAGACACTCAAACACGCTTTGACCAAATCATGACGCTTCATCCACCAACAAAAAACGGAGCTGATTTTCGCATTGAAATATGGAATTCTGATGGTTCAGTGGCAAAAGCTTGCGGCAATGGCACACGTTGTATTATTGAATGGCTGGCAAATAACAATCTTGGGAAAAGCTTCCGACTCGAAACACCAACTGGAATTGTTGAAGGTAAGCGCCAAGCCAATGGTCTTATTTCCGTCGATATGGGGCGCCCACATTTCAATGCAAAAAATATGCCTGTTTCACGTGAAATAGCGGATACCAATCATGTAGAGATATCTGCAGGCCCCTTGAGAGACGCTTGCCTCGTATCTATCGGCAACCTTCATGCTATTTTTTTTGTTGATCACAATATTCAACATATCCCGTTAGAAAAATACGGACCAAAACTCGAACATGATTCACTTTTTCCAGAACGGTGTAATATTTCTGTCGCTTATGTCGCATCACCAAAAGACTTGATTTTAAGAACATGGGAACGAGGAGCTGGATTAACACAAGCATGCGGTAGCGCTGCTTGCGCCAGCGCGGTAGCTGCTTATCGACGGAAATTAACAGGCCGCAACGTTAACGTAAATCTGCCAGGGGGGGCACTTTCCATACTTTACCGACAAGATAATCATATTGTCATGACAGGTCCAGTAGAATATGAATTTAGTGGCTTTTTAAACCCTTTAACCGGAATCTACAAAAAAGGTCTCTTCTAATGGCAATAGAAATTATAACATTCGGTTGTCGGCTTAATAGTTATGAATCGGAAGTTATACGTAAAGAAAGCACTTCTGCAGGCCTTGATGAACTTAAAGATGATGCAATCATTTTTAATACTTGTGCTGTTACTGCTGAAGCTGTGCGGCAAGCTAAACAAGCCATTCGAAAAGCTAGACGCGAAAACCCTTATGCCCGTATTATCGTCACAGGATGCGCCGCACAAACAGAGGCAGCAAGCTTCTCTGCTATGACAGAAGTGAATCTCATCTTAGGGAATGAAGAAAAACTTCATGCCCATTCCTACCGCCAATTACCTGATTTTGGCGTTAATCATGAAGAAAAACTGCGCGTTAATGATATTATGGAAGTACGTAAAAATGCTCCCCATATGATTGATGCGGTAGAAGGACGTACACGCGCTTTTGTACAAGTACAAAATGGATGCGACCATCATTGTACATTTTGCATTATTCCTTATGGCCGCGGACCATCGCGTTCAGTTCCTATGGGCGCTATCATTGAACAAATAAAACGGTTAATAGATAATGGCACACAAGAAGTAGTCCTGACAGGCGTTGACCTCACAAGTTATGGCTCTGATTTACCGGGAAAAACGACCCTAGGAAAATTAGTTTCAGCTATTTTGCATCACATTCCTGATCTCCAGCGGCTGCGCCTTTCATCTATTGATTCTATCGAAGCAGACCAAGACTTAATAAATCTTTTAGCCTATGAAAAAAGGATAATGCCGCATCTGCATCTATCTTTACAAGCAGGTGATAATATGATTTTAAAAAGAATGAGACGAAGACATCTGCGTGAGAACGCAATACAATTTTGTCAAGATTTACGCGCTAAACGCCCTACAATGGTCTACGGTGCTGATTTGATTGCTGGTTTTCCGACTGAAACTGAAGAAATGTTTGAAAACAGTTTAACTTTAATTAACGACTGCGGCTTGACGCACCTTCATGTCTTTCCATTTAGCCCGAGGGAGGGGACGCCGGCTGCCCGTATGCCACAAATTAACCGTCAAACAATCAAAAATCGTGCAGAAAAATTACGCAAGGCGGGTGAAAAAGCTTATCAAAAACATCTCGCTCATCTGCAGAATAGTCAACAAACAATCCTTGTAGAAAAAGATGATATTGGACGAACAGAAGATTATACTCTGGCGCAAATTAAAGGTGCTAAAGCGGGGACAATTGTTAGAGCCCTTATTATTGACCACGACGGTAATAAATTAATCGCTGCTCTCCCAAAATCGAGTGCCGCTTGAGCAAGGGAGCTCTCATGACGAAGTCTTTTATAAAAAAAATATTCTCTTTTAATAAATCTGAAGAACAAAAGCGGATTACTAGCTCTCACGAAGCCGATATAACTGAGCACAGCAAATACAAAGATGAGATTGTTGAAAACAGTCATATCCCAGCTATAGAGGAAGAAAAAAAAGAGCAAAAATATACACAAAACTCCGCAAAGCACGACGAAGCAATTTCACCTTCTCAGATATCTTTTGGCAAAGTTGTCGTAGCTCACGCGGTTACAGAGAAAAAAACTGAGGAATCTCCAATTATATCCAGTGTTAAAGAGACGGAAGTAGCGTGGTTTAAACGTTTTAAAAACGGATTATCCCTTTCCTCACAGCAATTAAGCACTTCAATCGGAGCGCTTTTTGTTAAGCGAAAATTTGATAAAGACACATTACAGGATTTAGAAGATATTCTAATACAAGCTGACCTCGGTGTAGAGACGGCAGCGCGTATCACAAGTATTTTAGCTGCTGATCGCTATAAAAAAAATTTATCCCAAAATGATATCCACACGATTGTAGCTAACGAAATCGAAAAAGTTCTTGGACCTGTCGCAATTCCCCTGGAACTTGATCTCACTCATAGGCCGCACACTATTTTGCTGGTAGGTGTCAATGGCACAGGAAAAACCACGACCATTGGGAAACTGGCCGCTAAATTGATTTCTGGTGGATTAAAAGTAACCTTGGCTGCTGGTGATACATTTCGTGCCGCTGCTATTGAGCAACTTCATATTTGGGGTGAGCGTACAGGCGCCTCTGTTGTTTCGACAAAACTTGGGGCAGACGCTGCCAGTTTAGCTTTTGATGCTTACGAAAAAGCAAAAAAATCAAAGAGTGATGTGTTAATCATTGATACAGCTGGACGTCTACACAATAAAACTGAATTGATGGATGAATTAGCGAAAATTATCCGTGTTTTGAAGAAACACGACCCTCAAGCGCCGCATACAACGCTCCAGACACTTGACGCAACCACCGGGCAAAACGCGCTCAATCAAGTGGATATCTTTCACGATATCGCTGGGGTTAATGGTTTAGTTATGACGAAGCTTGACGGTACCGCGCGGGGGGGAATTCTCGTCGCTATCGCGGACAAATATAAACTGCCCGTTTATTTCGTCGGAATAGGGGAAAATATTGAAGATCTCGAACCTTTTTCTGCTTCTGATTTTGCTGAAGCCATTGCAGGAAGACACTTATGAAACATTTTTTCTTAGAACCTAATTCACACGATCACCCTGACTCGAATAATCTCAATAAAAGTCGAAGGATATCTCCCTCACCAACACTTAAATTTTTCTTGGAAATAGGACCATTAATTATCTTTTTTTTCGCTAATTATAAAGGTGAATGGTTGTTAAACAATGTTGCTTTTTTCAAAAATTTCAGCAAGCCTATTTTCCCCGCAACGGCCATTTTTATGACTGCGGTCGTCATTGCTCTAGGGCTATCATGGATTCTTACGCGTAAAATTCCTATAATGCCGCTCATCTCAGGAATATTTGTTTTAGTCTTTGGTTTTTTAACTCTTTGGCTTCATAATGACACCTTTATCAAAATGAAACCGACAATTATTAATAGTTTATTTGCTTCTGTCCTCTTTATTGGTCTTTTTTTAAAAAAACCATTATTGCGTTATGTTCTTGATTTTACTATAAAACTAGATGATGCTGGGTGGAAGAAGCTCACTTATCGATGGGCGTCTTTTTTTATTTTTCTTGCTCTTCTGAACGAAGTCATTTGGCGTAATTTTAGCGATAATTTTTGGACGAGCTTCAAGGTATTTGGAGTCATGCCTATAACAATTTTATTTATATTGGCACAAATTCCCATCATCATGAAACACTCAAAAAGCCCTTTAGTAAAAAATGGTAGATCTAATTCTTAAACGTAATATATTTATCATTATGAACTGTTTTCTAGGTTTGTCGCCATACACTATTTGTGGAGAGAATACGTGCTAGTCGAGCAGTTTATTTGTAGAAAAGATAATTTTGGTGTCATTATTCATGACGAAGAAAGCGGTTATACAGCCGCTATCGACGCGCCCGAGGGGGAAGCGATTCATAATGCATTAAAAAGGCGCAATTGGACACTTCAGACCATTTTTGTGACTCATCATCACCATGATCACGTGGAAGCACTAGCGGAACTAAAACAGGCTTATAAAGCCACAATTATTGGACCGGCAGCGGAAAGCGAAAAAATTATTCCTCTTGACCGGACATTTCACCCTGAAGAAAATTTTCGTTTTGGTGCGTATATCCTCTCAGCTCTCTCGACACCTGGTCACACGCTGGGATCGTTATCTTATTATTTTCCTGAGGCAAATTTACTGTTTGCTGGAGACACGCTTTTTTCACTTGGATGTGGACGTCTTTTTGAAGGGATACCCGCACAAATGTTGAACTCTTTAAAAAAAATTCGTCAACTTCCGGACGAAACACTCCTTTATTGCGGACATGAATATACAAAAACTAATGCTCTTTTCGCATTAACTATTGACCCACATAACGAAAAACTTCGTCAGAAAGCAGAAGATGTTTTTTCGTTATATGCAAAAAATTCTGTAACTTTACCGACGACACTAGGACAAGAAAAAGCTACCAATCCTTTTCTTCGTTGGGATGACAATGCTTTGCGAAAAAATCTTGCGATGGAAAATGGAACTGACGAAGAAGTATTCGCTGAAATTCGAAAAAGAAAAGATAATTTTAAGCCGTATTAAAAATTGTACTGTATTCATTTTTATTCTTTTCTTATAATGTACATTTTAAAAGCGGTATTCGGATAAAAAGTACTTCCCCTTTCCTGGAATCAGCCGACACTCTCTCCAGAAACAGTTAATATCCACAATTAGCAGAAGATTTTTGACTAAGTAGAACGGGTGAGAAAGGAGTTTGCAGCTAAAATATAGCAGCATCTCATACTGGGAGTGACAACAGTACCAGGGGACTTCGTTGCTTCTATGTCTAATGACTTCCAACTATATAACATTTTGAAATAAATTTTTACATAAAAGACCATATCATTGGCTTCATAGCACTTCAAAAATGCCAACTGCGGCGGCAAAAAACAAGGTGAAAGCGATCCTTTTTGACAAAACAGTGATATCCCGAAAAAACCAAAATTTGGTTAAAGACACAGCGACTACATTTATACTCTTTTAACAACTAATTAACTTTGTAAACGTTTGCAAATATCATCCAGCTGCTCTAGCGAGGAATAGTGAATTTTTAAATTACCACCTTGTTTACCGCATCGAATTGTCACTTTCGTTCCCATTACATCAGAAAGTAATCTTTCTAAGGATTTTGTTTCTGCATCTTTTTCCACTGGTGACCGCTCTTTAGCAATTACATCAGTCTGCTCGTATACAAGCATCTCCGTCTGACGAACAGAAAGCCCCTCTCTAATAATCTTTTCTGCTAGATTTTGCGGATCATCAGCAGTGATAAGACAACGTGCGTGGCCAGCTGAAAGCAAACCTTCTATTAAAAACTGCTGCACTTTTTGTGGAAGTTTTAACAAACGAAGAGTATTAGCGACATGACTTCGACTTTTTCCGATAATTTGCGCTAAATCTGCTTGAGTATAACCATGTTCATTTACCAAAAGCTCATAACCCTTTCCTTCTTCAATGGGGTTAAGGTCAGTGCGTTGAACATTTTCAATAATTGCTAATTCTAGAGCCATTTTATCATCCACATCGCGGATAATAACTGGTAATTGGCTCAAATTTGCCCGTTGTGCCGCACGCCAACGTCGTTCACCCGCGATTAACTCAAATCGATTAGGATGATCAGGCAAAGGCCTCACAATAACGGGTTGCACGATACCATGTTGGCGAATTGATTGCGCTAAATTATCAAGTTCTGAGTCAGTGAAATAGCGTCGTGGATTGTGCGGATTACGAGAAATATACTCAATAGGTATACGCCGTTCAGAGTTAAGAGGGGCTGCACCGGGCTTCGTTGTGAGTTCAGAAAAGTTTGACAATTGTACAGGATCAATATTTAAGTTGATATCTCCGATCAACGCTGCTAATCCACGTCCAAGTCTTTTTTTTGATTGATCATCATTCATGATTCCGCTCTTCGATTTTTTTACAATAAGTTATTTATATCGCATTTTCTAGGCACTAAGTAGCAGCTTTGGGTGCTTGTTTTTCTCACGTTGAATAACTTCTGACGCTAAGCGTAAATAAGCTTGGCTCCCTGTGCATTTAAGATCATAGAGTAATACCGGCTTACCGAAAGAAGGAGCTTCAGATACACGTATATTGCGCGGAATAACAGTACGATAAACTTTTTCCCCCATAAAAGACCTCACATCTTCAACAACTTGATTTGAGAGATTATTACGCCCATCATACATAGTTAAAACAATTCCTTGAATTTCTAGAGACGGATTTAAAGTAGATCGTACTTGTTGTACTGTTTCGAGCAATTGGCTTAAACCTTCAAGTGCCAAAAATTCACATTGCATTGGTACCAAAACGGAATCCGCCGCTCCCATAGCGTTTAATGTTAAAAGATTAAGCGAAGGGGGACAATCAATAAGAATATAATTAAATTTCTTGATCATTTTAGGATCATCATAAAGGGCTCTGCGCAACCGTTGAATGCGATCTTGCGATGAAGAAATTTCCATTTCAATACCTAAGAGATCAAGTGTAGAAGGAACGATATAGAGATTAGGCACAATCGTCTTCAAAGCTGCCTCTACAACTGATATTCCAAAAACCAAAACATCATAAGATGATAGAGGGCGGCTGTTCCGATCAATCCCCAATCCTGTACTAGCATTACCTTGTGGATCAATATCTATAATAAGAACATCCTCACCAACAGCTGCCAAAGCCGTTGCTAGGTTAATTGTCGTGGTTGTTTTACCCACTCCGCCTTTTTGGTTTGCAACAGCGATAATCCGTGTTTCGCTCATTCTGCTTTACCCTTTACATGATCGAACGCGAGAAATTTCTAAAATAACAGAGTTTTTATCAATTTTACTTTGATGTTTTAACAGATCAAAGTGCCAATTGGCAGAGGCATTTTTTATTTCTATAGCGTAATCCCTACCTTTTTGCAAAAGAGCGATCGTTTTTTTTGTTAACCAAGGAGATATAAGCCGCAAAAGACTATCTAAGGAAGTCAAGCCTCGCGCTGTTATGGCTTCTGGTGTTTTTATTTTTTTATAAACATCTTCAATTCTACAATGGTGAACTGTCGCGGGAAGCTCAAGCTGAGCAATGGCCATCCGCAAAAAAGCGACTTTTTTCCCATTGCTTTCCACTAAATCAATATGTCCTTCTTTCTTTTCTTTAAGAAAAATAGCAATAACAATTGCGGGAAATCCTCCTCCAGATCCAAGATCACACCAATGCAATAATTGACTATGTAAAGGATAAATTTGTGCAGAATCGAGAATATGACGCGCCCATATAATTGGCATTGTTGCAGCAGATATTAAATTAATATGTGTATTCCATTGAAGAACAAGGGACTCAAACTGTATCAAATGTTCCATAGTTTCACGTGAAACAGAAGGGATTATATCTGAAAGTTCTTGATATTTTTTTTCTGTTGAAAGAATCATTAAGCTAATTTTGCCTTTTCACGTCGTTGACGCTGAATATGCGTGAGAATTAAAGATAACGCAGCAGGTGTCATACCATCAATTTTTTGTGCATCAGCAATTGAACGCGGTGACATTTTTTGAATTTTTGATTTTAATTCATTTGAGATACCGGAAATTTCCTGAATATTAAGAGAAGAAGGTATCTCTAACTGCTCATCCCGTTGAAGAGCAGCAATATCTTGTTTTTGCCTTTCTAAATAAACTGAATATTGCGCTTCAATTTCCAGAGTTTCAATAGTTTTTGGATCAATTGACTGCAATTGCGGCCAAAAAAGTGAAAGACGTTCTATATTTATGTGAGGATAAGATAAAAGATCATAGGCTGAGCGCCGAACACCATCGCGATTTATTTGCAATCCACGAGAAGAAGCTTCATCAGGAGTTAAAAAGAGCCCTTGGCAAACCGATCGTGCTTGATCAAGTTTTTTCTTTTTGTGCTGATAAAGAGCTAAACGCGTATCACTAATAATACCCCATTGCTCCGCTAAAGGCGTCAAACGGGTATCTGCATTATCGGCGCGTAAAGACAAGCGAAATTCGGCTCGTGACGTAAACATTCTATAAGGTTCGCAAATTCCACGTGAAATCAAATCGTCCACCATAACACCAATGTAAGCTGTAGAACGACTCAAAATAATTTCTTCCAATCCACCAACTTGGCGTGCAGCATTTAACCCAGCTAAAAGACCTTGCGCAGCCGCTTCTTCATACCCCGTCGTGCCATTAATCTGACCAGCCAAAAATAATCCCGGTAAAGATCGCAGTTCTAAAGTTTTTGCGAGTTGTTGTGGATCAACAAAATCGTATTCAATAGCATAACCTGGTTGTAAAACTTCAACATTTTCTAGCCCTTCAATGGTTTTTAAGAAAGAAATTTGTACATCCTCAGGAAGAGAAGTAGAAATGCCATTTGGGTAAATAATATCATCAGTTAATCCTTCCGGCTCCAGAAAAATCTGATGCCCATCACGTTCACCAAATTTTAAAATTTTATCTTCTATAGAGGGGCAATAACGCGGCCCTAATCCTTCTATAGCACCGGAATATAAGGCAGATCGATGGATATTTTCAAAAATAACTTGATGTGTTTTCGTATTCGTACGTGTTATTGCGCATTCAATTTGAGGCTGTTCAATTTTTTCTGTTAAAAAAGAAAAAGGTACTGGATCTTCATCTGCTTCTTGTTTGAGAAGGTCATCCCAGCGAATTGTCTTTTTATTAAGACGAGCAGGAGTCCCTGTTTTTAGTCGCCCGAGATTTATGTTATAGCTTTTCAAACGTTCAGCAAGCCGCACGCTTGACTGTTCCCCCATACGTCCAGCAGGCCACATTTTATCACCAATATGTATAAGACCATGCAAAAACGTACCTGTTGTCAAAACAACAGCACTAGAAAAAACATTTCCTTGTTTTTCCAAGCACACGCCCGAAACACGATTATCTTTAATAATTAAATCAATAACTTCATCTTCAATAAGAGTTAAATTATCTTGTTTCCTCAGAAGTCTCTGAATTTCTTTTTTATACAAATATCTATCAATTTGCGTACGTGGCCCCCTTACTGCTGGCCCTTTACGTCGATTAAGAAGTCGGAATTGAATTCCGGCTGCATCTGCCGCTAATCCCATTAAACCGCCCAACGCATCTATTTCGCGAACCAAATGTCCTTTTCCGAGTCCGCCAATAGAAGGATTACATGACATCGTCCCAATTGTCGATATTTTATAGGTAACGAGTGCCGTTTGTGCTCCAGCACGCGCCGAAGCCGAAGCAGCTTCACAGCCAGCATGTCCTCCTCCAACAACAATGATATCATATGGTCGCATTCTATTCGTCCCGCACAGAATTACTCTGAATTTTCGCGAGAGATAAGCTACGTAAAATACATTCCCATTAATCTATTTATGAAATATAAATGTTTCACGTGAATCATTATTTATTTCCCAATACAAAATTGAGAAAAAATAACATCAAGCAAATCTTCTACATCAATATCGCCTGTAATTCGCCCAAGCGCATCACTCGCACGACGAAGATATTCCGCACGCAAACTTAAATCAAGAGAAATATATTTTACTGAAGCATCAATCTCTTTAACAGCCTCTTTTAACAGCTGAAGTTGCCTTTTCCGTGCCGGAAAAACATCCCCAATTTCGGCAATATGATTTAAACAAAATGACTCCATTTCCTTTATAAAATAATTAAAATTCAGGCCATTTAATGCCGAAAATTGTATAGGCCAACGAGCTGTATCTCCTTCATAAAGGTCAAGTTTATTGCCAACGCGCCATATTTTAGCAGATGTTTCTGGTAAATCAATTTCTTGAGGATTTACCATGTCATAAACTAAAATGACCAAGTCGGCATCTATAATACGCTGTTTTGCCGCCTCTATACCTAATTGTTCAATCTTGCTTTTTGTTTCTCTAAAACCAGCAGTATCCGTTAAAAAAACTGGTAATCCACCAAGAACTAATCTAATTTCTAAGACATCGCGCGTTGTTCCCGCTTCTTCAGTTACAATAGCAACAGACCTCCCAGCTAAGCGATTAATAATGCTTGATTTTCCGGAATTTGGAGCACCTGCAATGACAATTTTCATTCCGTCATGTAAAACACTTGCACGCTCTCCTTCAGCAATATATTTACGAAGAGAACGGCAAAGTTCTTCCATATCCCGCCAAACTTTATCAGACACTAAATTAGGAACATCAGCTTCATCGGAAAAATCAAATTCTGCTTCAATCAAAGCGCGTGCCGTCATAAGTTTATAGCGCCAATCACGATAAAGTTTCGTTAAAGCACCACTTGTACCCATAATAGCTAAACGTCGCTGACTTTCTGTTTCTGCTTCTATTAAATCAGCGAGACTTTCTGCTTGGATGAGATCTAATTTTCCTTCAATAAACGCTCTGCGCGAAAATTCGCCCGCTTCCGCAATGCGACACCCGGGAAATGTGGATAACTCGTCAAGAAAACGATTAACAACAGCCTTACTTCCATGCAAATGAAATTCTGCACAATCTTCACCTGTAAAACTACGAGGAGCAGGAAAAAAAACTGTTAAAGCAGAATCCAAAAAACTGCCATCACGAGCGGTAAGATTCCCATAATGCATAAACCGCGCCTTAGGCAAAAAACCACAAAGCGTCTCAACAATATCAACAACACGAGAGCCAGAAAGACGAACAACCGCAACCCCAGAAGGTAACAATCCACTTGAAACAGCAAAGATTGTATCCACGGGATTAATCCTAATCAAAAATTATAATGTTTCTTACGTATTCATCGAATCAAAGAATTCACTATTGTTTTTCGTTTGTTTCAATTTATCAATTAAAAATTCAATTGCGTCAGTCACACTCATAGGCGCTAAAATACGGCGAAGCACGAAAATTTTATGCAAATCTTGGCGCGCTACTAAAAGATCTTCTTTGCGTGTTCCCGACTTCAAAATATCCATAGCTGGGAAAATGCGCTTATCAGAAACTTTACGGTCAAGAACGATTTCCGAATTACCTGTTCCCTTAAATTCTTCGAAGATAACTTCATCCATACGGCTACCTGTGTCAATCAGAGCCGTTGCAATAATGGTTAAAGACCCCCCTTCTTCAATATTACGCGCAGCGCCAAAAAAACGCTTAGGGCGCTGTAGAGCATTTGCATCAACCCCTCCTGTTAAAACTTTACCTGATGAAGGAACAACAGTATTATATGCGCGCCCGAGACGCGTGATTGAATCAAGAAGAATAACGACATCACGTCCATATTCCACTAAGCGCTTAGCTTTTTCGATAACCATTTCAGCCACTTGGACATGACGTATCGCTGGCTCGTCGAAAGTTGAAGAGACAACTTCTCCTTTTACAGAACGCTGCATATCGGTAACTTCTTCTGGACGTTCATCAATCAAAAGGACAATGAGATAACACTCAGGGTGATTAGTCGTAATAGAATGAGCAATATTTTGTAATAAAACAGTCTTTCCTGTCCGAGGAGGAGCTACAATCAACCCACGTTGACCTTTTCCTAACGGAGATATTAAATCAATTACCCGAGACGACATATCCTTTCCAGTAGGATCTTGTATCTCCATCTGGAAACGTTCATTTGAATAAAGGGGGGTGAGATTGTCAAAGTGAATTTTGTAGCGGATTTTTTCCGGATCCTCAAAATTAATCGTATTTATCTTAAGAAGAGCGAAATAGCGTTCTCCTTCTTTTGGACTGCATATGGGACCTTCAACGGTATCTCCTGTTTTTAAGGAAAAACTTTGAATTTGTGTAGGCGAAAGATAAATATCATCAGGTCCTGGAAGATAGTTAGCATCTGCGGATCGTAGAAAACCAAACCCATCCTGCAAGATTTCAACGACACCTTCCCCGATAATTTCAACGTCCTGCGAAGCGAGTTTTTTTAAAATAGCAAACATCAACTCCTGTTTGCGCATCAATGAAGCATTTTCAACCTCTAGTGCTTCAGCAAAAGAGACGAGCTCAACTGGATTCTTACTTTTGAGTTCCTGTAGTTTCATTTCCTGCATACAATATTCTCTTTGATTAGAATGGGAAACTATTACTGAAAAAAAATTCAATTTGTTCTTGGAAAATTTGGAGAATAGAACATTCCTCTAAGACGGATTCTTTATATACTTAACTCTCTAAAACTGCAAGTGTCGCCATCATAATTCCATATTTTAACACATTTTAGCGAATATATAGAAAGCAGTAGTTATACAACTTGCAAAAAAATACAAGTTTCTGCAGATTGTTACTGTTTAATGGAGTTTCATGAATAAAGCCCTTTTTGCGGCTAAATAATTCTATTATTTCAAATGATAGCTAAGTGCAAAAAGTCGATTTTAGTTCTGAGAAAACAATCTCGGACATCATCTAGCAGGTTAATATTTTTTTACAATTAATAAATTTGTGAGATGAAGAGGATTCTTCTTATTTAAACTTGTGTTTAATGTGGATTATTATTTTTACTTCATTTATCCTCAATTTTGTCCACATAAAGGATAAAAAAAAACAAAGGCTAAAAACTAGTTAGAGATGTTATCCCCGTTTTTAAATTCTAAGAGAAATTTATCCGCTTCAGTCATTCAATTTGTGCATAATAATGAAGAGTTTTCTCAAATTTTTCTTTCCATAAGAAATTTCGAGGTTATATGCACACTTATTAACAAGGAGTTAAAATTTTCG